>VBEF01000009.1 GCA_005881275.1 Chloroflexota bacterium
CGGTACGCGCTGGACATCTCGCGGATCACGGCGCTTGGTTGGGAGCCGCAGGTCACGTTGGGCGAGGGCCTGGAGCGCACTGTGAGGTGGTACCAGGACCACCCCGAGTGGTGGCGTCCCCTGAAGTCAGGCGAGTACTGGGAGTACTACAAGCGCAACTACCGGCCGCTGGTCAGCTAGAACCTGCGGAGCGCTCCGCGTCAGCTGGTCGGCGGTTGCGTCTGCTCCGGTTGGTCGGGCTGTCCCGCCTGCGGCACAGGCCGCCAGGTGCGACCGTCCCACCAGAGCGTGCCGTCGCCGGATCGCTGCGCCATGGGTGGCGTTTCATGCGCCGCATCGCGCCAGGTCTGGCCGTCCCACCAGTAGTTGCCATCGTCCGACATCTGAACGGCGCCGGCCGGAGCACCGCCGGCCCCGACCATCGCCGCCGGGGCGGAGCCGCGCCGCCTCATGGCCAGGAAGCCGATCACCGCCACGATGGCCACAATGATTGCGGCGATCACTCCGATGCCGAGGGCGGCGGACGATCCCGACACCGGCTTGACAGCATTCTCGGGCCACTGCCCTGTGGGGATCGTGGAGGCTGGTGCGGCGTCGTACTGAGCCTTGGCCTGGGTGGTCGCCGTCGTCAGGACGTCGTCTTTTTGCGACGCCAGGATCACGAAGAACACATCGTTGCCCTTGACGAAGACGAACAGGTCGCCGACCGTGGTGCTTGCGGTATCAGCAAAGTGGGCTCCGTAGTACGGCTCGATGCCCGAGATTGTGTTGGCGTGCTGATAGCTCTTGTCCGCCTTGTCCGACGCTTCGAGCGAGGTCAGGGCCTTGCGGGCTCCCTGTCCACCGCTGAAGGCCATGACCGCTTCGATCATCGCGTGGCCGGCGGAGGGTTGAGCCCATGTCTTGCCGTATCCGTCGACGAATCCATCCTTGGTCAGGGTGGACTGCGTCTCGGTCGCGTCCGCGCCGCTCGCGTTGGTCGTGGCCCAGTCGTGTGCGCTGAACTCGCCGTGCAGCACCCCCGTCGTCAGCTCGGTGAAGCCAGAACCTGGCGGCGGGGCGAGCACTTTGTCGAGCGACGGCGAGGGGCTGGGTGAGGGAGCGGCCGTGGCTGCGAGAGGCCCTAGCGCAAGCGCACCCGCGGCGGCGACCGTCAGGACGCGGACCGCGAGCATCACCTGGCTCATCTTATCGATTTGACCTCAGCCTGCCCGCCATCCCCCGCCAGTACCAGTGCAGATAGCGGGGAAGCCACTCCCAGAGCTTGAACCTGCTCTCGCCGGCGGTACGGTCGCGCCACGTCGTGGGCACCTCCGCGACACGCATCCCGAGCCGATAAGCCTTCACCGTCAGCTCGAGCCCCAGCTCGAAGCCGCCGCGAGACTCGATCGTGACCTGGTTCAGCAGGCGTTTGGAGTAGAGCCGGAAGTTGCTCGTCGCGTCGTGCACCGGCAATCCGCCGAGCCAGTGAAGCGATAAGCCGGCGGTACGCGACATCACGCGCTTGAGCAGCGGACCTCCGACCTGGTGCCCGCCCCGCATATAGCGAGACCCGGCCACCACGTCAGCTCCGCCGCGGGCAAGCTCGTACATCGAATCGATCGCGGCTGGATCGTCTGACCCATCGCCCATGGTGATGAGAACGTATGGCGCGCGCGCCGCGCGCAGACCGGATTTCATGGCGTTGAGGGCGCCGCGCCCGAGCGTGTTCTTGTACAGCCGCACCTGCGGCAGCTCAGCCTGGAGGCGCTTGACCACTGGCACAGTGGTGTCTTCGTCAAAGTCGTGAACCACCAGGACCTCGAGTGGCCGTGTGCGCGTGTGCTCGACGACGCCGCGCAGCGTCGGGACCACGTTCTCCCCCTCGTTGTAAACGGGGATCACTACGCTGAGCGAAGGCGTCTCATCGCTCATTTTTCTTGCGAAACCTAGATGCGACGGGCCGCTATCTCGTCGCGGATCCAAGGAATGACCTCGTCGAGAACGTCCTCCAGGGGCGTGGTGGCTTCGAAGCCCAGCAGCTCACGCGCCTTGCGAACATCAGGCACGCGCATCTGCACGTCGTGCTCGTACGGCGCGTCCGAGACGAGCCGAAGTGGCTTGTCCGGGCCATGGACCTTGCGCCAGATGACCTCGGCCAACTCGCGGACCGTCGTCGATTGGGCGGTAGAGAGATTGAAATCCTCGTTCACCGCGCGCTCTGATTCCATCGCCAGCCGGATGCCCCGGGCCAGGTCGCCGCCGTATGTGTAGTGGCGTACCTGACTGCCGTCACCGAGGATGTGAAGCGGGTCCTGGCCTTTGAGCACCTTCTGCACCAGGTCAGGAACGACGTGACTCATCGCGAGCTTGACGTTCCCGCTCATCACGTCGTGGTCGCGCAGCGCGCGCCTCTCCCCGATGCCGACGCAGTTGAAGGGCCGCACGATCGTGAACGGCAAGCCGTACTGCTCGTGCGCACCTCGGGCGAAGTATTCGGTGGCGAGCTTCTGGAAGCCATAGGTCGAGCGCGGTGGTGGGCTCGTGAGCTGGGCCCCCTCGGGCGTGGGAAACGCAGTCGTGGACTCGAACACCATGCTGCTCGACACGACGGTGATCTTCCTCAGGTGCCCTCGCCGGAATGCGTTCAGCGCAGCGTCGAACGTTCCGGCGCAGATACGCTCGTTCTCCGCCAGCAGGTCGTAAGCGAACTCGTGGAAGTATGAGATCCCGCCGATCATTGCGGCACCGGCGACGACCTGGTCGCAGTCGGCGGCGAGCTCGGTGAGCAGCCGTACGTCTTTCGCGTCGCCCTCCACCAGCCGGTAGTGGGGATCGCTGTCGAAGGATCGTTTGACCGGGCCGTACTTGCTGAAGTTGTCGACGCCGACCACCTCGTGACCCGCGCGGAGGAGCTCGGCGACGAGGTAACCGCAGATGAATCCCGATGCGCCGGTGACGAGAGCTTTCAGAGCCTGATTGGTCCAGTAATTCCCCAGATGTCGACCACTTCCCGGTCATCAAGCTCGAGCCCCCGATAGGCGCGATGCGGGGCGCCGATCACGATCACATCCGAGTCCTGAAGAACCTTGTCCAATGGCTCGAAGCTAGGGTCCGGCACGTACGGGTCGGTGCACATCACCCTGGCCCCCTTGAACTGGGCCAGCTTGCGCAGCTTGTAGCTGAGGGAGGCGCGTGTGTCGTCCGAGTCGCCTTTGAACGCCATTCCAAGGATCCCGACCGTTCGGCCCTGGAGCGCTCGGCGCGAGTTGAGCGTGTCAACGATGTAGGCGGGGAGGCCTTCGTTGACCTGCATCGCGGCCTGGCCCATCGGAAAGTGGTCGGGCGTGAAGGCCGATAGCTGCATGGTGTCTTTCAACAGGCATGGGCCCGCGGCGAAACCTGGTCCTGGCAGGTCGGCCGCGCGCGGATAGTCTTGACGGATCGCGTTGAGGACGCGGTTGTAGTCGAGCCCAGAGCGATTCACGATCTGGAAGAACTGGTTGGCGATCGCAAACTTCATGTAGCGCCACGTGTTGGTGAAGAGCTTGGCCAGCTCAGCCTCGAGCGGTGTGGTCCGGATGACTGACGCGACGCCCAGCCGCTCGAACAGGTCACGTGCCTTGCCGAAGGCGGCGTCCGAGTTGGCGCCGACAAGCTGCGGGAGCGTATGCAGCTCCTCGAGAGCGTGCCCTTCGGCGATCCGCTCCGGGCAGAAGACGACGTCCGCTTCGATCCCCGCGGCGCGGAGGCGCCGCTCCACCGTCTCGCTGGTGCCCGGAAAAACTGTCGACCGCAGGATGACCAGGATGACAGTCCGCGTGCGCCTGAGCATCGCCGGGTCGCTGGAGAGCTCCAGCCGTCCGGTTGGTAGAAGTTTGGTCAGCAATGCGTCGGCCCCGGTTTCGCGAAACGGCACCTGTCCCGATCTGACCCCCTGGATCTTCTGCTCGTCAATGTCGTTGATCCCGACGCGGTAGCCGCATTCAGCAAGCGAGAGGGCGAGCGGCAGCCCAACGTGTCCGCATCCACCGACGATGACGAGATCGAGTTCGTTCATGGCGGCCAAATTATGATCTCCAACACTTGAACTCATCTCGGAAGGGAGCGGGTCGCCCGTCCGTGCTGCTGGATATGCGGCCGCTCCAGGGCCCGAGCGCAACCCGAGGTGTGGGTGCCTACGCCCGCGGGCTGCTGAAGGGCCTGATCGCGGCCGGATTCGACTCCAACCTGACACTTCTGCTTGACGTCGCGTTCGACGCTCCTCCCCTTCCCGTGGGTAAGTACAAGGTGGCGGGCTGCCGGCGCCGCAGTCATGGCCAGCTCGCGGCCTACGAAGACGCCGTGGCGCTGGCGAGCGACATTCAGCGGATCGCCCCTGATCTCTACCACGCCATCGATTTCCACCTCCCCGGGCGCAGCCCCCGCCCGCTGGTTGTGACGCTGCACGACCTCATCCCGTGGGCGTGGGGAGGTCCCCGCATGCGCGGCGAGCGGATTCGGTACGGGCTGTTCAGGCGCTTGCTCCCACGCGCCGACCTTGTGATCGCCGTTTCCAACGCGACCGCGACCGATGCCTCTCACCTCCGAGTCGTCTCGCCGCAAAGGATCCGGCTCATCCGCGAGGCGGCCGATCCGGTCTTCAGCCCAAAGCCTGGTGCTTCGGGGCGGGTGAAGGTCAAGTGGAGGATCGACGGACGCTACCTGCTTTTTGTTGGCGCGCTTGACGCGCGTAAGGATCCGCGCGCTTTGTTGGACGCCTGGACCGCCGCTCGAGTCACGCATCCTGACCTCAGGCTGCTGATTGCGGGGGCGCCGGGCCGCCAGGCGCCGCCGAGCATGTCGGGCGCCATCCAGCTTGGCCGGGTCGACGACGAGGAGCTCGCTGATCTGTACTCGGCGGCGAGCTGCCTGTTGTTTCCTAGCCGGTACGAAGGATTCGGCCTCCCGTGCCTCGAGGCGATGGCTTGCGGCTGCCCGGTGGCCGCGTTTCGGAACTCCAGCATCCCGGAAGTTGTCAATGCCGCCGGGATGATGGTCGAGGACGGCAACGGGAGGGCTCTTGGCGATGCAGCCGCCGCGATGATCCGCGAGCCCGATCGATGGAGGCGGGCCGGACTGCAGCAGGCTCGGAAGTTCAGCTGGGACAGGACCGCGCGGGAGACGATCTCGGCCTATCAATCCCTGCTGGCATAATCGCGTCGCCGTGAGCAAGGTAGCCGTCATCGGCGCGGGGTATGTGGGACTGACGACGGCAGCGTGTCTTGCCGACCTGGGCAACGAAGTGATGGTGGTCGACATCGATCAGGAAAAGATCGGTCAGCTCAAGCAGCGGAAGATGCCGTTTTACGAGCCCGGGCTCGGCGAGCTGGTCGAGCGCAACATGAAGGCGCGCCGGCTTGATTTCACAACCTCGTACAGCGATGCCATCCCCGGCGCCGAGTACGCCGTCATCGCCGTGAGCACGCCGGAGGGTGAAGGTGGAGAGGCCGACCTTTCTTATGTGGAGGCGGCCGCGAGCTCGATCGCGGACGCGATGGACGGACCGCTGGTCGTGGTCAACAAGTCCACGGTGCCTCCATTGACAGGTGACATGGTCTCGAGGGTCCTGAAGAAACGAAACGCGGACCACTTCGCTGCTGTCGTCTCCAACCCGGAGTTCCTGCGCGAGGGCTCGGCCATCCAGGACTTCATGCACCCAGACCGCGTTGTGGTGGGCAGCCACGATCGCGAGGCGGCGGAGAAGGTGGCGGCCCTCTATGCGCCCCTGGAGGCGCATGTTCTGATCACGCCAAACATCTACACCGCGGAGATGGTGAAGTACGCGTCGAACGCATTCCTCGCGACGCGGATCTCGTTCATCAACGAGATCGCTCGGATCAGCGAGCGGGTCGGCGCCGACGCGAAGCTGGTGGCCGAAGGCATGGGACTCGACAAGCGCATCGGTCCGAGCTTCCTCGACGCTGGAATCGGCTATGGCGGGAGTTGCTTTCCCAAGGATGTCGCCGCCCTGGCCGCGGTCGCGGAAGGGTTCGACTATCACCCCGAGCTTCTGCATGCGGTCATGGACATCAATCGGGATCAGCGGATGCTTGTCATCGACAAGCTGCGGGAGTGTCTGGAGGAGCTTCCCGGTCGAGCGATCGGGCTCCTAGGCCTTGCCTTCAAGCCAAATACCGACGATATGCGTGAGGCCCCCAGCATCGACATCGCGCGGGTTTTGGTGGCCGCGGGGGCGGACGTTCGCGCCTATGATCCCGCGGCGATCGAGCGATCGCGGATGCTGCTCCCCGAAGTCGAGTATTTCAAGAATGCATATGAGGTGGCGGACGGGGCTGACGCGCTCGTCCTGGTCACCGAGTGGAACGAGTTCCGGCAGCTGGACATGGCGCGCATCAAGCAGCTGATGCGCCGTCCGGTGGTCGTCGACGGTCGCAACATCTACGACCCGGTTCTGATGAAGAGCCTGGGCTTCACGTATCGCGGCATTGGCCGCGAATAAACCTAGGGCTGTCGTCTCTGGAGGAGCGGGCTTCATCGGCTCGCACCTGTGCGAGGCGTTGCTTGCCAGGGGTGTTCGAGTGCTCGCCCTCGACAACTTCATCACAGGCTCTCCCGAAAACCTGCGCCACCTCACGCCAAATCCCGAGTTTGAGTTTCGCCAGGCCGATGTGAATCACGGCGTCTTCATCGGTGGCGATGTCCGCTACGTCCTGCACTTCGCGTCGCCGGCCTCCCCTCCGCAGTACGACGCAAACCCGATTCACACGCTGAAGGTCGGCACGATCGGGACGATGAACATGCTCGGTCTTGCGCGTGCGAAGAACGCGACGTTTCTCCTGGCGTCGACGTCCGAGGTCTACGGCGATCCCCTCGTCCATCCCCAGCCAGAGACATACTGGGGCAACGTCAATCCCATCGGACCTCGCGGCTGCTATGACGAAGCCAAGCGCTGCGCCGAAGCGTATGCCATGGCCTACCGAAGGTCGCATAAGGTCGACACGCGGATCATTCGCATCTTCAACACGCACGGTCCCCGCATGCAGGTGTCCGACGGTCGCGCCATACCAAACTTCATGGCCCAGGCAATCCGCGGCGAACCGCTCACCGTGTACGGCGAAGGATCGCAGACGCGGAGCATCTGCTACGTGTCGGATCTCGTCCGGGGCGTGCTGGCTGTTCTTGACAAAGGCGACGAGCTGCCGGTCAATCTCGGCAACCCGCAAGAGGTGACGGTGCTCGAGCTGGCGGAGACGATCATCCGGCTCGCTCAATCGAAGAGCCGGATCGAGCACAAAGCGCTGCCGGTCGACGACCCGAAGCAGCGCCGCTCCGACATCACCCACGCGAGGGAGCTGCTGGGGTGGCAGCTCGAGATCGGGCTGTAAGACGGCTTTCGGCAAACGCTCGCATACTTCCGCACGGTTCTATGACGACACCCGACCAGCTGAAGCAGTACGTCCGCGACGTGCCCGACTATCCGCAGAAGGGGATCATCTTCCGCGACATCACGCCCCTGCTTGGCGACAAGAACATCTTTCGCGAGGTAGTCGACCTGATGTCCAGGGCATGGACACAAAATCCGCCCGACCTGGTCGCTGCAATCGAGGCTCGCGGGTTCATCCCCGGAGCGGCCATCGCCGTCAAGCTGGGTGCCGGCTTCGTGCCCATTCGCAAGACGGGGAAGCTTCCCTGGATGACGGTGATGGAGTCCTACGATCTCGAGTACGGCACCGATCAGCTAGAGGTGCACTCGGACGCGGTGCAGCCCGGTCAGAAGGTCTTGATCGTGGATGATGTTCTTGCCACTGGCGGCACGGCTTCGGCCGCCGTCCGGTTGATGCACAAACTCGGCGCCGATGTGATCGGGGTGCAGGTTTTGATCGAGCTGGGCTACCTCGACGGACGCCAGAAATTGCGCGATGTGAGATTGGTGAGCGAGATCACGTACTAGGAGAGAGATCTTTTGAAGGTGAGTACCAAGGGAAGCGATGTCAAGGATGTGAATCTGGCCGCACAGGGCCAGGACCTGATCGATTGGGCGGCGCGAGAGATGCCGGTCGTGACCCTGATCCGGGAGCGCTTCACGAAAGATCAACCGCTGAAAGGCTTGCGTCTGGCTGCGTGCCTTCACGTCACCAGCGAGACGGCAAACCTGATGCTCACGCTGAAAGCCGGAGGCGCGGACCTGGCGCTGTGCGCGTCCAACCCTTTGTCCACCAATGACGCCGTTGCCGCCGCCCTCGCGTCGCACCACGCCGTGAAGACTTATGCGATCCGCGGAGAGGATAACGAGACCTACTACGAGCACATCGAAGCGGCTCTGGACCATCGTCCGCAGCTCACGATGGACGACGGCGCCGACCTGGTCTCGGTGCTCCACAAGTCGCGGCGCGACCAGCTGCCGGAGGTCATCGGCGGCACCGAGGAGACGACCACCGGCGTGATCCGCCTCCGCGCGATGGCGGGGCACGGCGTGCTCGCATACCCCATCGTGGCCGTGAACGAAGCAGACACCAAGCACATGTTTGACAACCGTTACGGCACCGGGCAGTCGACGATCGATGGGATCATCCGCTCGACCAACGTGCTGCTGGCCGGCAAGACGTTTGTGATCGCAGGTTACGGCTGGGTCGGTCGAGGCCTCGCGTCGCGAGCGAAGGGGCATGGCGCTGACGTGGTAATCACGGAAGTTGACTCCGTCAAGGCGCTCGAGGCCGCGATGGACGGATTTCGGGTGATGAAGATGGACGACGCGGCGCGCCAGGGAGACATATTTGTCACCGTCACAGGCGACGTCAACGTGCTGGACCGCAGCCACTTCGAGGCCATGAAGGACGGGGCCATCCTTGCCAACTCGGGTCATTTCAACTCAGAGATCAACCTGAAGGCGCTGGACGAGCTCGCGACCGGTGTGCGTCAGGTGAGGCCGTCGGTGCAGGAGTACAGGCTTGGCGACAGTCGCCGGTTGTTCCTCCTGGGTGAGGGCAGGCTCATCAACCTTGCGGGCGCCGAAGGTCATCCCGCCGCGGTGATGGACATGAGCTTCGCAAACCAGGCGCTGTGCGCCGAGTACATTGCGAAGAACGCCGCCCAGCTGGAGCGGAAGGTTTACGACGTTCCGGCGGAGATCGACGCCGAGATTGCGCGACTCAAGCTGCACGCGATGGGCATCGCGATCGACACGCTGACCGAAGAGCAGCGGCGGTATCTCTCATCGTGGGAAGAGGGCACCTAACCTAAAGAGCGATGTTTGGATCCGCTCGGCGCACGTGGGTGCTGGGCGGGGGCGGCGCCCGTGGTGCGGCGCAGGTTGGCGTGCTGCAGGCGCTTTTCGAAGCGAACATCGAAGGGCCGGCGGCGGTCGTCGGGACGAGCGTGGGCGCCCTCAATGGAGCCTCGATCGCCGCCTATCCATCGCTTGCCGGCACGATGATGCTGCGCGAGGTCTGGATGTCGCGCCAGGCGCTCAGCGTGTTTCAAGCCCACCCGCTCGGCATCATCGTATCGGGCGTTCGTCGCGATCAGCTCAGCGCCTTTCCCCAACGGAACGTGCGGCGCCTGATCGATCGAGCCCAGGCCTTGACTGGGATCACCACTTTCGAGCAGCTGCGCGTCCCTTTGGCCGTCGTCGCCACCGATCTCAACGCCGGGAAGCCGGCCGTGTTTCGTTCCGGGGACCTGACCCCGGCCTTGCTCGCCTCGACCGCGATACCGGGCGTGTTTCCGATGGTTCGCATCAACGATCGGGAGCACCTCGACGGGGGCATAGTCCAGAACACAGCGCTCAACATCGCGGTGGACGATGGAGCGAAGGAGATCCTGGCGATCAGCCTGATGGCGGGTGGCGAGTACGAGAGGGCGCCGGCGGGCTTCGGAGAGCTCATCGCGCGGACCCTGCAGCTATCGCTGCATCATCAGATGCTCAGCGACTACGAACGCCTGCGCCAGCGGTGCCGGATCGTAGTCTTCTGCCCGGTCACCACTCCCACCGCGACGTGGGAGATGAAGCGCGAGCACGTCGAGGCCGTCATGGAATCATCACGCGTGGCGATGGCCGCCCTGCTTCACCAGCGGGGCTCCAGGCTGTTCCGCCACTCCGGAATCCATTACCTGCAGCTGAGCTAGGATTCGCGAGTCCCAGAGGGAGAACTTGGCGCTTGGGGACACGCCCACCCGGTGGCGGGTCCCTGCCGGCGTGAGAGATTCAAAGGAGGACCTGCATGGCGTCGCTGTTTACGTCTGAATCCGTGACCGAAGGCCATCCGGACAAGCTGGCCGACCAGATCTCCGATGCGATCCTCGACGCGATCCTGGCCAAGGATCCGCTCGCTCGAGTTGCGTGCGAGGCCATCGTGACGACCGGCCTCGTCATTGTGGTCGGCGAGATCACCACCGACTGCTACGTCGACATCCCCCGCATCATCCGGCAGACCGTGCGCGAGGTTGGTTACACGCGCGCCAAGTACGGCTTCGACGCCGAGACGTGCGGCGTCGTCACCAGCATCGACGAGCAGTCGCCGGACATCGCTCAGGGCGTCGACGTCGGCGGAGCGGGAGACTCAGGGATGATGTTCGGCTTTGCCTGCGATGACACGCCGGAGCTGATGCCGATGCCGATCACGCTGGCTCACCGGCTGGCGCGCAAGCTGGCCGAGGTACGTCGAAACAAGACACTCAACTACCTGCGGCCGGATGGCAAGGTCCAGGTCACTATCCGCTATGGAGACGATGGCAAGCCGGCGGGCGTGGACAACGTCGTGCTCTCGACGCAGCACCACGACGAGGTCGAGGCGGAGCAGCTGCGGGCCGATATCGCGGAGCATGTGATCGACCCTGTATTGCCGGCAGAGCTACGCGACGGCTCCGTCAGGACATTCGTCAACCCAACCGGGAGGTTCGTGATCGGCGGCCCGGTCGCCGACGCCGGCCTGACCGGCCGCAAGATCATGGTCGACACCTACGGTGGTTTCGCCCGGCATGGTGGCGGCTGTTTCTCAGGCAAGGACCCCACCAAAGTCGATCGAGCCGGGGCGTACGGCGCGCGACACGTGGCGAAGAACATCGTGGCCGCCGGCCTGGCACCGAAATGCGAAGTTCAGATCTCGTATGCGATCGGCGTGGTCAAGCCGGTGGCGATCCGCGTCGACACGTTCGGGACAGGCACGGTTCCCGATGCCACCATCGCCGCGGCGGTCGCCAAGCTTTTCGACCTGAGCCCTCTCGGGATCATCAAAGAGCTGAACCTGCGCCGCCCGCTCTTTCGGCAGACCGCGGTCTACGGCCACTTTGGGCGGACGGACATCGACGCGCCGTGGGAGTCGACCGCGCGCGCCAAGGAGCTCGCCGAAGAGGTCAGGTGACCAGCCCACGCACAGTCGCTGTCATCCCCGCCGGTGGTGCGGGCACCCGTCTCTGGCCGCGCTCGCGCGCCTCGACGCCGAAACACGTCCTTCCGCTTGGTGACCATGGGCGTCCTCTGCTGCGCACCACCTATGACCGCGCCAGGTCGGTCGCCGACGAGGTCTTCGTGCTCACCGAGGTAAGACAGCGCGAGATAATCGAGGCCGTCCTCCCCGAGGTCGACGACTCCCACCTCATCCTCGAACCCTCGGCGCGCGGCACGACCAACGCCTACGGTCTCGCCTCGCTCATCCTGAGCGAGCAGCTGCCTGGGGCGGTGATGATCGCCCTGCCGGCCGACCATGTCGTGCATGGCGGGACACAGGTCACGAAGGCCGTCAAGGCCGCCGTCCGGGCCGCGGCGACGTCAGGGCGGCTGGTCACGGTCGGCCTGAAGCCGTCGTTTCCGTCGATCGGCCTCGGATATATCCATGCCCCCGGACGCGTGTCCAACGGCACCCTCCGCGTTCGTCGCTTCATCGAGAAGCCGGATGCCGCTGCCGCGAGGCGGTTCGTTCGGGAGGGCGGGTACTACTGGAACCTCGCCTGGTTTTCGTGGCGCCTCGACGTTTTCATCGATGAGCTGGGCAGGCATGCGCCGCGACATCTGGCAGGTCTGCGCAAGGTCGTCCAGGCGCGCAAGGTGGGCGATGAGTCGGCGGCGGCGGAGCTCTACCGACGATTGCCGGTGGAGGTCGTCGACCGCAGCGTCATGGAGAAGACCGACAAGCTCGTTCTGGTCCCGGCAGCTTTTGACTGGGCGGACATCGGCAACTGGGCCGAGCTCGGCGACCGCGTCAGGGCGGATTCGCACGGCAATTCCGTGGAAGGTGAGGCGGTCCTCATCGACACCACGCACAGCCTGGTTTTCGGTGGCCGCCGGCTGGTCGCGACGATCGGTGTCGAGGACATGATCATCGTCGATACCGAGGATGCGCTGCTTGTCGTTCCGCGTTCGCGCGCGCAGGACGTGCGGAAGGTCGTCGAGGCGCTCAAGCGGGCGCGCAAGACGCGTTACCTTTAGACAATGGCCCCGCAGCAAATCAAGTTCGGAACTGATGGTTGGCGAGGTGTGATCGCCGACGACTTCACATTCGGCAACGTGCGGCGGGTGGCGCAGGCCTCGGCGCAGTACATGAAGACCCGCTCCAACGATCCGCTCGCGATCGTCGGCTACGACTGCCGGTTTGCCTCGGAGGACTTCGCGCACGCCGTGTCTGAGATATTCGCGAGCAACGGCATCAAGAGTCTCGTCTTCGACCGGCCATCTCCAACGCAGGTCGCTTCGTGGACCGTCATCGACCGCAAGGCGACCGGGGCCGCCGTCATCACCGCAAGCCACAACCCGTACCAGTTCAATGGCTACAAGTACAAGACGGAAACGGGGAGCGCGGTGCCGACTGAGGTCATCGCCGAGCTGGAGCGCAACATCGACGCCCTCGGCGAGGTCGCTGTGCCCGACCACAACGTGTCTCATGGATTGGTATCGGCGTACGATCCGCGCCCGCCTTATTACGCCCAGATCGCGCGCATGGTGGACCTCGACGCGATCAAGGGCGCAAGCCTGCGAATAGTGCATGAGTGCATGTACGGCTCGGGCTACGGATACATAGCCGAGATGGTCGGCGGCGGGCGCACCACCGTGACCGAGCTGCACAACCAGCGCAATCCCCTGTTCGGGGGCATGAATCCGGAGCCGATTCCGCCCAACATCGATTCGACCATCTCGCTCATGAAAGTCGGCGGCCAGGACCTCTGCATCTGCACGGATGGTGACGCGGACCGGGTCGGCATCATCGACGAGACCGGCCGCTTCATCAACCAGCTTCAGGTCTACGCCATGTTGATGCTCTATCTGTTCGAGACCCGCGGCCAGCGCGGTCCAGTGGTCAAGACGGTGAACATGACCGCGATGGCGGACAAGCTTGGGGCGGAGTTCGGTGAGCGGGTTTACGAGGTGCCGGTCGGCTTCAAGAACGTCGCGCCCAAGATGATGGAGACAAACGCACTTCTGGGCGGCGAGGAGTCAGGCGGTTTCGCGGTCCGCGGACACATCCCTGAGCGCGACGGAATCCTGATCGGCCTGCTCTTCGCCGACATGATGGTCAAGTCGGGCAAGCCCATCTCCCAGATCCTGGCCGGCCTGGAGGAGCGCGTCGGTCCACATGCGTACGCGCGGCATGACATCCACCTCGTTCGCGAGACCTACGAGACGGACCGCAAACGGATCCTCGAGACGCTCGAGAAGAACGAGCCGCAAGAGGTCGCCGGCGTGCCGGTGCAGCGGGTCCGCTCGGACGACGGATTCAAGTTCTACCTGGCGGACGGCACCTGGGTCCTTCTTCGAGCCAGCGGCACCGAGCCCCTGATCCGGATCTATGCCGAAGCGGCGGACAAGGATGCCGTCGAGGCGCGACTCCAAGCTCTCGAAGACATCGTTGGAATCAGGCAGCATGCCGGTACTTCCTGAGTTCGGCCGGATCGAAGACACGAAGGTCGAGAAACCCTGGGGCTACGAGCTCCGGTGGGCGATCACCGATCGGTATCTGGGCAAGGTCCTGCACCTCAACAAGGGCGAGAGCCTCTCGCTCCAGTATCACGAGCGCAAGGACGAATGTCAGTACGTGATCAAGGGTGCCGTCGACATGGAGCTGGGGGGGTCGGACGGTCAGCTGGCCAGACGCCGGATGACCGTTGGCGACACGCTGCACATCACGCCGGGGACGCGCCACCGCCTCACCGCGATCGAGGACAGCGACATCTTCGAAGTCTCCACGCCTGAGATCGATGACGTCGTTCGGTTGGAAGATCGGTACGGCCGCGTCTAGAATGCCGAGGCTTAGATGAAGTTACCGCCGATGCTCGCGGAAAAGGCCGTCCCGACCGACTCCGCCGACAGGGCCGAGCGAGACCGAAGCTTTCTCATTTTCGCGGGCATCGTGCTCGTCGCGATCTCGCTCGGGTTCAAGTCGGAGCTGCTCAACCCAGGACAGGTATGGGCGCTCGCGCTTGGGCTGGTCCTCATTGCCGCCCCGGCCCTGCTTGGCTACCTGCGAGGCGCCGAGGAGTTTCCGCGCATCGAGCACTACATCCCGGTCGCCCTCGGCGCGATCACATTGGCGGGCCTATCACTCTTTCCCGACGTCCAGCTCTGGAAGTACGCCGCCCTGACGGTGCTTTTCGGAGCCGGCTTTGTCATCGCCGGCCGGCTCGACTACCTGCGCCTGCGCGCCCAGGAAAAGCGCGGGCACATCGTCCTCCAGGAGCTGATGCTGGTCGTCGTCGTATTCGGCGCTTACCTGGTCGTGGTGACGCTGCACTTCAACCCGATCCTGCAGCTGCTGTGGATCTTCACGATCAGCTTTCTCGCGTCGTACCGCAGCTTCCGCGTCAACGGGACGACCATCGCTCCGCGGCGCGCCTTCATCTTTGCCCTGTTCGTCGGCCAGGTGGTCACGTTCCTGGCGTGGGCGATCACCGCGCTGTCCCTCTACCTGGTCGTCTACGAAGGCACGTTTGCGGTCATGCTGCTGTTCGCCTGGTACATCAACCGCGGCCTGGTCCGGCACACGGTCGAAGACAGCTTCACGAGAAACGTCGTCCTCGAATATGGCGCCTTCGCGATCGTGCTGATCTACCTTTTCGTCGCGAGCTACCAGCCGAGCCGGTAACCAGAAACTAGTAGTAACGTCGCTTTGGCGGCCGGCTTTGCGCCGGCCGCGACTAACGTCCGAACCGCGTACCGGAAAGAGAGCAGGCCCGTCGCGAAGCGACCGGCCGATGAGAGGAGGTTTCCTCTCAAACCTCTACATCCCCAGGTAGGCCTTCTGCACCTCTTCAGAAGCAAGCAGTTCGCGTCCAGTTCCGGACTGAACGACGACCCCGGTCTCCAGCACGTACGCCCGATTCGCCACCTCAAGGGCTTTGTGCGCGTTCTGCTCGACCAGGAGCACCGTCGTCCCCTGAGAGTTGATCTCACGCACAATGCTGAAGATGGTTTCGATGAGGATCGGCGCCAGGCCCAGCGAGGGCTCATCGAGCATCATGACCTTCGGTTTCGCCATCAGCGCTCGTCCCATGGCGAGCATCTGCTGCTCGCCGCCGGAGAGCGTGCCGGCGATCTGGGTTCGGCGCTCTTGCAGGCGGGGAAAGAGCTGGAAGATTCGGTCCATGTCAGAGGAGATCCCAGCTTTGTCATTCCGCGTGTAGGCGCCCATGACGAGGTTATCCAGCACCGACATGCGCGGGAAGAGCCGCCGCCCCTCGGGAGACTGACAGATCCCAAGCTCGACGATCTTCGAGGGCCGGGTGTGAGTGATATCGCTGCCGTCGAAGCGGACGGAGCCTGATGCAGGATGCATCAACCCCGAGATGGTGCGGAGCGTGGTCGTCTTGCCGGCGCCGTTGGACCCGATGAGAGCGACCACCTCGCCCTTTTCGACTTTGATCGAGACCTGGCGGAGCGCCTGGATGCGGCCATAGAAGGCATCCACGCCTTCGAGCTCGAGGAGCGCCATCCCGCCTCCCGCTAAGCCGACTTGCCGAGGTAGGCTTCGATGACCCGGACATCCTTGCGCACCTCGTCCGGAGATCCCTCGGCGATCTTCTCGCCATGGTCCAGCACGACGATTCTCTCCGAGATCCCCATCACCACCTTCATGTCGTGCTCGATCAAGAAGACGGTGATGCCTCGGCCCAGAATCTTTTTCACGAGCTGCATGAGCTCGACTTTCTCCTGGGGCGTGAAGCCGGCCGCGGGCTCGTCGAGGAGAAGCAGCTTGGGGTCGGTGGCAAGGGCTCGAGCGATCTCCAGCCGCCGCTGCTGCCCGTAGGGAAGGTTGCGCGCGTACTGATTGGCCTGCTTTCCGATGCCGACGAACCGAAGGAGCTCCATCGCTTCCTCGCTGACCCGCTCTTCTTCTCTGCGCTCCCGAGGCAGCTTGAACAGGGAGTCCCAGACCTTGGCCTTCATGCGCACGTGGCGTCCGACGCGCACGTTGTCGAGGCAGGACATGTAGTCGAAGAGCCGGATGTTCTGGAAGGTGCGAGCGATGCCCCATCTCGCGACCTGGTGGGGCTTCGACCCGGTGATGTCACGGCCGTCGAAAACGACTCGTCCGCTGGTTGGCTGAAAAAGTCCGGTCACATTGTTGAAGAGGGTCGTCTTGCCGGCACCGTTCGGCCCGATCAGGGCGAAGACCTCCGCTCATGACGCGTGGGTCAGCTCGACGACTGCCTCTTCTTCCTGGACAGCGGCGTGCTTCAACTCCTGTTCACGGACGCGACTTGGCAGAATGCCTTGCGGCCGCAGCAGCATCATCCCTACCAGGATCGCGCCGTAGATGATGAAGTTGAGCCGCCCGATCTCCTCGGCCAGACCCGGCCAGTCCCCGCTCTTCGAATTCAGCGAGCCCAGGCCGACGCTGTTCGCGAGGTTCTTGGCATTCTCCGGCAGCCCGGGTATGAGGTAGAAGACGAGGAAGTACAGGACCAATGCGCCGATGATGACCCCGCTGATGTTGCCCATCCCGCCGAGCACCACCATGACCAGGACGGTGATCGAGACGATGAACAGGAAGTTGTCGGGGCTCACGAGGCTGACGTCTGCGGCGTAGAAGGCACCCGCAAAACCGCTGAACGAGGCCCCGATGCCGAACGCGAGGAGCTTGGTCGTCACGGTGTTGATGCCCATCGCCGCGGCGGCGACCTCGTCTTCGCGGATGGCCATCCAGGCACGCCCGAGGCGTGAGCGGTACAGGTTGCTAACGAGGACGACCGCGATGCCGATCAGGATGACGATGAGCACGTAGAAGGCCAACGGGTCACCGTTGAAGTTGAAGTTGCTCACGATCTGGAAAGGACCGTCTCCCGACCACGGGCCCTGGATCCAGAAAGGCAGGTGAGGCTGATCGATGATTCCGACCGCATTGATGCCGCCAGTCCACTGGTCGAAGTTGTAGAAGAGCTGGGGCACGATCTCGCCAAATCCAAGGGTGACGATCGCCAGGTAGTCGCCTCGCAAGCGCAGGGTCGGGAAGCCCAGGATCGCGCCTGCGGCCCCGGCTGCAAACATGGAGACGAAGATCAGGATCCAAAAGTTGATGTGGACCGCATGGTGTGCCGGCGACGACGCGAGCTGCGGCGACGCCAGCAGTGCGTACGTATACGCGCCGATGGCAAAGAAGGCGGCGTAGCCCAGGTCGAGCAGGCCCGCGAAGCCGACCACGACGTTCAGCCCGATGGCGAGGAGCACGAAATACCCTGCACGCGTGGCCTGCGAGACGTCGGCGGTGCCACCAGTTGCGTAGATGTCGATGATGGGGAAGAGGAGGGCGGCGATCAACAGGATGCCGTACACCGCTGCGTCGCGGTCACGGATTCGTTCCCGCAGGTGGAAGCGTGTAAAAACCGCCCGGCTCACTTCTCGGGCACCCGCATGCCGAGGAGGCCGGTGGGCCTGAAGACCAGGACACCGATCAGGATGCCGAACACCACCACCTGCGTCCACTTGGATCCGAGGTAGGAGTCGCTGAAGGCGGCGATCAGTCCAATGATGAGCCCGCCCAGGGCCGCGCCGCGATGAAGAAGGTGGCGGCGATCGTGCGGTTGATGTCGATGCCCATCAGCTGCGCGGCGTCGCGGTCCTGCGCCGTCGCGCGCATCGCCTTGCCGAGTTTGGTGCGGTTGATGAAAATCGCCAGCAGCGAGACGAGGACCGCCGCCGTAACCACCACGAAGACGTCCTTGAAGCCGAAGAAGACGCCGGCGATGGTGGTCGCGACGCGGGGAAGGATGTCGGGAAAGTGCACAGTCGCGGGACCGTGCCACAGGAACATGATGCCCTCCAGAAAGAAGGACATGCCGATAGCCGTGATCAGCGGGGCCAGGCGCGGCGCGTTGCGAAGCGGCCGGTAGGCGACGCGCTCGATGGCGACGTTGATGCCGCCCATGACGAGCATCACGACGGGAAACGCGAGCAGAAGCGCCACCAGGTTCACCGTCGAAAAACCGCCTTCGCTGATGGCAAAGAAGCCAAGAATTGTCGAGCCTACGTAAGCCCCCAAGGTGAACACGTCACCGTGGGCGAAGTTGATCAGCTCGATGATCCCGTAGACCATCGTGTAGCCCAGCGCGACGAGGGCATAGATCGAGCCTTGCGTGAGGCCGAAGATGCAGATCTGGACGAACTCGGTCGGGTGGAGGACCGCCTGCGCCGCCAGCAGCACCACCGCCGTGGCGCACAGGACATAGAAGCCGTAGTCGGGGAGGCTCATACCGCCGAGCCTCAACGACCGAAACCTCTTCATCGCGGAAGTGGCGGTCCCGACTGCGCCCGCGTCCAGGTGCTCCCCTCCTACTGGTAAAGGGCGAGGAGGCCGATGCCGGCCTCCTCGCTGGATTGTGGGCTAAAGAGTACTAGCTGGTGTTGACCACGTAGATCGACACGATCTTGAGGCTCGTGTCGCCGTTCTGGTCGAAGTCGTAGGTGCCGATGACGCCCTTGAAGCCCTTGATGGCCGCAAATGCGTCGCGCACCTGCTTGCGGCTCGGCTTGTTGCCGCCGTTGGACTTGATGGCGTTGCCGATCGCGGTCATCAAAGCGTTCGCGCCGTCGTAGGCCTGCATCGTGTAGCCGCCAAAGTCGTTGGCTCCGGTGAACTGCTGCCGGAACTTAGCGATCGTGTCCGTAGCGCCAGCCACCTGCGTGGCGTCGGCGCCGGCGGAAGTTGCGTAGATGTTCGTTTCGTTGCCGGCCCCCTGGTCGATGCAGTCTGTCGTCTCGATGCCGTCACCGCCACCGAATGGCGCGTCCCATCCGATGTCCTTCATCTGCTTGCGCGGAATGCAGATGTTCTGGTCGTCGGTGCCGCCGACGTAGACCGCCGCGGCCCCTTTGTTCTTGAAGCCGAGAAGGATCGACTTGAAGTCGCTCGTCTGCTCCTTCTTGTACTCCGCGTGCTGGGCGACCGTGCCGCCGAGCTTCTTGAACTCCGCCTCGAAGGCGCCGGCGATGCCCACGCCGAACACCGTGCTATCGTCCAGGATGCCGACGCTCTTGATGCTGAGCTGCTTGTACATGTAGTCGGCCATCGCCGGACCCTGGTAGTCGTCAGTGGTGACGACGCGCCAGTAGTTGTTGGGATTCCCTGCGCGAAGGTCCTGCGGGTGGTAGCTGCAGCCCGCGATGTCTTTGGTGAGGCAGGGGTTGGTGTTCGATGGGCTGACCATCACGAAGCTCTTGGGCGCGGCGATCGGGATCTCCGCCTTCGCGACTGCGGAGTTGTATGGCCCGACCATGCCCAAGTAAGCGTTGTCGTCGAGCATCTTGCGTACGTTGTCGACGCCGG
>VBEF01000010.1 GCA_005881275.1 Chloroflexota bacterium
GGCCCGCCGTAGTCCTGGATGGGCTCGTCCTTGGGCTTCTGGAACGCGGCATCGATCGTCATCACGGGCTCGAGGACCTCGTACTCGACCGCGATCGCGTCGCACGCGGCCGCCGCGATCTCCTCTTCGAGGGCCGCGACCGCCGCGATGGGGTCGCCGACGTAGCGCACTTTCTCGTGCTCGAGGGCGCGCTCGTCCTGGGTCACAGGCAGGATCCCGAACTTGATCGGCAGGTCGGTGCCCGTGATCACCGCGACCACACCTGGAATGCGCCTCGCCCCCGAGGTGTCGATGGAGAGGATGCGCGCGTGCGGGTGCGGGCTGCGCAGGATCTTGCAGTGCAGAGTGCGCGGAAGCACTATGTCGTCGGCGTAGAGGGCGCGACCCGTGACCTTCGTCGCAGCATCGACCTTCGGTAGGGGCCTGCCTACCAGCTTCATTGCGACCGGCCGGCCGCGAGCTCGACCGCCTCCAGGATTTTGGTGTAGCCGGTGCACCGGCACAGGTTGCCCGCCAACGCCTCGCGGATCTCCTGGCGCGTCGGGCGCGGATTTTCCTCGAGCAGCGATCTTGCGGACAGCAGGATGCCGGGCGTGCAGTAGCCGCACTGCGCCGCGCCCAACTCCGCGAAGGCGACCTGGAGGGGATGAAGATCGGACCCGGCCGCCATGCCTTCGATCGTCGTGATCGCCCGGCCCTCGAGCTGGACCGGCAGGAGGAGGCAGCTCAGCGCCGGCTTGCCGTCGATCAGCACCGTGCACGTGCCGCACTCGCCGAGCTCGCAGCCGTGCTTCGTGCCGGTGAGCTGCATGTCCTCGCGCAGAACCTCGAGCAGCGTCTTGTGCGAAGGCAGCAGCATCTGCCGCGATTCGCCATTGACGTCGAGCGTCAGCACCAGTCGCTCGACTGCACGCATGGCCTCGCGATGCAGTTGGTTCACGTCGATGTTTGACAGTGTAAAGACCGCCTCTGGATCCCAAGGTCATTGAACATCACACTGTCCGGCACATGTCTCTGATCGTCTTGGCGCAAGCCCACAGGTCGGGCGCCACGGCGTTCGCCCGGCTCGCCAACGGTTTGGGGTCGTCGGGATAAACGAGGATCGTCGACATCCCGAGCGCTAGCGCGGGCGCGATGTCGTTGTCCTCGCGATTTCCGATCACGACGCAACGCTCAGGCGGTACTTCTGCCCATCGCATCGCCATCTCGAACACGGCCGGATGCGGCTTGAGATGTCCGGCGTCGACGGACGTGATGATGCAGTCGATGTGCTCCGCCATGCCGAGGAGCCGGAAGTCCTCCCAGTAGCTTTTCGCGTCACGCCAGTACGTGTTGCTGGCGATCACGTTGCGCATGCCGAGACTGTGGATCTCAGCCAGCAGCTCGCCCGCGCCCGGCAAGGGCTGCATCTGGTCGGAGATTGGGATCGACATTGCGCTGCGTAAGCGCCGGATCATGTCCTCGTCGGCCGGCAGTCCCTGACGGCTGAGGCACCCGGTGATGAGCATTTCCGCCGGCGAGTTGACCGAGGCGAGGTTCTCCGTCGAGATGGAGCGAGCCTCGTCGCCCGGCCGGCTACTTTCAATCAGATCGTCCGCCAGCGCCTCGACCGTCGCCGGCTCGATCCCGGGCATCGCCGCGCGGATCCGGAGGCGACGGCCGACGGCGTCCGCCTTTCGGATCGGCCATGAGTTCGGCCACAGCGTGCCGCCGACGTCGATGAGCGCCACCTCCAGGGCTCTCTGCACCGCGCTCTATCATCGCCTCCATGCGTTGGCTGACTTCAGGCGAGTCGCACGGCCCCCAACTCACGGTCGTGATCGAAGGCTTGCCCGCCGGCCTCGAGATCTCGGAGGAGGACCTTCGCAGGGATCTGGCGCGGAGGCAAGGCGGCCACGGCCGGGGCGGGAGGCAGAAGATCGAGACCGACGTCGCGCGCATCGTCAGCGGCGTGCGTGGCGGCTTCACGATCGGCAGCCCCGTCACGCTGGTGCTCGAGAACAAGGACCATGTCAACTGGACCGCCCAGATGACGGCGGCGAAGGAAGGCTTCGACCCCAAGGTCGTGACTCGGCTGCGGCCGGGCCATGCCGACCTCGCCGGGGCGCTGAAGTATGGCCACACCGACATCCGCAACGTGCTCGAACGCTCATCGGCGAGAGAGACCGCGACGCGGGTGGCCGCGGGCGGCGTCGCTCGCAAGCTTCTGGCTCATTTCGGGATCGACGTGATCAGCTTCACGCAGTCGATCGGCACCGTCGACATCGGTTTCGAGGGATGCGACCCCGACATCCTCACCATCGAGGACGTGGAAGCCTCACCCGTGCGCTGCCCCGACCCCGAAGCCTCGAAGCGCATGGTGGCCGAGATCGACGAGGTCGCGGAACTTGGCGACACTCTGGGCGGAACCTTCCGCGTCATCGCGCGAGGTGTTCCGCCAGGCCTGGGCAGCTACGTGCACTGGGACCGCAAGCTCGACGGCAAGCTGGCGCAAGCCGTGATGTCGATCAACGCCATCAAGGGCGTCGAGTTCGGTGCAGGATTCCAGGGCGCGGCCCGGCGCGGCTCTGACTTTCACGACCAGATCGACTACCAGGAAGGCCGTTTCCGACACCTGACCAACCGGGCGGGCGGCATCACCGGCGGTGTGACCAACGGCGAGCCAATCGATCTTCGCGTCGCGATCAAGCCGATTTCCACCATGAAGAAGCCGATGCAGTCGATCGACCTCAAAACCAAGGAAAAAACCGAAGCCCATTACGAGCGGAGCGACGTGTGCGTCGTGCCCGCAGCCGGGGTCATCGGCGAGGCGGTGGTCGCCCTGACGCTGGCCGATGCGTTTCTGGAGAAGTTCGGCGGCGACTCGATGCCGGAGCTGGAGCGAAACTACCGCTCCTACATCGAGTCGATCGCTCAGTAGGGCGTCGCGCGGACGGGATTCATCGTCACGAGCCCGCCGGAGCAGATCACCACGTTCGCAAAAGCATCGGGTCCGACCCTGATCACCGCGGGTTCCGTGGAGCCGGGCGGTGTGATGCGGAGCTTGTAGACCGTCACGCACGGCTCGGCCTGGTCGTTCCACCGCAGAGGTGCGTAGGCGCGGCCGTGCGCAGGTAGGGCCACCGTTGCGAATGGAGCAGGGGTGAGCAGGAACAGGTCGTTGCGGCTCTGTTCGATTCGAGCCCGGACCGGCCGGCCTTCGAGGTCCAGCAGGTCGAGCTTCAGGTATCCGTAAAGCTCACATTCGCCCCCAGAGATGTTCCGGAGCTCGATGTCCGCCCGCACCGTTCCGGCTGCGACCCCGCCGCCGGCCAGCGCCATCTCGAGCGATGCCGTGTCGCAGCTCGACGATGTGGCGGTCTTGGGCGAGACACCGGTTGAGCAGGCCAGCATGAACATGGACGCGAGCAGGAGGGCGCTCACGCGCGTCATGCCTGTACAACGCGCATCCGCGCCGGCCCGTTACCTTGACCGTGGTGGGCGGCAAGGTGGTGACGATGGCGCAAGCCATCCAGCGATTCGTCCCCGACGGCGCCTCGGTGGCCATGGGTACGGCGCTGGAGCCCCTGATCCCTTTCGCGGCCGGCCACGAGCTGATCCGGCAGCGGCGCCGCGATCTGGCGCTCGTCGGACCGATCTCCGATGCTCTGTTCGATCAGCTCATCGGTGCGGGCTGCGTCCGGAGGGTCACCGCGGCGTGGGTGGGCAACGTGTCCGAAGGTCTCGGCCACTGCTACCGGCGCGCGTGCGAGCAGGGCATTCCCGCGCCACTCGAGGTGCACGACCATTCGAATTTCTCGGTTTCGCTTGCCCTGTGGGCGGCCGCCTGGCAGGTTCCCAGCCTGCCCACGAGTAGTCTCCTCGGCAGCGACATCCTGCGCACAAATCCGAACCTCGTCGCCGCTGACGGCCTGGTGCACGTGCAGGCCGTGCGGCCCGACATCGCGATCGTGCACGTCCAGCGCGCCGACGAGCATGGGCGCGCGCACGCATGGGGGCCTCTCGGGATCACCGAGGAAGCGGGACTCGCGGCCGACGGCGTGATCGTCAGCTGCGAGGACCTCGTGGACTCGAGCGTGACGCTCAGTGACCCGAACCGGATCCTCTTTCCGGAGACGAAGGTCGTCGCGGTCGTGCATGAGCCTGGCGGCGCGCACCCGTCCCCGGTGCAGGGCCATTTCAAGCGCGACCACGCCTTCTACCGCGACTACGCCGAGCAGTCGCGATCGGTCGCCGGATTCGAGGCCTGGCTGAGCCGCTGGGTTTTCGATGTGCCCGATCGCGCGTCATACATGAAGGAAATCGACGGCGAGGCGATCCGCATCACGCACCACCAGTTTTCAGCTCCGGCGGATTTTGGCGATACCTAGCTACACCCCGCAAGAGCTGATGGTCGCGGTCGCCTCGCGCGAGATCCGTGACGGCGACCTGGTCTTCGTTGGAATGCGCCTGCCGATACTGGCGTACGCGGTGGCTCGCAACGCGCACGCGCCCAACGCACGGGGCCTGTTCGAGGTCGGGTTGATGCGCGACCAGCCCGCGTCCGAGTTTCTCGGCACGATGGGCGATCCGCCGAACGTCACCGGCGCCCTGTGGGCGACGCGGATGTCGAACGTGATGGCTCTCATGGCGCAGGGCCGGGTCGACCTTGGATTCATCGGCGGCGCGGAGGTCGACCGGTTCGGCAACCTCAATACCTCTTATATAGGCGAGCCGAGCCGACCCAAGGTGAAGCTGCCGGGGAGCGGGGGAGGAGCCGACATCGCGATCCTGAGCCGGCGCTGGGTCACCCTCATGAGCCACGAGCGGCGGAGGCTCGTCGAGCGAGTCTCCTTCATCACGTCGCCCGGTTACGGCGACGGCACGCCGGGATGGCGAAAGCGCAACGGCTTGCTGGGAGGAGGACCCGTGGCGATCATCACGACGCTCGGCGTGCTGCGATTTTCAGAAGGTGGCGGCGAGGCGCACCTTGCTTCGGTGCATCCGGGCCACACCGTCGCCGACGTTCGCGCCAACACGGGTTGGGATTTGAAGGTCGCCGACGATGTAAGCGAGACGTCAGCACCTACCGATGCGGAGCTCGCGGCGTCTCGACGCTTCGATCCGGAGGGGTTTTGGACCGGCCCCTCCGCCCGCTCCGGGGGCACCTCCCCATGAATGGGAGGAGGTTCACCCTCGCATATAGCGATCCTTCGCGCGCATCGCGACGGTGATCTGTTTCCACTTGCGACGCTCGTCCAGGCGAAGACGAGCGTCGCTGCGCACCGCGACCGCGCGCAGCTCCCGCTGCAGCTTGCGGTAGCTGTCGAACCGCCCTCGTTCCAGGCGGCCGTCCGCCAGCGCGGCGGTGATCGCGCACCCTGGCTCCGTCACATGTGAGCAATCACTGAACCGGCAACGCAGCGCCAGCTCTTCGATGTCGTCGAAGACACCGCCGAGCGCGTCCTCACCTTCCCAGAGCTGCGCCTCTCGCAGGCCCGGCGTGTCGATGATCATGCCGCCGGTCGGAAGCTGGACCAGCTGGCGGTGACTCGTCATGTGACGGCCTTCGCCGGAACGATGGATCTCTCGGGTGGGCATCACATCCTGCCCGAGGATCGCGTTGATGAGCGTGGACTTGCCCGCGCCCGAAGGCCCGAGCAGCACGCCCGTGCGAGCGGGGCGCAGTTGGAGCTGGATCTCATCCAGTCCTTCGCCCGTCACGCTGCTGGTCACGATGACCGGTGCGCCCGCGGCAACGGACTCGAGCTCGACGCGAACCGAATCGGGCAAATCGCTGAGATCTGCCTTGGTCAGGATGACCGCCGGCACCGCACCGCTCTGCCACCCGATGGCGAGGTACCTCTCGACCCTGCGCACATTGACGTCGGTCGCCGCCACGACAACGAACGTGATGTCGACGTTGGCCGCCAGCACCTGCTGTTTTGTTTCCGTGCCCGAAGCCCGGCGGGAGAAGACGGCGCGCCGTTCGAGGATGGCGCCGATGACGCCACCGCTGAGCGCGACCCAATCGCCGACCGCCGGATCGACCCGGCGCGCGCTGGCGCGTTTTGTGGAGCATCCGTCATGAATCAAGTAGTCCGCGCCGAAATCGGCGATGACGCGTGCCGGCATCGCGGTCGGTAGGCCGGTCTGTGCGAACTTTTCGTCGAAGTAGGAATCCCAGCCCAGCATGGCGAGCTGGGAGGTGAGTCGAGGCAACTCGCATCCTCCAGGTGAGAACGGGTGGGCGGTGTCGGTCCGCCCGCGGAGGAATGCTTAGAAAGAAGCTCCGGAGGCGGCCGACGGCCGGACAACGATCACGACAACTTCAGCCATTCGAACGCCACCTCCTGTCTGGATTTCGGTGGCGCCAGCCTAGCACTACCTGCTCTTGAAGTCCGGCTTGCGCTTTTCGGTGAACGCTTTGATGCCTTCCTCGGCGTCGTCAGACACGAAGACCCGGCCGATCGCTTCGCGTTCGATGGCCAGCCCGAGGTCGAGAGGCCCGCCATAGCCCTGCGTGATCGCCAGCTTGGCGTGGCCGATCGCGACGCCCGCACCCGCCGCCAGCTTGGCCGCGTACTCGATCGCGCCCGCACGGCAGGCGGCAGCGTCTGGGAACAGGCGGTCGACGATGCCGAGGTCTTTCGCCTCGGCCGGCTTCAACGTCGTCGCGTTCGCGATGAGGTCGAGGCCCCTGGACAACCCAACCAGGCGGGGCAGCCTCTGCGTGCCACCCGATCCGGGAAAAAGCCCGAGGTTCACCTCCGGGAGGCCAATCTGGTAACCGCCCTCGGCCGCGAACCGCAGGTCGCAGGCAAGCGCAAGCTCAAGCCCACCACCAAGGCAGTGGCCCGCGATTGCCGCGATGAATACGAGCGGCGTGTTCTCCATCTTTCGAAACGCCTCGTGCGCCATGAGGGCGGTCATGAATCGCGACCTCGGGCTGCCCGCCGCGAAGACGCCCACGTCGGCGCCGGCCGAGAAAAACTTCTCTGAAGCGCTCGTCACCACGACAGCCGACTTGATGCTGAGGTCCAGGCGAGCATCGTCGATCGCACCGGCAAATGACCGCAGGAAGGCGTAGTCATAGCTGTTGGCGGGCGGGCGGTCGAGCACGATGATCCCGACGCCGCCTTCTTTCTCGAGCCTCACCGACATCTCACAGCCCTCCAAACGGCGCGCTGCCGACGACAGAGATAATTATCGAAGCAAGCCGAATACCGAAGAGGGGTGCCCAATGGCGACGATGATCATCGAAGGCGACAGAACCAAGGCCGCGTCCGGCGAGACGTACGAGATTCGCAACCCGGCCACCGGCGAGGTCGTTGACGAGGTGCCGGCCGGCGGACCAGCCGACGTCGACAGGGCGGCTCAGGCCGCGGCAAAAGCGTTCGGCACATGGTCCAAGCTGCCGTCCAACCAGCGTCGCGAGATCTTGCACAAGGCGGCGCAGCACATGCTGTCGAAGGTCGAGGAGATCGCGACCGTCCTGACCAAGGAGCAGGGGAAGACGCTGCTCGAGTCGCGACTCGAGGCACGGCGCTTCGGTGAAAACATCGGTTGGTTCGCCGACCTTGCCGACAAGATTCACGGCCAGTACGTCCGCCTCCCAGATCTGACGACTTACGGGCTCGTCGTCCGCAAGCCCATCGGCGTGTGCGGCGCCATCGTGCCGTGGAACTTTCCACTCACACTCGCCGCCAACAAGGTCGCGCCGGCGATTGCGGCGGGCAACACCGTCGTGCTCAAGCCCGCGAGCACGACGCCGCTGTCCACCTTGTTGTGCATAGAAGCGCTGATGGAAGGCGGCCTGCCTGAGGGAGTGGTCAACGTCGTCATCGGCCAGGCGACAGGTGAGGCGATCGTCGAGCATCCGCTGATCCGCAAGATCGCGCTCACCGGCTCCACGCCGACGGGCAAGCGCGTGATGGCGAAAGCGTCCGAGACCTTGAAGAAGGTCACGCTCGAGCTCGGCGGCAGCGATCCATGCATCGTGCTCGACGATGCCGACCTCGAAGGTGCCGCCCGCGCGATCTCGGTAGGCCGCTTCTTCAACTGCGGTCAGCAGTGTCTTTCCACGAAGCGGCTTTACATCCAGGAGGGCGTCTATGACTCGCTTCTGGAGAAGCTTGTGGCACGCGCGGCCAAGCTCAAGCCGGGTAATGGGCTCGACAAGGACAGCCGCATGGGCCCGATGCACACGGAAACGCAGCGCGCCGAGGTCGAGGCCCAGCTCAAGGACGCGCTCGATCGCGGCGCGAAGCTGATCTTCGGCGGCGGCAGGCCGAAGGGTCCCGAGTACGAGAAGGGCTGGTTCATCGAGCCGACCATCGTCGGCGAGGTGCCCGACGACTCCCGCATGTGGAAGGAAGAGGTCTTCGGGCCGGCGCTGCCGGTGCGCAAGATCAAAGACCTCGATGAAGGGCTCCGTCTTGCCAACGACTCGCAGTTCGGCCTGGGTTCGTCGATCTGGACCGCCAACATGGCAGCCGCCCATCGCGCGGTGCAGGAGCTCGAGGCCGGCTACACGTGGGTGAACTCGATCGTCATCGCACACGACGAGCTGCCGTTTGGCGGGACGAAGCAATCGGGCTTCGGCAAGGAGCATGGCGTGGAGGCGTTCCTCCAGTACACCGAGGAGAAGTCCGTGGTCTACGGAGGGGTGTGAAGAGCGGGCTTGGGGTCGTTGGCGCGCTGATCCTGCTCGCGGGCGCGATTTTCGCCGGGCAGGGGCTCGGTTTCATTCCCGGGAGCTACATGACCGGAGACATGAAGTGGTTCTGGATCGGGTCGGGGATGATCGTGGTCGGGCTTGCGCTGGGCGCGCTCGCCTTACTAAGGCCGGCGAGGCAGGGTTAATCCTGCTGCAGCCTCTCCGGCCGGCGGCCCTCCCAAAAACGGGGAGGAGCTAGGCGGTGCGGCCGTTGAGCCTGTCCCAATGGGCCTGACACTCGACGCAGCGCGTGGAGGCAGGCTGGAACCTCAGCCGGGCTTCAGGGATGCGCCGGCCGCAGCCTTCGCAAATCCCGTATGCGCCATCGCGGAGCCTCTCCAGCGCCCGCTCGACCTGCTCGCGGTTCTGGTCCAGCAGGCGGACGAGCAGGTCCGTCGTCTCCCGGTCGGACAGCGCCTGTGCCAGGTCGGTGTCCTCGGGAATGCCCGTGATCACACCGCCGGTGACATCGTTCAGCGGACGGTGGAGGCCGGCCTCCTCGCCGCACTGCGCGGCCAGGAGCTCCAGCCGTCTCCTGTCAGCTTCGAGCCTCTCCTGCGGAGCGTCTTCCGACTTCTTTCGCATCGCCATTGCGATAACCCCCCTCCAAACTCATTACCCGGTTCGGTGCCGTTTGGATTCCGAGAGTTGGAACGCCTGCATGTGTACGCGTACCCGCTCCCGCACAATTAGCCGCCGATGCCGACCCCGCTGCCATTCCCCCGGAGATTCCTTGTCGCGCTCGCGCTCGCGCTTTTGGTCGCGGCGGCCGGTTGCCAACTGAACTCGCCGCGTCCGGTGCCGAGCGTACCTCAGATCGGCGGCAATCTCAAGTGCGGGCAGGGTGACCACGGGTACGAGGACCCTCAGGCCGGCTGGTCGTTCTGCTACCCCCACCCGTGGAAGTACATCGAGCGTTCCCAGGCCAGCCAGAGCCCTCCGGGTCTGGACCTCACCTTC
Source organism: Chloroflexota bacterium (assembly GCA_005881275.1). Taxonomy (GTDB): domain Bacteria; phylum Chloroflexota; class Dormibacteria; order Dormibacterales; family Dormibacteraceae; genus 40CM-4-65-16. The sequence continues at coordinate 9,659 of VBEF01000010.1, forward strand.
GACGTCACGTACGTGCCCGACACAAGGGTGCCGTGCGCAAGCCCCGCCACGCCGGCCGCCGGTTCACCGCAGCCCGCCGCGAGTCCATGCGCGGGTGACTTCGCCTTCATGATCATCTCGACCTACGAGCGGGGCGACTCCGGCGACCTGGCGCAGTGGGTGCGCGCAAATCTCAAGCCTGTCCCCGAGCTGCAGAGGATCTCCTGGGGCAACGCTGTGGAAGCCGTGCGCCTTCCGGACGGGCGGCGCATCGCCCTGACGCAGCACCACGTCGTGATCATGGACCTGCATTCCGGCCTGCTCGATCTGGAGACGGAGATGTCCTCCAGGCTGAATACCTGGAAGTTCGCTTACTGACTCGAGCCTAGTTCGGTCTCCGGAACATCGACTGCATCTTGATCGCCAGGCCCATATCGCCTTTGATCTTCAGCTTGCCCTGCATGAACGCGGCCGTCGCGTCCATCTGGCCGGTCATGATCTTGACCCAGTCGTTGGCGTCCGCCAGCAGCGTCAGGTTCGCCGGCTCGCCCGGGTCGCCCTTGCCGGACTCGGCCTTGCCGTCGTTGATGCGCACCCACCACTTGCCTCCCGCGTCGCCGCTGAGGTCGAACTGGATGGTGGCCTTGGTGGTCGCGGCTTTCTCCGGGATGAGGTACTCGGGCATCGCCTCCACGATCTGGTCTGGGCTCATCTGCACTTCAGACATCGGCTCCTCCAACTCCATTCATAAGGCACATCCTTGCCCGTGCTCTGCGCGTAAGCAATGGTCATTTTTAGTACGTTCGAGTACGGTCCGGTACTCATCTTAGTGGGCTCCCGACTCAGGGAGAATGCCGGGGTGGCCATCGAACTCGCATTGAGCGAGGTTGCGGCAGGCGTCTTCGAGCTTCGGCTGCCGATCCCGTTCGAGGACGGGCTGGTCAACGTCTTCGTCTTTCCGGACCGCCGTGAGGCGGACCTGCTCGACTGCGGGATGAACTCCGACGAATCGGTCGAGGCCATCAATCGGGCCCTCGCGCACCTCGGGGCAAAACGGGTTCGGCGGCTCGTCGTGACACACATCCACCCCGACCACTACGGCGCGGCCGGAACGTTCGCCGGCGAAGGCCGCGCCGACCTGTACATCCACCGCCTCGAGGTCCCCCTCGTCCATCCGCGCTACGTCGAGCTCGAGCATCTCGTCGAGGAGGTGCGGCATTACCTTCTCGTGAACGGAGTGCCCGCGGAAGACGCCGATGTCCTCAGCAACTCCCAGCGGGCCCTGAGCCAGGTCGTCAAGACAGCCGATCCATCGGTTCAGCTCGACGGCGCGGAATTGATCGATATGGGAGCTCGTCGTCTCCGAGTCGAGTGGACGCCCGGTCATTCACCGGGACACATCTGCCTTTACGACGTCGCCGATGGACTGCTGTTCGCGGGTGACCACGTTCTGCCCGAGCTCTCGCCCAACATCGGTCTGCATCCGCAGAGCACACCCGACCCTCTGCACGAATACCTCGAAGGCCTCAGGCGGATGGCCGGTCGCAGACCGAAGCTGGTGCTGCCCGCACACGGCCGTCCTTTCCCGGATATCGCGAGCCGCGTCGATGCGCTGGTCTCGCATCACCAGCGCCGTCTCGATCAGATCCTCGAGATCATCGGTCGCGAAGAGAAATCCGGTTGGCAGGTCGCGCTTGACCTATGGGGTCCGCGGGACAACCTCTACGAGAAGCGGCTCGCGCTGCAAGAGGGACTTGCCCACCTTCAGGCCCTTGCGGTCGAAGGCCGAGTGAGCAAGTCGGTCACGCCCGGGTCTGTGCGGTGGGCGAGCGCTTGAGCCCGAGCGGCAGGATGTCTGCCGAGTAGCACCCGACTCCGACCACTCCCGGTCCGGCGTGCGCACCGACCACCGGACCGAGCGGGTGGATCATCAAAGTCTCGGCGACGGGCTCGAGCTCCTGCGCCAGACGCTCGGCATCGCCCTCGGCGTCAGCGTGACCGACGATGACGCAGAGGCCTTGACCGTGATCCATCTCGCGCGTCAGCTCGACGACTCGATTCAGGGCACGGTCAAAAGTGCGGACGCGCTCGAGCGGCGTGACCAGCCCGTCTCGGATGCACAGCACCGGCTTGACCTGCAGCACCGAGCCGAGCAGCGCGCTCGCGCGGCCGATGCGGCCGCCGCGCCTGAGGAACTCGAGCGTCGCCACAGAGAAATAGGTCTGCACGTGCTCGCGCATCTGGGTGACCTTCTCGACAACCGCGTCCGCCGCGGCCCCTCGGCCGGCGATCTCAGATGCCGCGAGCGTCAGCAATCCAAGCGACATCGAGACGAGCTGCGAGTCGATCACGTGGACTCGGGTCGGGTCCGTCATCTCTGCGCCTTGCACCGCCGACGCGTACGTGCCGCTCAGCTTCTCCGAGATGTGGATCGAGACGATGTCATCGTGGTCGTTCAGCAGGCCGGCGTAGGTTTCGGCGAACTGCCCGGCAGACGGCTGCGAGGTAGTTGGATGCGTCGTCGCGTTGGGCAGCTTGCGGTAGAACTCGGACGGCCTGATGTCGACGCCGTCGAGCAGCGAGCGGCCTTCGAAGTTGAGCGTCAGTGGCACGATTGTGATGCCGCGAGCCTTGATGAGCGGTGCTGGCAGGTCCGCCGTGGAGTCGGTGACGATTGCGATTCGGTGATTGGTCACTCCGGGGGAATTCCCGCAGGTCTGGGGTCGTCGCGCCGCCGGTTTCTCCGTAGGGGAAAGACGCGCTCTTCCATCGGCTTGAGGGCGACGAGGATGACGACCACCAACACGGTCGTGAAGACGGCCACGCCGTAATAGCCGAATCCAACGGCCATCCCGAGCGAGGCGGCGACCCAGATCGATGCAGCCGTGGTGAGTCCTTTTACCTCCTCGCCCTGGCGGAGGATGCTTCCGGCGCCGAGGAACCCGACACCGGTCACGATCTGAGCCGCGATTCGAGTCGGGTCGACTGGAGCGCCAAACGTGGGTATCAAGCCGAGGCCGGTGAACATGCACGACCCGGCGCTGAT
>VBEF01000011.1 GCA_005881275.1 Chloroflexota bacterium
GAGGCTGAACAGCGGGACGGAGAGGATCAGAAGCAGGACGACGAAGGACATCGACGCGAGCAGCTTGCCCCAGATGATCGAGAACGGGGCCAGCGGCGTGACGAAGAGAAGATCGATCGTCTGCCGTTCGCGTTCGCCGCTGATTGCGCCAGAGGTGAGGGCGGGCGTGATGAAACCGAGCAGAGCGACCTGGAAGATGATCAAGAACATGAACAGGTACTGGCCATAGCTGCTGCCGCCCAAGCCCTGATTGCCGAAGCCGGCCAGGTTGCTCGTCATCGCCGCGAACACGGCCCAGCCGAGCCCGCCCAGGAGCACGATGTAGACGGTTATCGCGAAGGGCGAGCGCCAGGTCCGCATTCGGGTCCGGTACTCCTTCGCCACGATCGGGTTCCACAGCGCTCGCGCGACTGGTTTCATCCCACCTCCTCCGACGTCGCTTTGAGGAACGCATCCTCCAGGCCGCCATCCACCGGCGCAAAGCTCGACACGCGAAAGCCCGCGCCGGTAAGCGCGTGGAGGATATCGGCCGCGGTTCCCTCGTCGCCGTCGTACTCGGCTTCGATCGTGCCGTTGACCGCTTCGACGTGTCTGATCGACGCGAGCGGCGTCAGGATCTCGATGGCTGCGTCCTTGGCATCGAGCACGGTGATGCGAAGCCGGCGACCGGTCGCGAGGCGCCCGATCACGTCTCGCACCGAGCCTGTGGCACGCATCCGGCCGTGGTCGATGATGCCGATCATCGTGCACAGCTCCGTGAGCTCCGGCAGGATGTGGCTCGAGATGATGATCGTCTTACCCATGCCCTGGAGCTCCTTGAGGATCTCGCGCATCTCGACCCGCGCACGAGGATCAAGGCCGGAGGCAGGCTCATCGAGGAGCAGAACGGCGGGGTCGTGCACGAGCGCGCGCGCCAGGCACACGCGTTGTTTCAGTCCGCGGGAGAGCGTGTCTACAAGCTGGTTCTTGCGGTCGGCCATGCCGACAAGCGCAAGCAGATCGTCGACGATCTTCTGACGCCGCGGCTTCGGCTGTCTGTAGCAGGCCGCATAGAAGTCGAGGTACTCGGCGACCGTCAGCTGGTCGTATACGCCGAAGAAATCCGGCATGTATCCGATTCGGGTGTGGACCTTCTCGCGCTCTTTCATCACGTCGGCACCGCCGATGTAGGCCTTGCCTTCGGTCGGCTCGAGGAGAGCGGCAAGGATGCGAAGCGTCGTCGTCTTGCCCGCGCCGTTCGGTCCCACGAAACCGAAGATCTCGCGCTCGGGCACCTCGAAGGAGACGTGGTCGAGGGCCGTGCGATTCCCATAGATCTTGGTGAGTCCCTCGACCGCGATCACTGGACGCCTCCGGTGAGCGAGAGAAACGTTGTGGAGAAGGTGCCGTCAGAGCTCAGCCTGAGCCGGACCTCGCCGCCGGTCGGGTTGACGGCCCCGTCCGGGATCGACGTCGCGGTGTTGTCCTGGTAGGGGATGTCGACCCATGTCGCGTGGCTCCAGTCCCACACCTGTCCCTTCACGACGACCGCTGCCCCAGTGGCTCCGATCACGCCCTTAGGTCCGAAGGGGTTGCTGCTGTCGATGGCCGGCGCCGTCAGATGCTTTCCCGGTGCCAGGCCCGGTGTGAAGGAATACGTGACCGAGCCCGCCTGCGCCGCGAGCAGTCCGGGTGGGCCGCCCTGGCTGACATCGGCGTCGATGTCGACGATGCGGCCCGCGACCACAGATGAAGGGATGCCGCCCGAGATCGAGCCGAGCGACAGCGACATCACGACCGCGCTCTCGGCAAACGCGCGCGGGTGTCCTCCGTTCACGGTGACCGTCTGGAACGGCTGCCTGGTCCATAGAACGGCGGTCGGCACGGAAAGGCCCTGCAGGCCTGGTCCGCCGTTGCCCAGCAGCGTCGAGAGCACCGCGGTCCTCGTCTCGTTTTCGCGCTCCGTTTCTGATGCGCTGTTCATTGGGTTGCCGTTGAAGGCGTTGGGATAGGCGTTGATGTACACGGGGGGACCGCCGAAGGAGCTCCCGCCAACCACCTGGAAGTTGAAGGCGACGCTTCCGCCCGGCGCAAGCCCGCCGAACTTCTGATACGAATTGCCGTAGAAGACGATGCCGTCGACGAAATTGACCGTCGACGGGTTGCGAATCGTCCCGACGAGCTTGCCGCCGGAGAGCTGGCTCGTACCGATCACTTGCGGAGCAGCGACGACTGTCTCGTTGGCAAAACCGCGCAGCGTGAACGCGTTCATCCCTGGAAGCGTGACCGCCTCGGTGGTCGTGTTCACGCGCATCGCGCCGAAGTTCGGGTCGGAGATGGGGCCGGTGTAGTAATAGATCGGGCTGACCATCGTGTGTCCCGCGCCGAGGCCGACCTCGTAGTCGCCGCGCGTCGGGGTGAGGATGCCGGTGTACTGCTCTTGATACCCGCGGTCCCAGCCCTGCTCGACGTGAAGGATCGAGATCTGGTTGGTGAGCACCGACGTGCCCTTGGTGATCATGCTGGCGCCGTAGGCACCCGCCGAGCCGACGATCGCGATCGCCGGGACGGTGACCCACGCCAGCGCGCGCCGGTTGAGCGCCCGAAGCACGAAGTAGTTGACAGGCCCCACGAGCAACACGTAGAGCAGCACCAGGGTGCCGATCACCCACCACGCGGGCAGATTCAGCGCGGGCAGGTTGCCCAGGACGCTCGTCAAGGCCCCGCCTTTGTTGGCGATCGAGTTGCCGACCCCCATCTTGGCGATGGCGGCTACCCCCGGGGTCTGGTTCCGAAGGTTGCCGTAGGTCGAGCGGACGAGGGCCTGGCGCAGCAGCGCCGCGCTGCCGCTCCAGCTCGTGATCGAATCCTGGGTCCAGTCGAAGGTCGCCATCTCGACCGATCCAGCGCCGACCGAAGACTCCACCAGGAGCGGCCGATCGCGGTCCGCCAGCCAGATGCTGCTGCCGGCCGCTACCGTGCCCGTGCCGACCTCGACCCGGCCTGGCCCCAACGTGCTGGCCGAAGCAAGCACGGTCGATCCGGTCACCTGCATGGGCAGAAGGGCGGGCGGCAGACCGGCCAGCGTCTTGTGCCACGAACCCCCGGTCCCAAGCAGCAGAGCACCGCCCTGAGTCACATAGTCGGCGAGCGCGTTCCGCTGGCCTTCGGTCAGCGTGTCGGTCGCGAAGTCGTCGATCGCGAGCAGGTCGAACGCTCGCAGCACGGGCGCCGAGTCTGAGATTTCAGCCGGGCTGAGATGGACGACGAGCGGCGACAGGCCCGTCCGGACGATGCCTAGGCTGTCGAGAGCAGAAGCCTGGTCGGAGATGATCCCGGCCAGGAGCCCGGAATAGACGTTGGACACATTCGTGTCCTGATTGGCCATGACACGTCCCTGTTGCACAACGCGTACTGACACCGCGCCCGGGAATTCCTGGGTCACATACGTTCTTACGTGCTTGCTCGCTCCAGTCGCCAGGCTGATCGGGGTCTGGTAAACGACCTGGCCGATCGGCGGCCCGCCGTTGCTGGGGGTCGTGTTGTTCGCCTGGACCTCGAGCGTGCCGTCGAGGGCCGGTCCCGCGTTGGTCAGGTCGACCACGACCGGCATCCACTGGCCAAGCTTGACCGTGTTGTGGTAGCCGATCTGAACCGTGATCTGGAGGGGCTTGTCGGCCGCCTCAGACCCGATCGCTGTCGAGCCAACCGAGAGCATCGCCGCGAACCACGCGACGCCCGCCCTGACAGCAAAACGCCGGCGGCAGCCTGGCATCCAAACCTCTAGAACGACGGGGGGCGGAAATAGTAATACGTCCGCCAAATATGCGCTCCGCGGCCCCGTCCGGTGAGGGGCTACATAAATAAGGACGTAAGCCGGGCCCTCAGCGCTCTCGGTAAGGAGCCAGCGATTCGGCCTCGCCGGCTGTGAGGTCTGTGATCACGCGTCGCGTGGTGATCCTCGTGATCCGGCGGGCAGGAATTTCCACCTTCTCACCATCTTGTTTTCGCTTCATGACGATGCCGTGAAAAATGTCTTCGTCCAGGTCGGCGAGCAGTGATTCGGAGGTTCCGATCTCGCTGCCGTCGGCGGCGCCGACAGGCGCGTGCCGCGGCATGACCTGCCAGGCGACCGGAGTCTCGTCCTCGAACATGCGCCGCCTACCAATGTAGCGGGGGCGGATCCTCGACCGGGCCTGCCTGAGCGTTCAAGATTGTGTGATGAGCAACTACAGCCCCCTGCTGGCCCTGTTCGTCCTGGCGCCGCGATTGCGTCGCGCGTCAAACCGCGCGGTGAGCATCTACCTGCCCGCGCGCTCAGAGGGGTATGACGCTCGTTTCTACGACATCGAATTCCGAGACCTCCTCCACCGTTACAAGGACCGGCTCAGCGAGAAGGACCGCGAGCTGATGGAATACGAGCTCCGGCGGCTGCGCCACCATGTCGCCGTTGTGCGGCCGGCGGGGTGTCCCGCGTTCGCAGGATTCGCCGACGAGCCGCATGGTGTCCTCGAGCTGATCAAGCTGCGTGATGAGATCGACGAGAGACTCGAGGTTGGCGAGCTGCTGCTGGCGCCGCTGCTCCGCCAGCTCGAGCACTACCCACCCGCCTTGATCGCAGTAGTCGACAAGGAGCACGCGAAGACATTCGGCGCGATCCTCGACGAGATCATCCCTCTCCAGGAGGTGAATGGCACAGAGGTCCGGCACTCGCGAGCCGGCGGCACGTCAGCGCCGAGCAACCAGCGCAAGGCCGACAACAGGGCCAAGGCGAACCTGGAGACGGCGGTCAAGACCGTCGAGCGCGAGATGGCGACCGGCGCCTATCAGCACCTGTATGTCGCCGGACCGGACGAGGCGCGCGCGACGTTTGATCGAATGCTGCCCGAGCGGCTGAAGAAGGCGGTCGCCGGCCACCTCAGCGCCTCTCTCGACTCCTCCGAGCTGAAGCACGAGCTGCGCGAGAAGGTGGCCTCGGCCCTGAAGCGCTAGCCGCTATCGGCGCAGGACCAATTGCGTTTGCGTGACCTTCGCGACAAGCTTGCCGTCCGAGTCGCGCACATCGGTCTCGACGACGATGGTGGTACCGCCGCGATGCAGCGCGGTTGACTTCGCGGAAACAGTCCCCGCTCTGACCGCGCCAACGAAATTGGTCTTCGATTCGATCGTCGCCGTGCCGGCAGCGTCACCTGGAAGATTCAACATGGCGCACGCCGCACCGGCCGAATCCGCAAGCGCCATGATCACGCCCCCGTGGAGGATGCCGTTGGCGGTGCACAGCGATGGAGCCCAGTCCAGCGACATCACAACCTGGTCCGGGGCATACGCCTCGACCCGCATGCCCAGCGTCGCTGCCAGGGGCATGAGCTCGCGAACTCTTGCGGTGGTGTCCAGATCGGCCATCCAGCGAGTATGGGAGTAAACGGGGATCTGGCGACGTTGTGATAGTTGAGGGGGATTACGTGGAAAAAACAGACCCGATTCGAGAATTGCGGCGGTTGGGCCAGAGCGTCTGGCTCGACCACATCGACCGAACCATGATCCAGTCCGGACAACTTTCGCGCTATCGCGACCTCGGTGTGACCGGCGTGACCGCGAATCCGACGATTTTTGCAAAGGCGCTGGCGAGCTCGGACGCCTATGCGGACGACATCGCGCGGCGCCTCGACTCCGGTCAGGACGCTGAAGCGGTCGTTTGGGACCTGTTGCTTGAAGACGTGCAGGCGGCGGCCGACGTGCTGCGGCCGGTCTATGACCGTGAGCGCGGTGGCGACGGCTTCGTGAGCATCGAGGTTTCGCCCGAGATCGCCGGCGACACGGACAGCACGATCGCGGCTGCGCGCGCCCTGCGCCGGCGCGCGGCACGGCCAAACGTGATGGTGAAGATCCCCGCCACGCCGGCTGGCTTGCCCGCGATTCAAGCGATGATCGCGGAGGGCGCGAACATCAATGTGACGTTGATCTTCGCGATCGAGCGCTACGCCAAGGTCGTCGAGGCCTTTCTGGCGGGTCTGGACAAGCTTCGCGCCGCCGGCGGTGAGCTCAACCGCGTGCACAGCGTCGCGAGCTTTTTCGTGAGCCGCGTCGACACCAAGGTCGATGAGCAGCTGACGCGCAAGATGGAGCGGGCGGATGCCCCGCGAAAGAGAGAGCTGGAAGGCTTGCTCGGGAAGGCGGCGATCGCCAATTCAAAGCTGGCTTACGCGATGTTCACGCAGCTACACGCTGGGTTGCGATGGGACGAGCTGACGTCAGCCGGCGCTTCAGTGCAGCGCCCCCTGTGGGCGAGCACGTCGACGAAGAATCCGCGTTATCGCGACACCATGTACGTCGAGGAGCTGATCGGTCCCGCCACCATCGACACCATGCCGGTCGCGACATTTGATGCGTTCCGTGACCACGGAAGGGTCGACCTGACCCTGCAGAGGGACGTGGATGGCGCGCGGCGGGTTCTCGACCAGCTCGCGATCAACGGCATCGACCTGGCCGCCATCACACAGGAGCTCGAGGACGAAGGGGTCGCCGCCTTCGCGAAATCATTCCGCGAATCAGTCGAAAGTCTCAGCAAGGTGAGGACTCCGCGCTAGATTTGACCTTGTGATCAAGGTCGCGGTGATGATGTCGGCCACGATCCGTGACGGCGGGGGGTTCCTGGCCGAGGTGAGGGCGCTCGAGGCGGCAGGGGCCGAGATGATCGGTTTGGACGGTGACGGGCCGGAGCACCAAATCATCGTGGGCCGGGGCCGCGTGGTGGTCGGCGAGCCGGAAGGCGAGACCTGGGTCAAGGTTCCAATTCCGCCGGACAAAAGCGCGTGGGCGGCGACGCTCGCGGACCAAGAGGCTGCGGGGGCCACGGGGATCATCGTGGCCTGGGACCCCCGGCTGGTCGACCTGTTGCGCAATCCCGAGCCCGACGATCGCAGCGACCTCCTGATGTCGACCGGCTGAAAACTTGACGGAAGTCCCCGGCTGAGTTAGCTTCGAGGCGCTCGGGGGATTGACGTGTCGACTGTCTCGCGTCGAGAGTTTCTGAAGGTAGGTATGGCCGGAGCCGGCGCATTGGCGGCGTCGGGGCTCGGCTTCGACATCGCGGTTGCCGAATCGACCAGGGTCCGGCAGAGCCTGCGTATCGCCGGAGCCAAAGAGCAGCACAGCATCTGTCCGTACTGCGCGGTCGGTTGCTCGCTTGTCGCCTACACCCGGCAGACGAGCAACGGCACTACTGAGCTGCTCCAGATCGAAGGCGACCCGGACAGCCCCGTCAACGAGGGGCGACTGTGCCCCAAAGGCGCGACCGCCATGCAGCTCGCCATCTCACCACGGCGCGTCGAATCACCTCAGTACCGAGCCTCCGGCGCGACCGGATGGAAAAGCGTCTCGTGGGACTTTGTGCTCGACAAGATCGCAAACAACATCAAGGCGTCCAGGGACGCCTCGTTTGTAACGACCGACGGCAACGGCAACACCGTCAACCGCTGCGAAGGGATCGCTTTCGCCGGAGGCGCCGCCTTCAGCTCCGAGGAGGGCTACTTCGCCACCAAGCTGATGCGCGGCCTGGGACTGGTCCATCTAGAGCAACAGGCCAGGGTTTGACACGGCCCCACGGTGGTCAGTTTGGCCGCCACATTCGGGAGGGGAGCGATGACCAACCACTGGCGCGACATCAGGCACGCGGACCTGATCCTGATCAACGGCGCCAACCCGGCGGAGGCGCACCCGGTCGGATTTCAGTGGTTCATGCGGGCCAAACTGGACCGGGGCGCCAAGATCATCCATGCCGACCCGCGCTTCACCCGCACATCCGCCGTCGCCGACATGTACCTCCGCATCCGCACGGGTAGTGACGTCGCGTATTTCGGCGGACTGATCAACCACGTCCTCCAGAACAATCTGTTCCACGACGCGTATGTCCGCAATTACACGAACGCATCGTTCATCGTCAAACAGGGCTACGCGTTCAACGACGGCCTTTTCTCGGGCTACAACCCGGACGGCAGGACGTACAACATCGCGACCTGGAGCTACGAGTCAGATTCCGCAACGGGCTTCGCCAGGCGCGATATGACGCTCCAGGACCCGCTGTCGGTGTTCCAGCTGATGAAGACGCACTACTCGCGCTATACGCCTGAAGTCGTGTCGAGCATCACCGGGATCCCAGTGGCTGACTTCAACAAGGTCGCCGACCTGGTCGGCCAGATGGGCAAGCCGGACAAGGTGATGACCATCGTCTACGCGGTCGGCTTGACCCACCACACCACCGGCGGACAGCTCATCCGCTCAGGCGCGGTGCTCCAGCTCCTGCTCGGCAACATGGGCCGTCCCGGCGGCGGCATGAACGCCGAGCGGGGTCACGCCAACATCCAGGGCAACACCGATCACGCGATCTCATGGGAGATCCTGCCGGGTTATCTGAGGATTCCTGCCCCTGGACAGAAAACGATCGCCGACTACGTCGCCCAGAGCGCGCCGAAGAAGTCGGACAAGAACTCGTGGAACTTCTTCGGCACCAACTACAGCAAGTTCATGGTCAGCACGCTCAAAGCGTGGTATGGCGATGCGGCGAAGAAGGACAACGAGTTCGCGTTCAACTTTGTCCCCAAACCGGCCCAGAACTCGTCGTGGATGTCGATCTACGACCAGGCGCTGAAGGGAAAGATGGAAGGGCTGATGCTGTCGGGCATGACGGCGGCGAGCATCGGTCCGGACAGCAACCAGGTGCAATCTGCGCTCGGCAAGCTGAAGTGGCTTGTGATCATGGACGCGCTGCCCACGACGAGCTCTGAATTCTGGCGTTCGCCAGGCGCCGACCCAAGCCAGATCAAGACCGAGGTCTTCATGCTCCCCGCCACGCACTGGATCGAGAAGGACGGATCGTTCGTCAACAGCGGCCGCTGGTCGCAGTGGAAAGATCAGGTCCTGCCGCCCCAGGGCCAGGCGCGTCACGACCACTGGATCCTGGCCGAGCTCTTTCAGCGCGTGAAGAAGCTCTACCAGTCGCAGGGCGGCAAATTCCCGGACCCCATCTTGACGCTCACGTTCGACTACAAGGACCCGCTCAAGCCGGAGCTGGACGAGATCGCCAGAGAGATCAACGGCAAGGACCTCACCACCGGCAAGCAGATGACCACGTTCGCAAACCTGAAAGACGACGGAACCACCACGACGGGCGACTGGATTTACACGGGCAGCTATCCCGATTCGGGCAACCTGATGAAGCGCCGCGGCGGCATCCAGGACCCGAAAACGAACGATCCCACGGGGATGGGTTTCTATCCCAACTGGTCCTGGAGCTGGCCGCTCAACCGCCGCGTGATGTACAACCGCGCCTCCGCCGATCTCGACGGCAAGGCGTGGGACCCCTCGCGGCCTGGGATCACGTGGGACGGCAGCAAGTGGGTGGGCGACGTGCCCGACTACCCGGCCACCATGAACCCTCATGACCCCAACGCGTACCTGCCTTTCATCATGAACGGCGAGGGGGTCGGCCGCCTCTTCAGCAACGGCATGGTCGACGGACCGTTCCCCGAGCATTACGAGCCGGTCGAGTCGCCCGTGGCCAATCCGCTGCATCCCAACAACTCGGCTTCCCCGGTCGCGTTTCTCTACGACAAGGCGGCCGGCAGACCAAACAGGTTCGGCACGCCCCAGGAGTTTCCGTACATCGCCACCAGCTACCGGCTCACCGAGCACGAGCACTACGTGACGCAGCATGTGCCGCACCTTGTGCAGCTCCAGCCCAAACCGTTCGTCGAGATCCCGTATGAGCTGGCCGGCCAGAAGGGCATCAAGAGCGGCGATCGGGTCCGGGTTTCGTCCAAGCGAGGCAAAGTCGAGGTTCTTGCGCTCGTGACCAAGCGACTTGGACCAATGACAGTCGCCGGTCAGAAGGTGTACCAGATCGGGATCCCGATCCACTGGGGCTATGTCGGCATTTCCGCCGACAGCGACCCGAGCCACGGCCGCTACTGGCTCGCCAACGCTCTGACGCCGTTCGTTGGCGATGCCAACGCGCGAACGCCCGAGTTCAAGGCTTTTCTCGTCAACCTGGAGAAGATGTGATGGCGGTCACCCTCGCAGGAAGTGACATCTGGGCCCAGCGCCGGCGCCGTGTTTCAGAGCTGCGCGCGCGTCAGGGCTTCGCCCGCCAATTGCTCGATTTCTACGGCGCGCTCCTCGGTGTCCAGGAGACAGCGTTCCAGGAGGCGGCCACAGCTCTGCCGGCCGCGGATGACGTCGCGGCCTATGTCGCCGAGGTCGTCGTCTCCAGGGTGGTCGACGTGAGCCTGTTCGCCGGCCCCGACCGGCTGCGTTCCGAGCTGATCCATCGCCTGGAGACGGAGCGGCCAGTCGGCATGATCGAGCGATGGATCGCCGGCGACGAGCAACCGATCGTCGACCGCTACCTCGCGCGAGCCGCGCTGGGTCCGGTGCTCGAGGCGCTCGACACGAAGGCCAGGGCAAGATGCGGGGGTCCGCGTGACGCGCGTCACTGCCCCGAGTGCGGTGGACCGCCCCAGCTGAGCTACTTCGAACGGTCGCCGGACGACCTCGCCACCGGGCCTCGTCGCCTGCTCTGTGCGCGCTGCGGTGCAACTTGGGGCTACCCGCGGATGACATGCGCCGGCTGTGGTGAGGAAGAGAGCGCGAAGCTGCCTGTTTTCAGCGAGCACGGCACGGCTTCGGGCGAGCGCGGGAGCGTGGTTCGCGGCCTGCCCGGCGGAGCCGCAGGCGGCCCAGAACACGCCGTCTTCCCTCACATGCGCATCGAGGCGTGCGAATCCTGCCGCCGGTACATCCTGAGCATCGACCTCGCCACTGAGAGGGCCGCGGTTCTCCTGGTCGACGAGATGGCTGCGATTCCGCTCGATCTCTACGCCCGCGAGCGCGGCTTCAGCAAAGTCATTCCCAACCTGATGGGCTTCTAGATGGCGGCGATCAAAGCGGGCGAGGAATACGGCTTTTTCACCGACACGAGCGTTTGCATCGGCTGCAAGGCGTGCGAGGTGGCATGCAAGGAGTGGAACCAGCTGCAGGGCGACAGTCCGAGCTTCCTCGCCGACAGCTTTGACAACACCGGGACCCTCGACGCCCAGAACTGGCGCCATGTCAAGTTCATCGAGCACGTGCCGGATCAACCCGCCACGGCGGGCAACGGCACGGCCTGGCTGATGATGTCGGACGTTCCAGCAGGACGTGTGCAACGGCTGCCGCAATTGCATCGCGGCCTGTCCATATGGCGTGATCGGCATCAATCAGCAAACGGGCACCGCCCACAAGTGCACGCTGTGCTACGACCGGCTGCAGGGAGGCCTCGAGCCGGCGTGCGCGAAAGCGTGCCCGACCCAGTCGATCCAGTTCGGGCCCCTGGCCGAGCTTCAGCAGGCGGCGGACGTACGCCTCGCGGCTCTCCACAGCCAGGGCGCGACGCAGGCTCAGCTCTACGGCCGCGACGACAAGGTCTACGGAGGCTTGAATGCATTCTTCCTCCTGATGGACAAGCCCGAGACCTACGGGCTGCCCAACGCCGACAACGCGAAATTGCCCAGCCGCAATGACGTGGGCGGCTACCTGACGGCGGCGGTGACCGCCGTGCTCGCGGTGATTGCGGGCCTGGTTGCCTTCAGGCGCCGGGGGACGGGGTGACGCGGTTCCTCGCGGAGCACTTCGTTCAGTCCCCGCAGTGGACCTGGTACATCCTCTTCTACTTTTTCTTTGCGGGGCTTGCGGCCGGCGCCTATGTGCTCGGGACGCTGCTGCGATTCTCGGGCGATCCTCGGGATGAGCCGGCGGCGAGAATCGCGTTCCTGGTGTGCTTCCCCGCCACCGTGATCTGCCCGGTCCTGCTCACGGCAGATCTGGGCGTCAGCTGGTGGAAGTTCTGGCACATGATGGTTGACGTGACGCCAGGCGACACCGGTCTCAACTTCAAGTACTGGTCGCCCATGTCAGTCGGCGTGTGGGGCTTGCTGGTCTTCGGATTCTTCGTGACTGTCTCGGCCTTCGACGCGTGGCTGAGCAATCGGCGAAGCGCCGGCATCGTCCCGATGCCCCTGAACCGCGCATTCAACGTTCTGGGTGCTGTTGTCGCGATCTTCATTGCCTCCTACACCGGCGTGCTGCTGACCGTCAGCAACCAGCCCGTGTGGAGCGACACCTGGGTCCTCGGGGGACTCTTCCTTGCCTCAGGACTGAGCGGCTCGGCGGCGCTCCTCGCTCTGCTCATCCGCAATCGACCCGACGCGGGCTTCAGCCTCGGCCGGCTGCACCAGGCGGATGGCTACTTCTCAGTCCTGGAGCTGGCGTTGATCGTCGTGTTCTTCATCACGGTCGGGGCCGCGGGGACTCTCGCCCGGGAAGTGCCATGGCTTCCGCTCTGGGCTATCGCCGTGGCCGGCGTCGCCGGATCGCTGGTCGAAGCGCGAGGCCACCTGCGGATGCAGACCGCGGGAGGAGCGGGCACCGTCGCGGGCGTGCGTCTCGACACGGTCGTGGTCTCGGTCCTGGTCCTGCTGGGAGTCCTGGCCTTGCGTGCCGCGGTGATTTTCAGTGCCCAGTAAGGAAGACGTCCTCACAGTTCTGTCCGCGATCAAGGACCCTGACCTCGGCCGCGACGTCGTCAGCCTCGGCATGATCAAGGACGTGGCGATCACCGACGCGGGGAAGGTCAGCTTCACTTTTGAGCTGACCACTCCGGCATGCCCCGTGCGAGATCGCTTTCAGTCGCTTGCGACAGAGCTCGTCGCCGGCCTTCCCGGCGTGACGGGCGTCGAACTGAAGATGACCGCCAACGTGCGAGCCGCTTTCAACGGTCGCGCACCTGAGGCTGCCATCCCCGGCGTGAAGCACGTGATCGCGGTCGGTTCCGGCAAAGGCGGCGTCGGCAAGTCGACGATCGCCGTCAATCTGGCGGCCTCTCTCCAGCTCGCCGGCGCCCGCGTGGGCCTCCTCGACGCGGACATCTACGGGCCATCCGTGCCGGGCATGCTCGGTGTGAACGACACGCCGAAGGTGCAGGACCAGAAGCTCGTTCCGCTCGAGGCTTTCGGCCTGAAGGTGATCTCGATCGGCTTGCTGGCAGGAGCCGACAAGGCCATGGTCTGGCGAGGGCCGATGGTGTCCCGCGCGATCGAGCAGATGCTGTCTGACGTCCGTTGGGGTGAGCTCGACTACATGATCGTGGATCTACCGCCAGGCACGGGCGATGCACCCCTGACCCTGGCCCAGACCATCCCCCTCACCGGCGTGGTCGTCGTCTGCACGCCTCAGAGCGCCGCGCTGAATATCGCCGTGAAGGCCCTCCAGATGTTTCGCGGACTCAACGTGACCCCACTCGGTCTGATCGAGAACATGAGCTGGTTTGTCTGCGACGACTGTGGCAAGGAGCATTTCATCTTCGATCACGGTCGCGCCGAGCGAGCCGCACAGCGCCTCGGCGTGCCCTACCTCGGCGCCGTCCCCCTGGAGAGCGCGATCCGCGAAGAAGCCGACGCGGGCGCGCCGGTGGTCGTTTCTCGTCCTGAGGGGCCCGGTGCGCAGGCTCTGCGCAAGGTCGCGTCAGCGGTGGCCGCACGCGTTTCGGTGCAGAGCTTCCGTCAGCTCCCTGTCATCAACGTGCGCTAAAGTCCCGGGACCTCGCGCTCCAGCCGCTGCCTGACTTCGAGAATGAACTCGGCGAGGGTCGCTTCGTCGATCCCCGGCTCCGCCGCGCGCAGACGTTCGGCCGCAACCCCTGCCAGGTAGCACGTCAAGGGAGCAAATCGCCGCTCCTGCGTGTGCGCGGCCACACGGGCCAATTCGAGAAGCTCGAGGGCGACGCGAGAGTCCAGCGCCGGCTTCGTGATGGCCGCGCCGCGGCGCTGCGCGGCGTCGACCCAGTTCTGTCCGAGGGCATCGAAAAATGGATTCATCAGCCACAGCTATAGCACGCAAGGCGAAGACCGCGGCCGAGCCGCTGGTCAACCCAGACAGCCCGAAGCCTCGCCGGGATGGTCAATCGTGACGATCCTCATTGCGATTCCTGTAAGCGATCGACGACCTCCTTGAGTGCTTCATACGGCTGGGCGCCCAGCACGAGGTAGCGCCGGCCGAAGATGTGCGCGGGTATGGCATTGATGCCGACCGAAGACGCGATCTGTCGGTTTTCATCGATCACGCCGGCATAGCGATCCTCCTCGATTGACGTCCTGAGCTCATCCGCATCCAGACCCACGCTTGAACCGATGCGCACCAGGTCTTCCATGTCTTCCAACTTCCCGCTGCCTTCCCAGTGCGCCTTGAACAAGGCGTGATGCATCTCGTCGAACCGCCCGCGCTCCCGCGCCAGCTCCGCGGCGCCGAGCGCACGCCGCGAGTTGATGATCACATCGCGATGCCGCATCTCGAGCCCAGCAGCATCCGCCATGGATCGGAGATGCTCCTCTGCCCGCTCAAACCGGCGACCACCGAAATAGACGTCCCGCGGAATGCCTTCGACGGGAGCTTCGGGATGCAGCTCAAACGGCAGCCACGTGACGCGAACAGAACCATCGCGTTCGAGTTGTTCGACCCTGACCGAGTCGAGGTAACACCACGGTCAAACGTAATCCGAAAAGATGATGAGGTCGACCGGTTCGCGCTGGGTCATCACTTCAAAACAACGCCAAGCAAGCTCCAAGGATTCCTTCCGCGTCCGTTAACCATGCGGTGGCACAATGGATTGAGGTCCCCCCGTCAAGACTGGGTTCGAGGAGGCATTGAATATGGCTGAGACCAAGACGTTCGTCGCGAACGCGCCGGTATGGGTCGATCTTTCCAGCACCGACGCGGCCGCTTCTCGCGATTACTACGCCAAACTATTCGGCTGGAAGGTCGAGCTGGCCAAGGATCCCGCCGCGGGCGGCTACGCGCTCGCGACCATTGGCGGCAAGAACGTTGCCGGCATCGGCCCAACGCAGCAACCGAACACGCCGTCCGCATGGATGGTGTACATCGGGACGCGTGACGCAGACGCCACCGCCAAGAAGGTTGAGGCCGCCGGCGGCAAGGTCATCGCCGCGCCGTTCGACGTTTTGAAGTCCGGTCGGATGGCCGTCTTCCAGGATCCCGCAGGCGCTTTCATCTCCGCCTGGCAGCCCAACGAGATGCAGGGCGCGGACATCATGAACGCGCCGGGCTCGTTCTCCTGGTCGGAGCTCAACGCCCGCGGTATCGATAAGGCCAAGTCTTTCTACAAGAAGGTATTCGGCTGGGGCGAGAAGCAGATGCCGATGGGCGAAGGCGTCCAGGGCGAGTACACCGAGTTCAAGTTGAATGACGAGAGCATCGCCGGGGGCATGGAGATGAACCCGATGGTGCCCAAGGAGGTCCCGTCCTACTGGCAGGTCTACTTCGGGGTCGAAGACGTCGACAAGGCGCACAAGAAGGCAGTCGAGCTGGGTGCGCAGTCGATGCTCGAGCCACAGGACTTTCCGGGCGGACGTTTCGCGATCCTTTCGGACCCGCAAGGCGCCGCCTTCGGTCTACTCAGGATGGAGCGCTAGAGAACGCGAAAACCGGCGGGCCGCGGGAGGCCCGCCGGACTTATCTTTTCCTCTCGATGAAGCGGAACCCGATCGTCGATCGGTGGTTCAGAGGCAAGCCCGCGGAACGGACCCTCCGCCGGGTCCGCGACGTGATCATGTGGTCGGACAGCCGCATGACCGAGTACCTGAAACACGGCACGGTCCAGTTCGCCTACAAGGGCGATATGGCGAATTTCATCCAGGTCGGGGCCAAGACCGTGACCCTGATGTTCAACCGTGGGGCGAGGATTCCGGGCAGCTTCCCGCACCTCGAGGGAAGCGGGCCGTCAGCGCGATTCATCCGCCTCGCCGACCTCACCGAGGTGGAGGATCGCACCGTCGAGCTCAACAGGATCGTGGTCGCATGGTGCGAGATGATGTCGCCGCCCCGCATCCTCAGCTTGAGGAAGCCGAAGAGGGCGCTCGCGAAGAAGAAAAAGACGGCCGCCGGCAAAACTCAGGTCAAGTCGAAGCCGAAATAGGCTTGGGCGACCTGCGCCGCGACTCGCGCATTGTTGACCACCACGTCGACATTCAGATCGAGCGAACGGCCGCCTGAAAGCTCGGCCACGCGAGCCAGAAGCCGAGGGGTGAGATCGGAGCCGCTCACGTCGTGTGTCTCGTCCACCGCTCGGCGCGTCACCTCTTCGGCCCCGTCGAGTTCGGCGGGTGGTGGGATCGCCACCACGATGCCTCGCGTTCCCGTGTCCCAGGCCGCTTGCAAAGCACGCGCGCAGTCGTCCACTCCGTCGACGCGCGCGCCGACCCGGCAGCCGCTGCGTCGAGAGTAAAAGGCGGGAAACTCGTCCACGCCGTAACCGAGCACAGGGACCGAGAGGGTCTCCAGCCGCTCGAGGGTCAGCCTGAGGTCGAGGATTATCTTTGCGCCCGCGCAAAACACCGCGACTGGCGTCTGCGCCAGCTCGCCAAGATCCGCCGACTCATCCTCAGGATGGCCGCGGTGGATTCCACCGATTCCGCCGGTCGCCATAAATCGAACCCCCGCCATTGCGGCGATCCGCATCGTGGCCGCGACAGTCGTCGCGCCCGCAGCGCGGCGCGCGATCGCCGGTCCCAGGTCGCGCGAGCTCACCTTGACCGACCCCGAGGCGATGCGCTCCAGATCAATGTCGCCCAACCCGACCCGGAGGCGGCCGTCGAGTACCGCGACGCTCGCGGGTTGCGCGCCTTGCTCTCGGATCGCCTTCTCGCACTCCCGCGCCGCCCTGAGGTTGTGTGGGGCGGGGAGGCCCTGGCCCACGATCGACGTTTCGAGCGCCACGACCGGGCGGCCCTGCTCCAATGCCGCGGCGACCTCGGCTGAAACCTGAAGCAGCCCGTTCAGCTGGGCCGCGCCCCGGCGAGCATCACCGAGCGCGATGCCGCATGGACCGCACGTTCCGCCGACTCCACAGGGGTCGCGCCTCGCAGCCACGCGCTGCAGAACGCCGCGGCGAAGGCATCTCCGGCCCCGGTCGGATCGATCGCGCTCACCTCGGGGGCGGGGATGGTGTGGCCGAAAACCACGGAGCCCGCCGCGCCGAGCTTGAGAACCGGGACCTGGGCGAGGCTCTCCAGAGGCACCGCGAGCGTGGCCGCTTCCGCCTCAGTCGCAAAAAGCACCTCCGGTTTCATTCGCGCCAGCACATAGGCCATGCGGGCGGGTCCGAACGCCCGCAAGCCGGCCGCCGAGGAGAGGTCGATGGCCAGCATGCCACCCGCCTCGCGCACGACGGTGATCGCGGCGCGGGTTGCGCTCGCGATCGGTTCGACGAATAGCGAGTACGCCGGCACGTGCAGCAGGGTGGCGTCGCGAAACCACGCCTCGCGCAGGTCATCCGGCCTCAGACCGACGCTCGCGCCTCGCTGCGTGGCCATGGTGCGCCGGCCGTCAAGCCCCACCAGGACCGCGATGACGCCGGTCGGCTCGGCGGCCCACACCGCGCGGACTTCCACGCCGCGCGATTCGAGGTCGGCGACGAGGCGGCGACCCGTATCGTCGTCTCCGACCCGCGTCACGAGGCGTGCCGGCTCGCCCAACGCTGCGCTCCATGCGCAGAAGTTGGCCGCCTGGCCGCCGCCACCGATCGTGATCGAGGCAGGCGTGTCGTCGTCGGGTTCGAGTGGGCCCTGAGGCACGATCCTGACGTCCATCACGAGGTCGCCGAGGGAGACGATCACGACCTGACGAGGATAACCGCGTACCTCAATTGAAGTATGCGGAAACCATCCAATTGGGGTTGGCCCTCGAACCCCGCGGCGGTTGATGATTCGCGTGCCGGGCGATCGGTCGCCTGGCCCCAAGGCTGCGGGGGGTGAGCCATGCGTCGCGCGCACCGCGCGCATGGCCGACCCTCCCCAATCAAATCGTCACCATGACGAAGGCAGGTCGTGGCGACAATCGTCAGTGCCTTGAGCGTTCGGCTGCATGCAGGCCCAATTCCGCGAGCCGGTCGCGGAGCCGCGATTCCAATCGCTCGTCCAACCGCGTGGCAGGCGGAGCCGGCCATGGCTTGCAGATGTCCAGCATGTGGAGGGCGGCCTTGATCGCGCTGGGAAAGACGTCGCCGCGGAGAGCCATCACGAGCTGATATACCTTGTCCTGGCCGGCGCGCGCCGCCGCGAGGTCGCCGCGAGCGTAATCGTCGTAGACGCGCACGACCCAATCGGGCGCGATGTTTGCGGCGCCGCAGATGGTGCCCGAGCCTCCGGCGGCAAGCGAGGCGACGAGCATCGAGTCGCTGCCGGTGAAGACTCGAAACCCGTCCACTTCCCGCGTCGCGATGCACACGCCTTCGAAGTATTCGAAGTCGCGGCTCGAGTCCTTGACGCCTTTGACCGCCCCCTGGGCCGCGAGCGTGGCGATCGTCGCCGGCTCGACCACGACCTTCGTGAACTGAGGAATGTTGTAGACGAGTATCGGCACCGGCGCGGCCTCGGCGATCCGCCGGTAAAAGGCGAGCACGCTCGCCTGATCCATCGGGTAGTAGAAAGGAGGTGCCACGAGCACGGCATCCGCGCCCAGTCGCGCCGCCGATTCGATCTCCGTCCGGACCGATGCCACGCTGGCCTGCGCCACACCGCAGATCACGGGTACGCGTCCGGCGCCCGCCTCAACCACGGCACTCAAGACCCTGCGGCGGGCGGCCTCATCCAGCGCCGCTCCTTCACCGGTCGATCCCAACGGGAGGAGGCCGTGAACCCCACCCGCGAGCACGTGTTCCACGAGGCGGGTGATTGACGGCTCGTCGACGCTGCCGTCGCGATTGAGCGGCGTGGCGAGAGCCACGAGGACGCCAGAGACGCGGTCGAGGGCGAACATCGCCCCCAGACTAATTCAGCGCGGAAGCAGGCGGGCCGCGCCTGCGGCCTCTCTTGTCTGGCGGCCTAGACGATTCGATTGACATCGTCAGCACTGTCGGAGAACCCCTACACGCTGGCTCCCCCGGGCCGGAAGGTCAAGAGGCGCACGTCACGGAGTACGGTATCAAGAGTTGATTCGCAACCTGATCGGGTCCGAATGGCGGCTACCGGCTCAGGACGCCCGGTCGCTGCCGGTGTACAACCCAGCCACCGCCGAAGTGATCGAGCACGTGCCTCTGTCGGACGCGCGCGAGGTCGATGCCGCGGTGCGTGCAGCCGCGGAAACCTTTGGCGCCTGGTCGCGCACCGCGGTAATGGACCGCGTCCGGCTCATGTTCCGTTTCAAGGCGCTGCTCGAGGACCACTTCGAGGAGCTCGCCGCGCTCGTCACGCGCCACCACGGCAAGACGCTCGACGAGGCCCGCGGCGAAGTGAGGCGTGGCATCGAGGTCGTCGACTTCGCATGCGGTGCGCCGACCCTCCTGCAGGGACGGACGCTGCGGGACGTCTCGGGCGGCGTCGACCAGGACCTGTACCGCTATCCGGTCGGCGTCTGCGCAGGCATCCCGCCCTTCAACTTCCCGGTAATGATCCCGCTCTGGATGTTCCCGCTGGCCGTCGTCGCGGGCAACACCTTCATCCTCAAGCCATCGGACCGCACGCCCCTCGGCGGCGCGCGCCTGGCCGAGCTCTTCCTCGAAGCTGGTTTTCCGCCCGGCGTTCTGAACGTGATCCACGGCGCGGCCGGCACAGTCGACGCGCTGCTCGAGCATCCCGGGATCAGCGCGATCTCGTTCGTCGGCTCAGCCCCGGTCGCGCAGCATGTGTACACGGAGGCAGCCGCCCACGGAAAGCGCGTGCAGGCCCTGGGCGGAGCCAAGAACCACATCGTCGTGATGCCCGACGCCGATCCTGCGGTCGCGGTGCCCGCCATCCTCAACTCCGCCTTCGGCAACGCCGGCGAGCGGTGCCTTTCCGGTTCGGTGGCGGTCGCCGTCGGAAGCGCGGCGGACGTCCTGCTCGACCCGCTTCGCGACGCTGCCACGAAGCTCGTCGTCGGGCCCGGCGACCAGGAGGGCGTGCAGGTCGGTCCGTTGATCCGCGCCGAGCACCGCGACCGCGTCGCGGCGTATGTCGCAACGGGTGTCGCCGAGGGCGCCGAGCTCGTGGTCGACGGCCGCCGCGAGATGTCCCGTCGCGGATTCTTCTTGGGCCCCACCATCCTCGATCGAGTCACCTCGCAGATGTCGGTCGGCCGCGAGGAGATATTCGGTCCTGTGCTCTCGATCGCGCGAGCCGCCACCCTGGACGATGCGATCGCGCAGGCGAACGCATCCGCCCTGGGGAACATGGCCACGATCTTCACCCAGTCCGGCCGGGCCGGACGGGAGTTCCGCGAGAGGGTGGAGGCCGGGATGGCCGGCATCAACGTACCGATCGCCCAACCCTTTGCTTTTTTCCCATTCAGTGGCTGGAAAGGGTCGTTTTTTGGAGATCTTCACGTGCACGGCATGGACGGCGTCGAGTTCTACACGCGCAAGAAAGTCGTGGTGACTCGCTGGTGATCGGCAACCTCTTCTCGTGGACCGTGACTGCCCTCTTCGGCGTCATCACGTTGCTGCTTGCGTACGAGACCTGGGCGCTGCTCACCAACCACGCGCCGATCACCGACTTCATCCGGCCGGCGGTGCATTCGTACCCTGGTATCGGCCTCGTCGCCGCGGTCGTGATCGGCATCATGATCGGCCACTTCCTGTGGGGACCCGCGTACGGCCGGACGTCGCCTGAAGGCATGAAATGACCTTCACCCCGGAAGCGTTCCTGTCCGTCATCGCTACGGCGGCCGCGCTGGTCGCATTTCTCTTGATGCTCCAGGAGTCGCTGGCACTGGGCGCGGGCCGCGACCCGATCAGCAACGGTGTGCGGGTGTGGGTGCGGCGCTTTCCACGTGTGACTTACGCGCTTGCCGTCGTCATCGGCATGCTGATCGGCCATCTCTTCTGGCCATAGACCTGACCGCGGCGACCAGCCGCAGAACTGAATGGGCGGGCACGGCGATGGTGCTGATCTCGGCCACCACCTTCGGCACGCTGTCGATCCTCGCCAAGCTGGCCTATCGCGCCGGCCTGGGAACACAGCAGACGCTGGCCTTTCGATTCGTGCTGGCGGCGATCGGGATGTGGGGTCTCGCATTGATCTTGCGGCAGAACCCCCTGCGCTTCAGGCGGCGCGAGCTCGTCACCCTGGTCGGGTTAGGAGCGATCTTCTACACGGCGCAGTCGCTCACCTACTTCACCGCGCTGCGGTCGCTGCCCGCGTCGTTCTGCGTGCTGATCGCGTACATCTACCCGAGCCTCGTCGTGGTGGCAGGGTGGCTCTTTCTCGGCCGCGCCGTCTCGGTCTGGCACGGGGTTGCTCTGGGGCTGAGCTTTCTGGGCGTGGCGCTGCTGGTCGGCGGCGCCCAGTTTCAGCTGGCATGGGCGCTGGTGTTCGCGATCGCCTCACCGACGATCTATACCGGGTACATCCTGCTCGGCGAAAAGGTGATGGGTTCGGTCCCGGCGGTTGGGGCGAGCGCCGTCATCATCTCGGGCGCCGCCATTGCGTTCTGCGTCATCGCAGCATTGACCGGCGAGCTCGCCCTGCCCGATACCACGAGCGGCTGGGTGGTGGGTTTCGCCATCGCGCTGATCCCGACCATGGTCGCGATCTCATTGTTCCTCGCCGGTCTCCCGCGCATTGGCGCCGCGCGGTCGTCGCTGCTCAGCACGCTCGAGCCGGTCGTCACCGTGCTCCTTGCCGCGGTGCTCCTTGGCGACCGCCTCTCACTGCCCCAGGTCGCCGGCGGTGTGCTGGTCATCGGCGCGGTGATCGTTGTGCAGTGGGCTCACCTCTGGAAGCCGACCCCCAGCGCTGCCCTCAAGTAGCTCGTCGCGCAGGCGCACGAGAATCGGATGGAGCTCGTGCGCTCCATTGACCCCGGACGTGTCGATGTTCCAGTCCTTCTTGGCCAGGACGAATGGCACCAGCTGCTCGCCGCCGATGGAGCCGTGACCCCCCGCCTGGTTCTCGAAGTTCACCTGTTTACCCTCGATGAACGCCCCGAATACGAGGAGGTCGCCCGCGTTCCGAAAGGAGTTGAGGCGCGATAGCTGCGCCAGCAGGATCTCGGGATCGTCGTATCGGGCGAGCACGCCGTTGATCTCGGCTCCGCCGATTTCCCGACCGCCCCTCAGGAACACATCCTGTTCGCCGTCTCGCGCCATCACCAGCGCGACCTGCTCTAGCTCCGAGATCGCAGGGCCGAGCTCGGGCTGCGTCGCGGCCAGCTCTCGATAGCTCATGCGAACCGGTCGATCGGCGAAATAGACATGGGCCAGGCCGCCGGACAGCGTGACGTGCACGCGCCCGATGGCCCCTGTTTCTGAGGCGCCGTACTCCTTGCCCTTGACCTCCTGAACCCGAAATCCGGGCAGCAGGTCCGCGAGAACCCCGCCGAAGGCGCGGCCGTTTGCGGCTGCGAAAGTCACGGTGTCGACCTGGCCATGATCGGACAGGACCACCATCTCGTATCCGGCGTCGCGCGTCGACGCGATCTTTCTGATCGAGCGGTCGACGTGCTTCAGGACGCGCAGCGATGAGTTGTCGGTCGGACCGAATGCGTGCGCTGTCTCATCGAATGCGTAGAAGCCTGCATAGATCGGCGAGTAGCCCTCTCGCATCGCCTTCTGCACCGCGTAGCGCGTGAGGTGATGGACGAAAATCTCTTCCAGCACGTCAGTGATGACGTAGGCGCGCGCGGGGTGCCGGCCCTCAGCCCGCGCCTCAACGTAGTCCTTCGCGGTCCGGCCGAGCACGGTCACCGTCTGCCACAACCAGTCACCGAGGTGGATCGGATTGGCGAGGTAGGGGACGAGCACGCTCGCGGCGGACCTCGACCGGTCCTGATGGCCGTAGGAGCGGTCCTGATAGGCGATGCCGAAGTCATCCGCTGCACCCCCTGGATAGCAAGCAGCAATGCACGCGCCGTCTTCGGTCAGCGGCTCGCAGCCCTGGAAGTAGCTCGCGGCGACCTGTTTGAACGTCGAGCGCGCGCCGAACTGAACGAAGACGCGTCGTTCGCGGTCCCACCACCGAAAGCTCGGTATCTCGGAGTTGTCACCGTAGAGGATGCCAGCCTGGGAAAAGGGGGTCGTCGATGGAAGGCCGCATCGATAGCGATGCAGCTCGTAGCCCTCGGCGTCTATCAAGCTCCGCAGGAACGGCATCTCCCCGCCGTCCAGTGCTCGACGCAGCGCGTCGGCGCTGACGCCATCGATGTGCAGGACCACCAGCTTGCGCTTCACGTCACAGCTCCGCGAACACGGGGAGATGGTCGGAGGCGCGCACGCTCACGGTCCAAGCGCGATGCTTCGGCGCCAGCGTGCCTGCGGCGTAGATGGCGTCCAGCTTCTGTGCGGTCCAGTGGGTGCGCCGGAGCCCGTGGGTCACCTCGACGAGATCTGCTTCGTGCGCCGCGGCGCGGATTCGCCGCCAGAGCTGAAGTCGCGGCGGGCCGAACGTGTTCAGGTCTCCGGCGATCAGCGTGAGACCCACGGGCGGACGCGCCGCCATATCGCTGAGGATGGCGCGGAACTGCTCGAGCTTGTGTGCGAAACCGATCACGTCGAGGTGCATGACATAAACGCGCAGTTCGTCGGATTCGGCGCGGATCGCGATCCGCTTCTGAGGCGGGATGGCGCGCAGCAGGGTCCGCTCGACGCTTGTCATGCGGTGGGTCGGGAGCCCGGAAAGCGAGACGATCTCAGGCGTCTGGCGCTCGAAGATGTTTCGCGCCTCCTGGAGAGCCATCAAATCCAGATCGCGAAAATCGGGCAGCGTGCTGACCGCCTCGACGACCTTGTTGAGCCGCAGGCCAAGGAGGATGTTCCAGGTGCAGATCCGCACCCGTCAATTGTTCCGACTATCCTCCAGCGCATGGGTGGTCCATTTCAGCAGCTGGACTACCTGTACACGCCGAGCAGCGACGTCGCGGCCGACGCGCGCTACTTCACCGAGGTGCTGGGAGGCAAGCTCGGTTTCGCCGTGGAGGGTATGGGCGCGCGAGTGGCGATGATCGAGCTGACGGAGGGTCCTCCGCATGTGCTGCTCACCGACCACCTCGAGGGCGATCGAGCGATCTACATCTACCGCGTCGACAGCCTTCGCAAGGCGGTCGCCGAGCTGAAGAAGCGAGGATTGAAGAAAGAGACGCGGCTCGAGATCCCGATGGGTCCTTGCTCTTCGTTCGTGCTGCCGAGCGGACATCGCGTCGCGTTGTACGAAGCGTCCCGCCCGGGCGTGTTGGAACACTTCCTCGGGCGGCGGGATTTCTGAGGTGCAGATGAGCCGCTCGCGCTGGATCCTCGCCGCGGCAGTCCTTGGGTCGGGGATCGTGTTCCTCGACTCGACCGTCGTCAACGTCGCGCTGCCCCGCATCGGGCGAGATCTTCCTCGCTCGTTTCTGGGTGTCCTCGAGGGCCAGTCGTACGTCTACAACGCCTACCTCTTGACCCTCAGCGCGCTTCTCATTCTCGCCGGCGCGGTGAACGATTACTACGGCCGCCAGCGCACGTTCCTGATCGGGCTGCTCGCGTTCGGCGTGACCTCAGTGCTCTGCGGCTTTGCCCCCACCATGGAGCTGCTGGTGCTGTTTCGCATCCTCCAGGGAGCTGCGGGTGCGTTGCTGGTTCCGGGCTCGCTGGCGCTGATCACAGCCAACTTCTCGGGTCGGGAGCAAGGACGGGCCTTCGGCACATGGGCGGGGGCCTCCGGCGCGACGACGATCCTGGGCCCGCTGGTCGGCGGCCTGCTGGTTGACACGATCTCGTGGCGCGCGGCGTTTTTCCTCAACGTTCCGCTGGTCGCCGTGGCCGCCTGGGCGACCTGGAAGCATGTGCCCGAGAGCCGCGACGAGCGTGCCACGCCACACTTCGATTGGATCGGCGCCGGCATCGTCGCGCTCGCGGTCGGCGGGCTGGCATTCGGCACGATTTACGGCCAGCAGCGGGCCTGGCGCGACCCGATCGGCTACGTCGCCCTGGGCCTGGGCGTGGTGGCGACGATCGGGCTTCCGATCTGGATGACGCGCGCGAAATACCCGCTGATCCCGTTGGACCTGTTCCGCTCGCGCAACTTCACGGTGACCAACATCTCGACGCTCGTGATCTATGGAGCCCTCTACGTGACTTTCTATTACGTCGGACTTTTCATGCAAGGGACCCTCGGCTACACGGCGGCCGCCGCGGGCGCCACCGGGATACCGGGCTCGCTGTTCCTGATTTTTTTCTCGCGCCGGTTCGGAAGCCTCGCGGCGAGGTACGGACCGCGGATCTTCATGACGGTCGGCCCTTCGATCATGGCGCTCGGGGTCCTCTGGTACGTGCGTGTCCCGGCAACCAGCACGCCATGGACACTCGTGCCCAGCAATCCGAGCACGTATCTGCCCCCGACCTCCTACTTCGTCGACTTCCTGCCGGCGTCAATCATCTTCGGCATCGGGCTGATGATGATGGTCGCGCCGCTGACGACGGCTCTCATGAGATCGGTCCCGGTGCAGAACTCGGGACTGGGCTCGGCAATCAACAACGCTATCTCGCGCGTCGGACCGCAGCTGGCAGGGGCTGTCATCTTCGTCTTCTTGACTGCGAACTTCTACGCGTCGCTCGCGACGCGGGTCACCGGCGTCGACGTCACGTCGGAGAGCTTTCGCAACCGGGTCAGTCCCTTGAACACACCCACCGACCCCAACCTCGTGGCCGCGGTGCGTGACGCCTCGACGAGCTCGTTCCACCTCGCGATGCTCATCGGCGCCGCCCTTCTCGTCGCGGGGGCGATCGTCAACTGGTTCGGAATCCAGAACGAGGCGGCCAAACCGGAGGAGGCGGAGGTCTCGACGAAGGAGCCTGTTTCCTCGGCGCCGGCTTAGCTTCTACGATGGCTTCATGGCGAAGCCGATCGATCGCCATGAGCTCCAGGACCTGGTGGCGCATGGAGCGACGCTCGTCGAAGTCCTCAAGGCTGAGGAATACCGTGAAGAGCATCTCCCCGGCGCGTTGAACATCCCGCTTGCGCAGATCAATCTCGACACCGTCAAGATCCTCGACCCGGCAAGGCCGGTGATTGTCTATTGCTGGGATTCGGCTTGAGACATGGCGCCCAGGGCCGCGGCGCGGCTCGAGCTCCTTGGGTTCACCGCCGTCTCTCACCTGCAGGGCGGCAAGCTCGACTGGATGGCGGCCGGCCTGCCGACCGAGGGCGAGAACGCTGGTCGCCCTCGCGCGGGGACGGTCGCCCGTAAAGACGTGCCTGTGACCGCTTTGAGCGACCGCGTCGACGTCGTGCGTGATCGGGTTCGAGCATTGGGTTGGGATGCCGCCGTGGTGGTCAACAGCGAGCGCGTGGTGCTCGGCTTGCTCCGCAGCGCCGAGCTCGAGAAGGACGGTGAGCTGCCCGTGGAGCAGGCGATGCGTCCCGGCCCCAGCACTTTCCGCCCCTACGTGCCCATCAAAGAGATGGCGGACTACATGACCGAGCACGAGCTCGAGAGCTCGCCCGTCACAACGTCGGACGGCACGCTCGTCGGTCTGCTCTACAGGTCAGACGCGGTGAAAGAAGCCGAGGGTTGCCCGGACTGCGTCCGCAAGATGATCTAGCCGTCCACTCGACTCATCACGAGCTCATGCGGCGGGTCGAGCGGCCCGAAGAACTCATCGATCCATGCTGGGTGATCGGGCGCTCGAAAGGCCGGCACGGTGACGCGCCGCCACCCATGAGACTCGAACCACTCAGGATCCTCCGGGCTGAGCAACGCCACGTGTCCGCCGGCTGCCGTCACGCGACGCAGCTCGGCCAGCACGGCGGGGTCCGGGCCAAAAGCGCCGCACGCGCTGGTGAGCTCCGCGATTCCGTCGTCGAGCGGAAGCGACTCGGCCCAGCCGGCGAGGGCAGTGACCTGCGGCAAGCGGCGAGCAAGCATTTCCCGCAGACCCTCGGAAGGTTCGATCGCGATCACATGTCGGGCCCGGGTCACAAGGTGCTGCGTCAGCCGGCCACTCCCCGCGGCCACGTCGACCGCCACCTCGATGCTGTCCGGCAATGCGGCGACAAGGTCCGGATGGATCGGCTCGAACCGCGCCAGCTCAGCCCACTTCCCGGGTTCGAGGTGGTAGACCAGCGTCCAGAACAGCCCTCGCACCATGCGCTCCTCTGACTCGCCGGGCGGGACTCGCGCCATCTCGTGCTCGAGCACTTCCCTCGGCAGCCGCGCGATGTCGTCGGCAGTGAAGTGCCGCCAGCCGGGCGGTGCTTTCGCGACAGCCTCTTCGTAGTCCACAGAATCCAACGATCAGACTAAGCCGCGGTTGTGAGAATCGCCGTCGTCGCCTCGCCGGTGACGCCGCTGCGCCCGGCGCAGCTCGGCGGCGCGCAGGCGTTCATCTGCGACCTGGCCGCGGGTCTCGCCGCCCGCGGCCATGACGTCACGCTGTACTGCACCGAAGGGTCCGAGCTCCCCGGGGTAAAGCTGCATATGGTGCCGGTGCCGCTCGACGCCGAGGCTGCCCTGGTCATGCCGGCCGGCGCTGCGCCGCCTCCCGCTCCCGGCGTCGCGGCCGCACTCGGCGCGATGTTCGAGGCGATCGCCGCTGAGCCAGTCGACGTGATCAGCCAGCACGCCTTCGACGCTCCCGCCTTCGAGCTCGCGCTCGGGCTGCCGGTGCTGCACACGCTCCATCTGCCGCCGCTCGTTGACGCGGTCGTCGCGGCCGCGCGCATGGTGCCTCCGTCTCGGTTGGCGACCGTCTCCCGATCGTGTGAAGCCTCGTGGCGCTCGGCCGGTGTCGAGGTAGGCCAGGTGCTTCCCAACGGAGTCGGTGATCTGCCGGTGGGGTTCACGGCGACCCGCACCGCCCTCATCGCCGGACGCATCTCGCCTGAAAAGGGAATCGAGCACGCGATCGCGGCCGCCCGCGCCGCCGATCTCGACGTCCGGATCGCAGGCGCTCACTACGATCCCGCGTATGAGGTCGACCTCAGCGGCGCGGTGCACTTCGGCTCGCTGCGTCGCGAAGAGCTGCGCCTGCTGATGGCTCAAAGCGCCGTCACCATCTGCGCGGTGCGCTGGGAGGAGCCGTTCGGCATGGTCGCCGCCGAAGCCCAGATGGCCGGTTGCCCGGTCGCGGGGTATCGCCGTGGTGCCATGCCCGAGGTCGTGGAGGACGGCGTCAGCGGTTTCCTCGCAGCGCCGGACGATATCGACGCGCTCACGGATGCGATCCGCCGCTGCATGGGCCTCGACCGGGTCGCGGTGCGGTCGAGCGCACAGCGCCGCCTAGGTCTGGACCCGGCCCTCGACCGCTATGAAGCGGCCCTGGACCAAGCCGCGCAATGACCCTGACCGCGGTCGTCACGGGCGGTACGGGCGGCATTGGCAGCGAGGTGGTGCGCGAGCTTCAGGCGCGAAGCTGGGAGGTCATCTCGTTGAGCCGGCGCGAGGGCACCGACATATCCGATGAGAAGGACGTGATCAAGGCCTTTGCTTCTCTGAAGTCGCTCGACGCGCTGGTCCATTGCGCGCAGATCCTGATCAAGCGCCCGTTGACTCGCATGACCGCGGGCCAGTGGGACCAGCAGATCGATTCGGGCTTGCGCGGCGCGTTTCTGTGCAGCCGCGAGGCGTTTAAGCTCATGCGCCGTCGCGGCGGAGCGATCGTCCTGGTGTCGAGCCTGTCCGGGGTCTTCGGCGCCGAGAAGTTTCCCGGCATGTCCGCATACGTTGCGGCCAAGTCCGGCCTCGCCGGCCTGACCGAGGTCCTGGCGGTCGAAGGCAAGGAGCGACGCATTCGCGTGAACGCGGTTAGCCCCGGCTCGGTCGACACGCCGATGCTCCGCACCGCAGGGGTGCAAGGCCCAGCTCTGGATCCGACAGAGGTGGCGCGAGTCATCGCCTGGCTTGCTTCGGCCGAGTCCTCTCCCCTCTCGGGTGCTAACTTGCGAATCAACCCATGACCCCCGAAGTCCGCATCACGCGCCGGGCCACGTTCGCGGCAGGTCACATCCTCTGCCGCGACGACTGGACCGACGAAAAGAATCGCGAAGTTTTCGGCGCGTGCTCGACCGACCACGGCCACAACTACGTCATCGAGGTCACCGTGGGCGGCGCTGTCGATCCGGACACCGGCATGGTGGTGAACCTGAAGCAGGTGGACAACGTCTTGCGCCGCGAGTTCGTCGAGGCGGTCGATCACCATCACTTGAATCGCGACGTCGATTTCATGCAGGGCGTGATGCCGACAGCTGAGAACGTCGCCCTGACGGCCTTTCATCGATTGGAGCCCCACTTGAAGCCGGCGCGTCTGTTGAAGGTGCGCGTGGTGGAGACGGAGAACAACGCCGCCGAGGTCAACGCGGACTAGTCCGGTCCTCTCGGCAACCCGAAGGTGACAGTAGGCGCGATGGTCACGATCTGCCCGTCGTCGCATTTGATCAGCTGCCATCCGCCCTCATGCACCATGCGATGATGCCGGCGACAGAGCAGGACCAGGTTGTCGAGGTCGGTCGGACCGCCGTTGATCCAGT
>VBEF01000029.1 GCA_005881275.1 Chloroflexota bacterium
GGACATGTTCGCGCTGTGCGTCTTCATCCGCTTCCCAATGGGGCATACCGCCGACCACGTCCGCACCCGCCTCGAGCGCAGCCTCCATGAGTTCGTGTGCGCCCGGATCACGCAGGAGACCTTCATGCGGGCAGGCGATTATTCGAACCTCGGCGATGTCGGCGCAGTCAGCCGCCGCCGCCTTGACGCCTTCGAGCGGGATGAGGCCGCCGATGGTGTCCACGTCCACGTGGGAGCGCAGGCGCGTGGTGCCGAGCCTGACCGAGTCCTCGATCACCGTGCGGGCGCGCGCTCGCACGTCTTCCACCGTGTACCGCCGCTTCCGCTCGTGGATCGCGCCGATGGCGCCGGCAAGCGTGCCGTCGTGCTCGCGCAGCTCGTCGCGGATCAGAACCTTGTCCAGGTGCACGTGGCCGTCGACGAAGCCAGGCAGGACGAGCTTGCCCGAGCAGTCGAGGCGGTCATTCAGGCCATCGGCTGCGCCGGCTCCGAGCCTTGCGATCCGGTCCCCGTCGATGACGACGTCCGCGATCGCGCCTGTGGGCAGGCGCGCATCTTGCAAAGCCCACATGGGCGGCTACCATAACGCCGGGCCCGAGTCGCTGAGGTGGGGGCCGGGTGCCGCTTGGAGGGAGAAGCCATGGCGGTGGCAACTGGGAAGCGCGAGCGCGACGTCGTCTATCCCGAGGATCGGCTTCCGTGGCCGCAGACCATCCTCATGGGCCTGCAGCACGTCATGGCCATGTTCGGCGCCACCGTTCTGGTTCCGCTCATCCTCGGCTTCAATCCCAATACGGTGATCTTCTTCAGTGGCGTCGCGACCCTGATCTTCCTTTTCGTCACCGGGTTCAAGGTCCCCAGCTATCTAGGCTCCAGCTTCTCGTTCATAGGTTCGGTCCTGGCGGTGCAGGGGACGCAAAACCCCAACCATGGCCTGGCTTACGCAGGCATCGTGATGGCCGGAGTCATCTACCTGATCATCGGAGCGATCGTCCACTTCGTCGGCGTGAACCCGATCCGATACCTGCTGCCGCCGGTGGTCACCGGCACAGTCGTGGCGGTCATCGGTCTCGCGCTTGCGAGCGCCGCCACCGGCAACTACGCGGGCGAACCATTCACCGCAACGGTCACGCTGCTCGCCGCGGTCGCCGCGGCGGTCTACCTCCGGGGCTTTCCACGCTTGCTGCCGGTTTTGATCGGCATCGTGGTGGGCTACGTCGTTTCCGCCTTCTATCCGCCCTGCGCGGACGCCAAGTCCGCCTGCCACATCGACTTCAATGCCATCGGGCAGGCCTCGCTTGTCGGTGTGCCGTCGTTCAGCTTTCCTGACTTCAGCCAGTTCGGCACAACGCTCAGCCTGTTCTTCTTCATCCCGGTCATCCTGGTCGCCGAGAACGCCGGCCATGTGTACGCGATCAGCGGCATCATGAAGCGTGATCTGAGCCACATGCTCGGGCGCACGTTCATTGGCGACGGGCTCGGGACCACAATCAGCGGACTGCTGGGTGGAACAGGCGAGACGACCTATGCGGAGAACATCGGCGTGATGGGCATCACGCGTGTCTTCTCCATCATGGTTTTCGTGGTTGCGGCTGTGACCGCGATCCTGCTGGGTTTCATCCCCATCTTCGGCGCCCTCGTACGCAGCATCCCGGTGAGCGTGCAGGGCGGGATCGAGATGTACCTCTTCGGCCTCATCGCTGTGATCGGCGGCAAGATCTGGGTCGACGCGAAGGTGGATTTCTCGAAGCGCGCGAATCTCGCCGTGGCGGCGATTCCGCTCATCATCGCGGCCGGCATTCCCGCCACCCAGGCCATCCCGATTCACCTCGGCGGGCTGACCCTGACCTTCAACAACCTGGGTCTCGGCGCGCTGAGCGCCATCGTCCTGTACCAGCTCCTGCGTCCCGGCCACGTGCGCGACACGGAGGCGGAACCGGCGGAGATCGTGGCCACGGAGTAGGACCCCCGCCGTGGTAGAACAGAGTTGAATTGAACCCCGCGCTGCTGACGCTACCGGCCGCGTTTGGCCTCGCCGGCGCGAGCGGCCTCAACGCGACCCTGCCGCTCCTCATCGTGAGCCTCCTCGCGCGGCTGGGCCTCGTCCACCTTGCGTCTCCCTACGACGCCCTGGCTTCAGACATCGCCTTCTACGGGCTGATCGTCCTGGCCGTGGTCGAGTTCGCGATCGACAAGATCCCGGCGCTCGACTCGGTCGGGCACGCCGTCATGCTGCCGGTGGCCGCAGCCTCCGGCGCGATCCTGTTCGCCTCCCAGACAGGGACCATCACCGGCGTGCACCCGGGCCTCGCCGTGCTTGTCAGCGTGCTGGCGGGCGCCGGGGTCTCGTCGACGGTGCACGTCGCGCGCGCGACCGTCCGGCCGGTCGCGAACGTCGTCCTGATGGGCCCGCCGCTCTCGTTTCTGGAGGACACCGCCTCGGCGGCGCTCGCACTGGCGGGTTCGCTCGCCCCTATCCTCGTCCCGTTCCTGCTCGCGCTGATCGCGCTCGGCGCGGTCGTGCTGTGGCAGCGCCGCACGCCCTCCATGACCGGCGCGCGCTGATCGGTCATTCTTTGCCGCGTGACCGAGAGCATCGAGGTGCTCCGCCGGCGGTTGCGCTTCGGCACGCTGCCTGAGGCGCTGCTCCAGCCGGGCCGCGACGTCGTCCTTCGCGCCGGCGATCGATCCATCACCCGCGATGAGCTTCGCGAGCGGGCGGGTGAGGTCGCCGGCGGGCTGCATGATCTGGGGCTGAGTCCCGGCGACCGCGTCGCGCTGTTCGCGGCCAACTCGCTCGACTGGGTCACGGCCTACCTCGGCGCTCAGCGCGCGGGCGCTTGCGTCGTGCTGATGAATCCCGACTACCACTCCGCCGAGGCCGAGCACATCCTTCGCGACTCGGAGCCTGCGTTGGTCATCGCGGACAAGGCGCGGGCGGCGGTTGTCGAACCGCTCGGAGCGCGGGTTGTCCTGCTCCAGGACTTGCCACGTGCGGCTGAGCCGGCCATGCCGGCGCTCACGCCCGAGAGTCCGGCCGCGATCCTCTACACGTCCGGGACGACCGGCCGGCCCAAGGGCGCGCTGCTCGACCATGGCAACTTCCTCGCTCAGGGTCGCGGCGCGATCGAGGTCTGGCGGTGGACGTCGAGCGACGTCCTCGTCCATGCGCTGCCGCTCTTTCATCTGCACGGTCTTGGCATGGGCCTCCACGGCACCTTGCTCAGCGGCGCCAGCGCGATCCTGGTTCCGTTCACCCCAGCCGGCGTGGTCACCGAGTTGAAATCGGGTGGCACGATGTTCTTCGGCGTGCCGTCGATGTACCAACGGCTTTGCGACTGGCTCGACGAGAATCCGACCGACCTCTCCCACGTGCGGGTCTTCGTGTGCGGGTCGGCGCCGCTGCCGCCTGCGCTCTTTGAGCGATGCGAGCGGTTGCTAGGCCAGCCGCCCGTCGAGCGCTACGGCATCACCGAGGGCGGAATCGTGGTGACGAATCCTTACCAAGGCCCGCGTCAGCCGGGCCGCGTCGGCTATCCGTTTCCCGGTGTCGAGGTGAAGCTCGGCGAGCTCGACGAGGTGCTCCTCAAGGGCGGCCAGGTTTTCACCGGCTACTGGCGCAACCCACAGGCTACCAACGAGGCCTTCACCTCCGATGGATTCTTCCGCACCGGTGACGTGGGCGAGATCGGCGGGGACGGCACGCTTGCGATCCGCGGGCGGATCAAAGAGCTGATCATCACCGGCGGCTTCAACGTCTACCCGCGCGAGGTCGAGCTCGTTCTCGAATCGCATCCAGCCGTGCAGGAGGTCGCGGTCGCGGGCGTGCCGAGCGAGAAGTGGGGTGAGGAGGTCACCGCGTACGTCGTGCCCTCCGGAACGGAGCCGCTGGTCGAGAGCGCGCTCATCGCCTTCGCCCACGAGCGTCTCGCGGCCTATAAGTGTCCGAAGCGCGTGATCACGATGGACAGGCTGCCGCGCAACGCGATGGGCAAGGTGCAGCGTTCGGTCCTGGCATCGCAGCGAACATGAGGTTTCTCGACCTCACCCAGGACTTCTCGCTGCATACGCCGGCTTTCGCCGGCTACCCGGGTCCGGCGATCCGCTGGAT
Organism: Chloroflexota bacterium; assembly: GCA_005881275.1. Taxonomy (GTDB): domain Bacteria; phylum Chloroflexota; class Dormibacteria; order Dormibacterales; family Dormibacteraceae; genus 40CM-4-65-16. The sequence goes on from VBEF01000029.1 coordinate 4,112, forward strand.
CAAGCACCTCGCCTTCGATCGTGCCGGCGGCCAGGAGATCACGATGACGCTCCATGTCAGCACACACCTGGACGCGCCGGCGCATTTCATGACCGGCGGCAAGTTCATCGGCGACCTGCCGCTCGACTTCCTCATAGGCCCCGCATGCGTGGTCGACCTCGAGCGGCTTGGCATCGGCGACTACGACGTGTACGGTCCCGAGCACTTCGAGCGTTGGGAGAAAGCCACCGGGCTGAAGATCGAGCGCGGCGACATCCTGGTCATCCGCACCGGCTACCACCGCTACTACCCCGAGAACTGGACCGACCGCTCGCATGTCGATGAGACGCGTTACTTCATCCGGCATCCGGGACCGGCGCGCGAGTTCGCCGAATGGGTGCTCAAGCGCGGCGTGCGGTGGATCGCGGTGGACGCTGGAAGCGCCGACCATCCGATGAACACGGTGATCCGGCGCATCCGCGCTGACGAGGCGGAGGAAGCGGAGGTGAAGCTCGGCCGCAGCCTCGACCAGATCTTTCCCAAGGCCGACTACCAGATCATGCACACGCTGCTGTTCCCGCACGACGTGGTACACATCGAGAACCTCGGCGGGCAGCTCGACGAGGTGCTCGACCGCAAGATCCGGTTCGGTTGTTTTCCGTGGCGATTCCAGGGCGGCGAGGCCGCGCTGTGCCGCGCGGTCGCGATCCTCGACGAGTGAAGCCGCCTCCCTTCGAGTACCACGCGCCCACGACGCTGGATGAGGCCTGCTCCTTGCTGGCCTCACTCGAGGAGGCGAAGGTTTTGGCAGGTGGCCAGTCGCTCATCCCGCTGCTCAACTTCCGCCTGGCGAGGCCTCGTCACCTGCTGGACATCAACCGGGTCGCCGGTCTCGATCGGATCTACGAGCGCGATGGCGGAATCGCCGTCGAAGCGCTCGGGCGCCAGGCGGCTGTTGAGGACTCCGACCTCGTGGCGCGCGTCTGCCCGCTGCTCGGCGAGGCGGTGCGCCTGGTCGCGCACCGCGTCATCCGCAACAGGGGAACCGTATGCGGCAGCCTCGCCCACGCCGACCCCGCATCCGAGCTGCCCGCCGTGCTGCTCGCGCTTGGCGGTCACGTCATCGCCCAATCGGCCCGCGGCAAGCGCACGATCGCCGCCGATCAGCTGTTCCGGGGCGTTTTCGAGACGGCGCTGGAGACGGACGAGATGGTCGTTGAAGCCTGGTTTCCGGCATCTCCACAGCCGTTCGCGATCCTGGAAGAGTCGCGCCGCCATGGCGATTTCGCGCTTGCCGGGGTCGTGAGGGCGGACACCAGGCTCGCTCTGTTCGGCGTCGGGTCAACTCCCGTGCTGGCTGACCGGAGTGACGCAACGCGCGGCCTGCAGCCGAGCGGCGACCTGGAGGCGACGCCGGACTTCCGGCTCCACCTCGTGCGCGTCCTGACCGAGAAGGCGTTCGCCGCGTGAAGGTGAATGAGGTGGAATATCCGGCGCCGGCCGATGCCCGGCGTCTGCTCTCCGACCACCTGCGACACGACCTGGGCCTCACCGGCACCCACGTCGGCTGCGAGCACGGAGTCTGCGGCTGCTGCACGGTGCTGCTGGATGGGAATCCGGTGCGTTCGTGCCTGATGCTCGCGGTGCAGGCCGAGGGCCACGAGCTCACGACGGTCGAGGGGCTCGCGCGCAGCGGCGCGCCGCTCCACCCGGTGCAGCAGGCATTTCATGAAACCCACGGCCTGCAGTGCGGCTTCTGCACGCCGGGATTCGTGATGTCCGTCGTCGGGCTGCTGGCGCAGCATCCCCAACCAACCGCGCAGCAGATCGAAGAAGGCATCGCCGGCAACCTGTGCCGCTGCACCGGCTATGCATCAATCCGGCGCGCGGTGACCCGCGCGGTGGAATTGTCGAAATGACGACCCGCTGGTTCGGCGCGCCGGTGCAGCGCGTCGAGGACGACCGCCTGCTGCGCGGGCGCGGGCGCTTCACTGACGATATCGGTGAAGGCGCTCTCGAATGCTGCTTCGTTCGGTCGCCGCACGCGCACGCCCGGATCACGTCGATCGATGTGAACGAGGCGCGAGCGATGCCCGGCGTGGCTGCCGTCTACACGGCGGCCGACCTGCCTTTCGGTGGCCTCGACCTTCCACTTCTAATCCCGCATCCCAACCTGACCCACGGCCGCACGCAGCGGTGTCTGGCTTCAGAGATCGTGCGATACGCGGGCGAGGCGGTTGCATTCATCGTCGCGGAAAGCAGATACCTCGCCGAAGACGCAGCGGACCTGGTGCAGGTGGAATACGAGCCGCTGCCGGTGGTCATCACACCGGAAGCCGCCGCTCGCGCCGAGCACCTCGTGCACGACGACGTGCCGGGCAACGTCGCCGCGGAGATGGTGCAAGAGGTCGGAGACGTCGACGAAGCGCTGGCCGAGGCCCCTCACCGCAAGCGGTTGCGCTATCGATATGAGCGCGGGGCGGCCAGCCCGATGGAAGGGCGCGCGGTTTGGGCGAGCTGGTCGGACGCCGACCGCAAGCTGACCGTCTACGACTCGACTCAGTCGCCGACGTCGATTCGGGGCGGCCTGGCGGTGCTCTTCGGACTGCCTGAGTCGAACGTCGAGGTGATCGCTCCCGACGTCGGTGGAGGCTTCGGGCCGAAGATCATGCTTTTCTACCCCGACGAGCTGCTGGTGCCGTACGCCGCGATGCAGCTCGGCCGTCCCGTGAAGTGGACCGAAGACAGGCAAGAACACTTCACCGCGGTCAACCAGGAACGCGGACAGGTGCACGAGGTCGAGGTGGGCTTCGACGATGAAGGCCGTGTGCTCGCGCTGGACGACGACTTTATCCACGACGGAGGCGCGTACACACCGTACGGGATCATCCTTCCGATCATCACCGCGGCCCAGGTGCCTGGGCCGTATCGGATCGCAAACTATCGGGTCCGGTTTCGCGACCTGTACACGAACGCGACGCCCACCTCGCCCTACCGCGGCGCGGGGCGGCCGCATGCATGCTTTGTGATGGAGCGCACTCTCGACGCAATCGCGTCTGAGCTGGGCATTGATCGCATCGAGGTCCGGCGGCGCAACCTGATAAAGCAGGATCAGTTTCCGTACGACGTCGGTGTCGCGTGGCAGGACGGCAACGCCGTCGTTTACGACAGCGGCGACTACCCGGCGCTGCTCGAGCGGGCGGTCGCCATGCTGGGACCGAAACCGAACGGCGACAACATCGGCATGGGCATCGGCGTCTACGTCGAAGGCACCGGGGTCGGCCCGTATGAAGGCGCTCACGTCCAGGTCCTTGTCTCGGGCAAGGTCGTGGCGGCGACCGGGATCCCAAGCCAGGGCCAGGCCCACGCAACGGTGTGGGCTCAGGTCGTCGCCGACGAGCTTGGAGTGGATGTCAAGGACGTTGAGATCACGAGCGGCGATACACGCCGTTTTCCCTGGGGCGTGGGCACCTTCGCGTCGCGCGGCGCGGTCACCGCGGGCAACGCGATGCACGTCGCGGCGCGCATGGTGGCCGGTAAGGCGAAGCAGATTGCGGCCGATCACCTCGAGGCGAATCCCGCGGACCTCGAGCTGGCAGGCGGCCGGGTGCGGGTGAAGGGCTCGCCAGATCGCGGCATTCCGCTGGCGGCGGTCGCCGTGCTTTCGAACCCGATGCGCTACGCCTTCGGGGGCGGCACCGAGGCGGCGACGCAGTTCGCTTCCAAAGCCCGTCCCGGTCCGCCGCTGCACGAAGGCGAGCAGCCGGGTCTCGAGGCGACCGGCTACTACAGCCCGCCGGGTTCTACGTGGGCGTCAGGATGCCATGCGGCTTACGTGCGGGTCGACCCGAAAACGTTTCGACTCGAGATACTCAAATACGTCGTAGTGCATGACTGCGGCCGCGTAATCAATCCGCTCGTCCTGCAGGGTCAGATCGAAGGGGGCGTCGCGCAGGGCATCGGCGGTGCGTTCTACGAGCGGCTTGCCTACGACTCGGACGGCCAGCTGCGCAACGCGTCCTTCATGGAGTTCCTCATCCCTTACGCGACCGAGATCCCGCCGATCGAGATCGACCACATCGAAACGCCCTCGCCGCTGAACCCGCTGGGGGTGAAGGGGGCGGGGGAGGCGGGCGTGATCCCTGTCGGTGCGGTGATCGGGTCGGCAATCGCGGACGCACTCGGTGTGCCGGTCGCCGAGATGCCCCTCTCGCCGTTGAAGCTCTACGAGCTCGCTACGAGTCGGCCCTGACGACTGCCGCGACGATGTTGCCTCCCGGTGGTCCCTGGTGCGAGTTGCGCTCGCCCCCGCTCACATAGTTCGTGGTGCGGCCGGTGACCGACGCGACGAGCATGCCCCCCAGCGCCTTTCCGATCTGGTAGGCGTCGGCGTCGTCGAGCAGGGTGATCCGCTGGCCGCGGACCTGATCGCTGCCCGGGATCACGGATTTCGCGAAGACGTGGACCAGGCGCGTCAGGTCGGCCTCGTCGGGCAATCCGTCTTTGAAATGCAGGCCGGCCGAACGCAGCGCTTTGCGCACACCCTCAGCGTCGATGAAGTCCCGCGTCACGGAATGGCCGATCCGGAGCGGGCTCTGCGAGGTGTTCGAGTTGCCGAACACGACGACCTCGCCGTGACGCTTTTCGCCCCCGGACGAGGTCATCGCCACCTCTGAATAGAGATCCCAGTTGCGGCGCACCGCCTCGTCCGACAGCGAGGACTCGGGGACCTCGCCGAGTGCCATCGCGACCCCCAATGCGGCGGCGTCGTTCGCGTACGCTCCCGCGCCTTCGGGACCGAACGTCAGGTCGTGCGAGACGACGGTCTTGCCGCGCGATTCCGCGTCCTTGATGCTCGAGGTCGTCAACCCCGGCACCTTGACCATGACCAGGTGCACGTCCTTCGGATCGCTCAGCGCCGCATCCGCCATCGCGCGGTGCGTCGCCTCGGCGACCTTGCGGATCATGCCCATCCGGCCGACTTCCTCGGGGGCGATTGCATCCGACCCGGCCCGACCGACGACGAGTCGCTTGTCGTCCTGGGCGTTGCCCTCGGGAGCCTCGATCCACTCGCGCGTCACGGCGGCGATGTGTGGCGTGATCACGCCGGGGCACCCACCCGAGAGAACGAAGATGACCTGTTTGGCGACGTCCTCGACCTGGATGCCGAGAAACTTCGCGGTCCATTCGCGCAGCGCCACATCCGCCCACACACGACCCCAGTCGTCGTGCGCGCCGGTGCCTTCGGTCTTGCCGACCAGCGCGACGAGCGTTTCCGGCTTGATCTTTCCCGCGTCCGCCAGCCTTTGCAGGCCTGACGTGTCCGCGGGCGTGGCCGAGGGGCACACGAACATCTCGACGCGCTGAGCTTTCATCCATCTACTCCATATCGGGCGGTCGTTGGAAACCGAAGCCGGGCATCTTTTCCAGCTGCTCTGCGAAGTCGAGAAGCTCGTACTCCTGGGCAAATCTTCCGACCAGCTGGACGCCGACCGGCAGTCCGTCGTGAAGACCCGCGGGAATGGAGATTGCCGGCGTACGCGCGAAGCTCACTGGTAGCACGAACTGCACGTAGCGCGCCCACTCCTCGCCGAGAAAAGGCGGGACATTCTCGATCGGCATGGGCAGCAGACCGAGCGTTGGCGTGAGCAGGAAGTCGTAACGCGTTTGAAGTGGCACCCCGACGGCGCGATTGGCAGCGTCAGTCGCCTTCTCGAAAGCCTGGAAATAGTCCATCGCGGTGAGTCCGCGGCCTTCAGCGGCCAGCTTGCGGATGCCTGGGCCGAACGTGGAGAGATCGGCAGGAAAGCTTGCCATGCTGGCGCGGCGCACGACGCCGTAGCCCTCCGTGACGGGCTCCGGGTCCCACTTGATCTGCTCGATCTCATTGCCCGCCGATTCCAGCGCGCGGGCGGCGCGGTGGCAGGCTTCGCGCACGGCGGGATCCGCGCCAAGGGCGCTGGAATCGGCCATCCCGATCAGGGCGCGGCGCTTCGGCTGCGCTCCGTTCGGGCTGGTCGCCGTCATCACCGAGAAGAGCAGCCGGGCGTCCGCGACGGTGCGCGTCATCGGGCCACGTGACTGCAGCACGATCACGTCGACCTCCTCGGACGGAATTCGATCCGGGGTCGGTCGCAGGCCGACGACGCCGCAGCACGAGGCAGGGATCCGGATCGATCCTCCGGTGTCTCCGCCCAGCGCGACCGAGGCCATCCCGGCGGCGACCGCCGCGCCGCTGCCGCCGCTGGAGCCTCCCGGCGTGACGCCCTCCCGCCATGGATTCTGGGTCGCCGGAAAGATCGTGTTGGTCGTGCCGATTGACGCGGCAAGCTCGGGGAGGTTGGTCTTGCCGAGAATCGCCATCCCGGCCGTCCTCGCGCGCGAGACCGGCACCGCGTCCTGCTCGGCGATGCGGTCGCGCCAGGATTGCGTGCCATAGGTGTAGGGCATCCCCGCGACGGGCTGGCTGTCCTTGACGGCGAGCGTCACGCCCGATGCCGAGCGGGCGTTGCGGTCGACATGAATGTACGCATGAATCCGCGAATCGAATCGATCGATCGCGTCGAGGTGCGCCTGCACCACGTCTTGAGGATTGACCTGGCCGGCGCTCACCCGATGCGCCGCTTCCGTGGCCGAAAGCCACCGCACCGACGCTTCGATCACAGCTCGTCCACGACTGCTTGAATGATGCTCTCGAACAGGTTGGCGGCGGTGCTCACGCCGAAGCCGATGACGCCTCGGAGGTCGAAGGTTTCATCGGCGGCGTCGGACATCACACGCAGCGCAGACCAGGCGAGCCCGTTCTGATGCGCAACCTGTGCGACCGCGGCCGTCTCCATGTCAACGCAAGCGGCGTCGGGAAAATCGCGCGCGAGCGCGTCGCGCACGGCGCGCGAGGTGACGATCTGGTCACCGGTGAGCACGAGACCCGACCGCGCGTCCTTGGACTCAAATCGGGCGGCCAGGAGCAGCTTCTCAGCCACCGCCGGATCCGCCGTGATGACCGAGAGGCCAAGTCCCGGAATTACGCCTTTCGCGTCGGTCAACGGCCGGCCGTCGAGGTCATGCTGCACAGCTCCGGTCGCGACGATGACCTGGCCCGGGCGGGCGCCGTCCTCGAGTCCGCCGGCAAGCCCGATTCCGATCAAGCACCGTGGCTTGAAGACGTCGCACGCGTACTGGGCGGCCAGCGCCGCGGCGACTTTGCCGACACCAGCGACCATGACCACGAGGCCGCCGCCTTCCCAGATCGAGAGTCGCGGCCCGACGCTCTCCGCTCGCGGCATCCTGCGCACCAGAGCGTGGGCTTCCTGCTCGAGGGCCGCGATCACGGTTACCGGACGGAGGTCAGCCATAACCGAGCATCATGAGGGGTGCGGATGAACCAGGCCAGGACCGCCGCCGCGCCCGACCTAGAGCGCGCCCAGCCCCTCACCGCCGACGAGCTCCGGCTCATCGACGCCTACTGGCGCGCGGCCAACTACCTGAGCGTCGGACAGATCTACCTCTTCGACAACCCACTGCTGAAGCGACCGCTCCGTTTGGAGGACATCAAGCCCCGCCTTCTGGGTCACTGGGGCACGACTCCGGGGCTGAACTTCATCCACGCCCACGCCAACCGCCTGATCAAGAAGCGCGACCTCGACGCGATTTACATCATGGGCCCAGGGCACGGCGGTCCAGCCGGGGTGGCCAACGCGTACCTCGAAGGGACGTACACGGAGCGCTACCCCGACGTGACGCTGGATGAGACCGGGCTGCGCAAGCTGTTCCGGCAGTTTTCGTTTCCGGGCGGAATCCCGAGTCACAACGCGCCCGAGACGCCGGGCTCGATCCACGAGGGCGGCGAGCTCGGTTACGCGCTGGTCCATGCGTATGGGGCTGCTTTCGATAACCCGGAGCTGACGGTGTTCTGCATCGTGGGCGACGGCGAAGCTGAGACCGGACCACTCGCAGCCAGCTGGCACTCGAACAAGTTCCTCAACCCGGCTCGGGATGGAGCAGTGCTGCCGATCCTCCACCTCAATGGCTACAAGATCGCCAATCCCACGCTGCTGGCCCGCATCCCGGAGCGCGAGCTGATCGAGTTGATGCGCGGCTACGGCCATGCGCCGGTGATCGTGAGCGGCGACGATCCGCCGAGGGTGCATCAGCAGATGGCTGCGGCGCTGGACTGGGCGCTCGACGAGATCGCGCGCATCCAGGGCGAGGCGCACTCGGATCACCATCCAGGACGCCCGAGCTGGCCGATGATCATCCTTCGCACGCCCAAAGGGTGGACCGGCCCAAAGAACGTCGACGGCGAGCCGATCGAGGGCACGTTCCGCGCCCACCAGGTGCCGGTCACCGGCTTTGCCTCGGACCCGAGCCATGTGAAGATCCTCGAGGACTGGCTGCTGCGCTATCGTCCCGAGGAGCTGTTCGATAAAACCGGCAAGGTCGTCGATGAGGTGCTGAGGCTGCCGCCGCAGGGTGACCGGCGAATGAGCGCGAATCCCCATGCGAACGGAGGCGAGCTGCTGCGGGACCTCCGCCTGCCGGACTTTCGCGATTACGCGATTGCCGTGGCGAGGCCCGGAACGACGACAAGCGAGGCGACACGCGTGCTGGGGCGCTACCTGCGCGACGTGATCAAGATGAACCCGGACAACTTCCGCATCGTCGGCCCGGATGAGACGGAGTCCAACCGTCTCAGCGCCGTGTTCGAGGCGACGAACCGGACCTGGGACGCGGAGGTCGTGCCCGGCGATGACCACCTCGCGCCGGAGGGCCGCGTCATGGAGGTCTTGAGCGAGCACATGTGCGAGGGCTGGCTCGAGGGCTACCTGCTCACGGGCCGCCACGGCCTATTCGACTGCTACGAGGCCTTCATCCACATCATCGACTCGATGTTCAACCAGCACGCGAAGTGGTTGAAGGTGACGCGGCACATCCCGTGGCGGCGTCCCATCGCCTCGTTGAACTATTTGCTCTCGTCCCACGTGTGGCGGCAGGATCACAACGGGTTCTCGCACCAGGACCCTGGCTTCATCGACCACGTCGTGAACAAGAAGGCGGAGGTCATCCGCGTTTATCTGGCGCCTGACGCCAACTGCCTGCTCTCGGTGGCGGACCACTGCCTGCGGAGCCGCAACTACGTGAACGTGATGGTCGCGGGCAAGCAGCCGGCGCTGAACTACCTGTCGATGGAGGACGCGATCGCGCACTGCACGCGTGGCCTGGGTATCTGGGACTGGGCGAGCACGGATGAGGGTCGCGATCCGGACGTCGTGCTGGCTTGCGCCGGAGATGTGCCCACTCTCGAGACGCTGGCCGCGGCCGATCTCATCCGCCAGCACCTGCCGCAGGTCGCCGTCCGCTTCGTCAACGTCGTCGACCTGATGCGGCTGCAGCCGCCGACCGAGCACCCCCATGGTTTGCGGGATGCGGAGTTCGACGAAGTGTTCACGGCCGACAAGCCGGTGATCTTTGCCTACCACGGCTATCCGTGGCTGATCCACCGCCTCACGTATCGCCGGACGAACCATCCCAACATCCACGTCCGCGGATACAAGGAGGAAGGCACGACCACCACGCCTTTCGACATGGTGATGCTCAACGACCTGGATCGCTATCACCTCGTGATGGACGTCATCGATCGCGTCCCATCGCTGGGCTCCAAAGCGGCGCACATCCGCCAGACGATGGTCGACCAACGCCTGCACGCCCGCCGGTACACACGCGACCACGGGCGGGACGCACCCGAGATCACCGACTGGGCCTGGCCGCACTAAACCCCTTGCGCGTCCTCGTTCTCAACGCAGGCTCGAGCTCCGTCAAGCTGAGCCTGGTCGACGGGGACGACAGGATTCTCTTCGACCGCGAGTTCGAGGTCTCTGAGGGACGGCTCGACGAGGCGCAGCTTGCCAACGCGATCCACGGAGTGGGTGGCGTCGAGGCGATCGGGCATCGCATCGTGCACGGCGGGCCGCGCTACCAGGCATCGGTGCGGATCGACGGAGACGTGATCCGCTACCTCATCAGCATCACCGACCTCGCGCCGCTGCACCTTCCCGCCGCGATGGCCGGCATCGCCGCCACACGGGAGCTGCTGCCTCGCGTCCCTGGCGTCGCCTGCCTCGACACGGCGTTCCATTCGACGATTCCACCGGCTGCTTCGACGTACGCGATCCCGCTCGAATGGCGCCGGCGATACGGCATCCGTCGTTACGGATTCCACGGCTTCTCGCACGCATACGCGGCCAGGCGCGCGGCTGAGATGCTCTCGCGTCCGCAGTCTGGGCTCAGGGTCGTGACCTGCCATCTGGGCGCCGGCGCGTCGCTCGCCGCTGTGTTGGGTGGCCGCTCCGTCGATACCACCATGGGCTTCACGCCGCTCGAGGGTCTGGTGATGGCCACCCGCTCCGGCACGGTCGACCCGGGGATGCTCCTGTGGCTCCAGCGGCACGCCGGCATGGAGGAGCCCGAGCTCAGCGACGGGCTCGACAAGGCCGGCGGCTTGAAGGCGCTTGCGGGCACCCCTGACATGCGTGAGGTCATGAAGCGAAGGTCGAGCGGCGACGAAGCTGCACGACTCGCTTTCGATGTCTACGTCCATCGCCTGCGGTCGCTGATCGCATCCATGGCCGCGTCCATGGAAGGCCTTGACGTGCTTGTTTTCACCGGTGGCGTGGGCGAGAACGCGCCGGCGGTGCGCGCAGCCGCCGTTGGAGGCCTGCGGTTCCTTGGCGTTGAGATCGGCCCGACGCTGAACGCGAGCCTGGGCGCCGATAGCGACATCAGCGCGCCGGGCGCGAGCGTGCCGACGCTTGTGATCAAGGCACATGAGGACGTGGAGGTCGCGCGCGAGGTCCGGCGGGTGCTGGCGACGCCGCCGCCCTAGGAGGGCCCGCGGACCGCCTGTTTACGCCGCTGAGGCGCTCAGCTTCGAGTCGATCCAGGCCCGAAGGGCCGGAGCCGGCCGCACGCCGACGACGCGGTCCTTCTCGCGGCCACGCTCGAACAGGATCAGGGTTGGGATGCTGCGCACCCCGAACCGGCTGCCAAGATCGGGCTGCTCGTCGGTGTTGATCTTCACGACCTTGACCTTTCCGGCGAGGTCAGCCGCCACCTTCTCGACGGCGGGTGCGACCATCCGGCACGGCCCGCACCACGGAGCCCAGAAGTCCGCGAGCACAGGCAGTGGGCTGGCCTCAACGCCGGCCTCGAAGTCGGCGCTCGTCACCTCGACGAGCCAGGGCAGCGGGGAGCCGCAGTTGGCGCACTGAGGTACGCCGGCGGCGGCAACTTTGACTCGGTTTTTCTGCCCGCAGGTGGGGCAGGTCACCACTTTGGAATCGCTCATCTCTCTGATGTAAAGGATTCCCGGCCCCGAGCTACTGAAACGTTCCTTCGACCAACCGCGTGTACCCCACGATCTCACCGCCGGCGAGGGAGCGCAGGCTCGCCATGACGTTGCCGCCGAGACCGCGGCTCCGAACCACAACGCCGAAGACCTGGCCGAGCGCCTGCTTGACCTCATAACCGGCTGGTCGTTCCGTCGTGGTCACGATCACTGCCGGTATCTGCGACATCGGCCTAATGATGACGCGGGACCGCGTGGGGCGGCGCCCAGAAGACGAGCACGCGCAGGTCCTCCTCGATGTCGTGGAAGCGGTGCTCGACGCCGGCCCCGACGAACACCAGACTGCCGGCCCTCACCGGTCGATCCTCATCCGCAACTCGAATGACGCCGCGCCCGCTGATCACGTAGTACACCTCGTCCTCGCGATGCGGCTGCTGATGATCTGCGGACCCGGCCGGCCACACCGCGAGACCGACGCTCAGCCTTTCCGACGCGAGGAAATCGACGTAGCCATGACCCTCTGCATCCCGGGGCTGCGGGTCGAGGTCCGGAATCTCGTGCCCCTTCATTGCCGTTTCAGCGCAACAACTATCCTGCACATCAGCACACTGTTGGGAGGTACGGCATGGCTGCGGTGAGCAGGGCAGATGCGGTTTGGGAGGGCGACCTCACGAGCGGGCGCGGACGCGTGAAGGTTGCCAGCGGAACGTTCAGTGAGTTTCCTGTTACGTGGGCGACACGGACGGACCGCGAGCATGGGACGAGCCCGGAAGAGCTCATCGCCGCGGCGCATGCGGCCTGCTACTCGATGGCCTTCTCCAACGGCCTCGCCAAGGCGGGCTACCACCCGGAGCGGCTGAACACGACGGCTGAGATCGAGTTCGTCCCCGGCAAGGGGATCGTCTCGAGCACCATCACCGTGCGCGGGCACATCCATGGCATCGACGCCGCCGCGTTTCAGAAGCTGGCGGAAGAAGCCAAAGACGGATGCCCCGTGTCCTCGGCCCTGAAGGGCAACGTGCAGCTAAAGCTCAAGGCGGAGCTCGACCACACCCACTAGCGCCTGGCGGTCCCCGTCAGCGACGGGAAATCCACCATGCCCTGCATCCGCAGGTCGCGGAGCTGGCCGGCCAGCCACTTGCGGGGGTCTTTGATCGGCTGGCTGCCGTCGAGGCAGTTCCAGCACTGGCCGCCGACGTCTCGAGCGACCAACAGGAGGCAGCGCGGCTGGCCCGCGCGCTGCCAAGCCTTGACCACGAAGGGGAGCGAGATGGGGCGCGCCGGCGTCTTCTCGGGCATGTTCAGCTCGCCTGCGTAGATCTCGTCGCCGTTCTGCACGATGACCCCGCCCCCGGCCAGAGTACCGCCGAGGTTTTCGACCTGGACCTGGATGGATTGGCCAGGCGAAACGAAATCGGTGAACGTGAGGTGGGGGACCGGGCGAGTGCTTGCCTCCCAGCGCCGATCCGCGAGCTTGATCGCGCGCCGCGTAGCCCGGTCGGCCCGCGTCGCAAAGATCGCGGCCCACAGGGCGAAGAGGGTGGTGGCGCCGACCAACGCAACAAAGATCTGGCCTGAGTTCACTGCTTGCCTCGCTTGACGCTGCCGGATTGTGGATCTGGCGCGAGATGGTACAGGCGGGCGTCATAGGCGCGGAAGGCGGGCAGCGCCGCGGCGCACACCAAGCAGCCGATGACGCACAGGACGCCGCCTGAAACGATCGAGACACGGAGGCTGAAGAGGGACGCAACGACGCCGGCTTCGAAGTTCCCGAGCGCGGGCCCTGACGTGTAGCTCAGCATCTCGATGGATGCGAGCCGTCCCCGTAGGGAGTCTGGAATGGTCTGGTTCAAGAGGCCAGATCGGAAAACGCCACTCATCATGTCCGCCGCACCGGCGAGCGCGAGGAAGAACAGGGCGGGCCAGAGGCCGGGCGCGAATCCAAAGCCGATGATCGCCAGGCCCCAGATCACAGCCGCGACCACCACGCCCATGCCATGCCGGCGGATTCGACTGGTCCAGCCGCTCGTCGCGGAGAAGACGAAGGATCCCGCCGCCGGCGCCGCGTACAGCAGGCCGAGAACCGTTGGTCCGCCGAGACTCTGCGCGATCGCCGGAAACAGCGCCATCGGCATGCCGAAGAACATCGCGACCATGTCCACGACGTACGTACCTATGAGCTCCTGGCGGCTGCTTGCATAGCGGAGCCCTTCCAGAACTCGGCGGAGGCTGGGCTTGGCTGCATCGACCGGCGGCGGGACCGCTCGCATGAGCCACAGGCAAGCGAGACCCACCAGGAAAGTCGCGACGTCTACGAGGTATGTGACTGAGAGTCCGAAGGCAGCCAGGAGCACTCCGCCGAGGGCCGGCCCAAGGATCATCCCGAGCGTGCCACGGACGCCGCCCAGCGCCGCTGCCGCTGCCAGCTCGTCCTTGTCGACCAGACGCGGCAGCATGGCGTCGAGCGAGGGGCGCTGGACGGCGTCAAGCACTCCCCATGCCATCGCGATGACGAAAAGGAGCCACACCTGCGGATGCGAGAGCGCGGCGTTGCCTGCCAGCGCGAGGCTGCAAGCCAGCAACGCCGCCTCGGTGAGCAGCACCAGCCAGCGCCGGTCCCGAGCGTCGGCAAGCGCACCCCCCAGAAAGGCAAAGGCAAGGATGGCTGCGAACTCCAGCACCCCGAGTACGCCGACAAGCAGCACGCTGTGGGTCAGCTGGTAGACCTGGTACGGAAACGCGACACCCGAGATCATCGAGCCGAAGAAGGAGACCAATCTGCCGATGAAGAGGAGCCTGAAATCGCGGTGGCGGCGCAGGGGCGTGATGTCCACCGTGGCCGCCAGCAGCCAGCGAAATCTGCCCGGCCCCGTTACGGAATCGTCAATTTCGGGAATCATGTGGTGACCGAATATGTTGGAGGGTGAGATGGAAAAAGCCACTTTCGCAGGCGGGTGCTTCTGGGGCGTTGAGCACCTTTTCAACCAGGTGCCGGGAGTGATCGAGGCCGTCTCGGGTTACGAAGGAGGCACCGTCGACCACCCCACCTACGAGCAGGTGTGCAACGGTAGAACAGGGCACGCGGAAGCGGTGGAGGTCACTTACGACCCCGCGACTGTGACATACGACCAGCTTCTGAACGCGTTCTGGAACATGCACGATCCGACGACATTGAACCGCCAAGGTCCTGACATGGGACATCAGTACCGGTCCGCGATCTTCTTCCACAACGCCGAGCAAGAGAGGGCCGCGCGCAAATCAAAGGAAGAGGCGCAGAAGTTCTTCGACCGTAAGATCGTCACCGAGATCGTGCCGGCCACGGACTTCTGGCGAGCGGAGGACTATCACCAGCGCTATTTCGAGAAGCATCCCGGTCACTATTCATGCCACTTCATTCGCGGTTGGGTACCGTCGGAACCGGAGGAAGCAAAGCGCTCCTAGGGCCGGCCGCCCAGCCCTAAACTCCGGCGCCGGTCGATATCCTTACGGGCCGTGCGCTGCGATCACTGCGCCACCGACGTCCCGGACGGCGTGTTCTGTACCCGGTGCGGCGCGCACCAGGGAACCGCGGCTGAGGTAGGCGACCCCAAGACGCGCGAGAACCGCTACGCCGCTCATCCCGGCGAGCACGTCGTCCAGCCGTCTGTTTTCACGACGCTGTTTCCTCATCTCGGCCAGCAGAAGATCCATGAGTTCCGCTGGGCGTTCGCGGCTGGGCTCGCGGGCATCCTCATCCTGTACGTGGCGGGCCTCATCACGGCTGCGATTCTTGTCGCGACGTTTCTCGTTCCGGTTCTGTACCTGATCTACCTCTACGAGGCGCAGGTCTATCGCGACGAGCCGGCGATCGTGCTTGGCTTCACGATCGGCGGCGGAGCGTTGATCGGGCTCGTCCTTGCTTTGATCGAGCGGGGGCTGTCCAACCCGTACGCGGGCGTCGGCAACCCGCTTCGCAATGCGGGCATCGGCGCGGGCATGCTGCTTTTCATCGGGATCCTTATCCCAATCGTGCAGGAGGCTCTCAAACCTCTGCCGGCGCTCCTTCTTCCAAATCGCGGTGACTTTCCGGAGACCGTGGATGGTCTGGTCTTCGGCATCGCCGCAGGCCTCGGCTTTAGCGTGGCCGAATCGCTGGTGGGTTTTTCGAGCGTGATTACAAGTCTCCCTGCGCACATGGCGCCCGGCAACTGGATCTACGACCTAACCACGCTTGCCATCTTTCAGCCGCTGCTCCAGGGAAGCGCGACCGGGATCGTGGTGGCGGCGATCTGGCGCTACCGGCGCGGTCGCTTCGCACGTCGGGAGCTCGGCGGCCTCGGCACCGCCGTAGTGGCGCACATCGCGTTTGCGCTCGGCACTTTGCTCTTGAAGGACTCGCAGGTCAATGCGCTTTTCGTGCTCGTTTGGCAAGCGACGGTGGTCGGCGCGGTGCTCATCTACGTTCGTTACCTGCTGCACCACTCGCTCCTGGAAGAGGCCGCCCATATGGGTTTCGCCGAGACCGTATGCCCGAACTGCCACATGCACATCGTTGCTTCAGGTTTTTGCCCCAACTGCGGCATGGCGCTCACCGCCGCACCCACTTCGGTCAAGCGAGCGCGCAAGCCCCACACCGGCGCTGCTCCGAAAGCCCAGGGCAGAAAAACCTAGGTGGCTCTGACCTGCGCCCGGTGTGGCGCCCAGAATCCTGACGGCAACCTCTATTGCCAGGCTTGCGGGACCGCGCTGACCGCGGCGGGCGCAGTGGCCACAGCGCCTCCGCCACCTGCGCCCCCGGCCGGAGCATTCGCCGGCCCGCCGCCAGGCATCGCACCGCCGGTGGTGGCCGCAGGTGGGTATCAGAGCCCCTTCTACACGCCGCCGGCCGTCCCGGGTGCAGTCCACCGAACGCCCTGGATGCTGATCATCGCCGCGGTCCTGCTGCTCACGGTATTGATGGCGGGATTCGGTACCGCAATGGCGATCCTCGGCAACCGCAACTCGTCTGGTACGGGTGGGTCGCGTGTCGGCGAGCTCACCAGTCCAACTCCACAAGGGTCGCCGAGCCCGGTGGCCTCGCCCACGTCGAAGAGCACGACATCCGAGTCGAACGACGGCCTGACCATCCCCGTGCCGCCTGGATGGGCTGTGGCCAGCAAAGACAGCGAAACCATCATCCTTACGGACCCGAACAGCGACGGCTCCATATCGGTCGCGAGCGGACCTTCCAGCCCTCCGCAATCGGCGCAGGACAACAAGAACACGATCGACGGCTACTTCAAGGGCAAGTACCCGGACGCGCGCGCGTGCCCCAACACGAGCACCACGAACACGTCGTTCAACGGCGCGAAGGGGATCAGCTGGACCACGTGCTTCACGCTCACCAGCGGATCTCATTCCGTGCCGGCGGCGGCGTCGTTGTTCGCGGGGGCCAACTCCAGCGGCAGCGTCTACTACGTCGTGATGGTGCTGACCCGCCAGGACAACCTGCAGGCCTATCTCACTATGTCGAAGCCCGTACTTCAGGGCGTCCACTGGAAGCTTTCCTGAGGCAGATTCCCTAGCACGCGGGTTATCGTGTGCCCCGGTGTTTGCCCGCTGGGGCCGCTTTGTCTATCGCTTTCGCTGGGCCACCCTGGTCGTGTCAGCGGTGCTCCTCGGGGCTTCCGTGATCGGCGTCCTCACAGGCGGACAGGTTGTCGGAAACGAGGGTTTCGGAGCGAGCCTGGAAGCCGGACGCACCGCCAGCCTGGTAACTCGCGACATCCACCGGGACCAACCTGTCGTCGTGACTTCTGGCATGACGCTGATCTTCAGCAGCGCGACCCTCAAGGTCACGGACGCCGAGTTCCAGGCCGCCGTGGAAAGCGCGATCGCGCCGCTCGGAGGCGATGCCCGGATCTCCGGTCTGACAACTCCGTACAGCGTGCCCGCGAGCGAGCAGGCGACCTTCATGTCTCGAGACGGGCACAAGGCGCTGGTCATGGTGCAGTTCAAAGACCAGGCCCGGACGTCTGAGAGGTACATCAACGAGGTGATTGCCGCGGTCCACCCAGGACCGCTCACCGTCGTCGCCACGGGGCAGGTTCCACTCAACCTTGCCTTCAACTCGACCCTCGACTCGGACCTCGTGCGGGCCGAATACGTCGCCCTTCCGGTCACATTTCTGATGCTCATCCTCATCTTCGCCGCGATCGTCGCCGCCCTCCTCCCGCTGGGAGTCGGCCTGCTCGCGATCGTCGGCGGGCTGGCCGGGACGATGTTGCTGGCGCGCTTCACCGACGTTTCCCAGTACGCGACCAACATCGTGTCCCTGATCGGGCTGGCGCTCGCCATCGACTATTCGTTGTTCGTCGTCAATCGATTCCGCGACGAGCTCGCGGCCGGGGCTACTCGCGAAGAGGCAATTGCCATCGCGATGTCCACCGCCGGTCGCGCGATCACGTTCTCGGGCGTCACAGTAGCCATCGGCCTGTCCGCGATGCTGTTCTATCAGGGCACCTTCATGGCCTCGATGGGCGCGGCGGGTGGGATCGTCGTCGCCATCGCGGTGATCTACGGCCTCACTTTTCTTCCGGCGGCGCTGGCCATCCTGGGCAATGCCGTGGACTGGTGGCCTCGATGGGCGAGACGGCTGGTGCCCTCGCTAGGCGTGCGCAGACCCGCCGGAACGGGCGCGTGGCATGCGATGGCGACGTGGGTCATGCGCAGGCCGTGGTTCGCGCTCATCCCCGCGTTGGGGGTGCTGATCGCACTGGGCACTCCGTTCCTTCAGCTGCGGATGGCCAGCAGCGATGTCGACGCCCTGCCGCCTTCGAACCAGGCGCGCCAGGGCTACGACACCCTCATCAACGATTTCCCCGGCTGGAACGAGAGCTCGGTCGAAGCGGTCGCCTACTACCCGGACTCATCGCCGTTCTCGCCCGAGCACATCGGCGCGACATACGACTTGAGCCGCAGACTCGCCGCCCTGCCCAACGTGATTCGCGTCGAGAGCATCTTCGACATCAACCCGGGCTTGGGCCGCTTGGACTACCAGAGCCTCTACTCAGGATCTCGCGATTCATTGCCGTCCGCAATGCAGGACGCGCTGGCGAACAGCGCGGGCAAGCACATCGTCCTGCTCAACGTTTTGACCAACACGCCCTACACCAGCGACGAGTCGCGGGCGATCGTCAGGGCGGTGCGCGCCGAGCATCTGACCGACGGCCAGGTTCTGGCGACCGGCGGCACAGCCTTCGACCTGGACGTTGTGAACTTCATCCTGCAGCGGACGCCTGTCGCCATAGGCACCGTGATTCTCGTGACATACGTGATCCTCTTCCTGCTCACCGGATCGGTCGTCCTGCCGCTGAAGGCCGTGCTCACGAACCTCTTCTCGATCTCGGCATCATTCGGCGCGCTCGTCTTCGTGTTTCAACAGGGTCACCTCAGCGGGCTGCTCGGTTTCACGGCGCAGTCGATCGACCCCAGCATCCCGGTGATCCTGTTCAGCCTGGTCTTCGGAATGTCGATGGACTACGAGGTTTTGCTGATCAGCCGTATCCAGGAGGAATACCAGCGCACCGGGGACAACCAGGCCGGCGTCGCGATGGGTTTGGAGAAGAGCGGGCGTTTGATCACCGGAGCCGCGGCGATCATGTGCGCCGTGTTCATCGCATTTGGACTGGCGCAGGTGGTGATCATCAAGTCCATCGGGATCGGCCTTGCCGTCGCCATCGCGTTGGATGCGACGATCGTGCGAATTCTCATCGTGCCGGCCGTGATGAGAATCCTCGGCCGCGCCAACTGGTGGGCGCCTCGCCCGCTGGCTCTCCTCCACCGGCGCCTCGGTGCCGGCGAGTTTGGCGCACAGGCTCGCCAGCCGGTGAGGGAGGGGGTGTAGGGGACGCTTAGGGGCGCGTCCCCTACGTTCGGGGAAAGGCCGGAGGTGGCATCCGGTGAGCTTCAGGATGCGGACCTCTTCTGAAAGCCTCCTCAAACCAGGTTTGGAGTTTGCTGTGAAAGCAGCTAGCGGTGAGAAACGAGAGGGAGCTCGACCTCGAAGGTCGCTCCGCCCCCGCTGGTCTGCTTGACCTCGACGCGACCCCCGTGAGCCACGACGACGGCGTTGACGATCGACAGCCCGAGACCGGCGCCGCCGCTGTCGCGGCTGCGGCTCGGGTCGGCGCGATAGAAGGGCTCGAAGATCCGCTCGAGCACGTCTGGGCCGAGACCTGACCCATGGTCGGCCACCGAGAGGCGCGCGGTGCCGTTCTGAGTTGCCACTCCGATCTCGATGGGAGTGGTGGCAGGCGTGTGGACGAGAGCGTTGCGGACGAGGTTCCCGACGACCTGTCGCAGCCGCGTGTCGTCCCCGGACACGACCACGTTGTCGGGCGCGTTCACGGTGATCTCGCGCTGCGGCGCCACCGCACGCGCATCGGCAGCGGCGTCGCGCGCGATGACTTGCAGGTCGACCGGTTTCGTCTCGAGCGGCCGGCCCTGGTCGAGCCGGGCGATCAGGAGCATATCGTCCACCAGCGCGGACATGCGGACCGACTCCTCCTCGATCCGGCGCCTGGCAAGGTCAGCATCTGCAGGCGACTCGCCGGCCCCCCGACGCAGCATCTCCGAGTAGCCCCGGATCGAGGTCAATGGCGTGCGAAGCTCATGGGACGCGTCCGCGATGAACCGGCGCAGCCTTCGCTCGGACGCCGTGCTCTTGGCAAAGGCGGCCTCGATCTGACTCAGCATCGCGTTGAGCGCGAGACCAAGCCGGCCGATCTCGGTTTTCGAGGTCGCGGGTTCGACACGGCGGCTGTAGTCGCCGGCCGCGATCTCTCCCGCGATCGCGCCCATCCGCCGAAGGGGCCGCAGCCCGACCTGGATGATGACGAAGGCAAGCAGAGCGGTGCCGGCGACCACGCCGACACTGATGACCAGCTCGGAGATCAGCAGGCCTCGCAGGGTCGAATAGACGTCGGTCAGGGGAATGGCGAGGACGATGTACTGGCCTCCGAAGCGGCCTTCCGGCCAATCGGTCATTCGAAATTGGGTCACCGCGTCGGAGCCCCGGACGGTCTGGGGGTCCGTAGGAACGTCAAGGCCGGCCGAAGGCAACCGGCTGGGCAGAACCGGGGTCACCGCCGCGGTGGGCGTGCCGAATCCCTGCCCGACGACCTTGACGTTGACCACGGAGCCGTCCGTGCCTATCAGCTCAGCCACGGTTCCTACCGGGAACGCGGTGTGCTGCACCTGACCGCGGCCGGGCGCGCCGAGCGTGTTGGCCACCTCATCGACACCGGCCCTCAACTGGGCGTCGACGCCCCTGATCAGGAAATTCTGAAGCGATGCGTAAATCGCCACGTTGAGAACCAGAAGGCCGACGACGACCAGCGAGATGACGCCGATCAGGAGCCGCCCACGTAGCGACAGGGTCATTTTCGTGGCGTTCGGAGGACGTACCCCACGCCGCGCACGGTCTGGACCAGCGGCGGATCGTAGCGGTCGACCTTGCGTCGGAGGTAGCTGATGTAGGTCTCGAGCACGCTGGCGTCGCCGCCGAAGTCGTAGTGCCAGACATGATCGAGGATCTGGCTGCGTGTCAAGACACGGCCCGCGTTGATCAGGAGGTAGCGCAGCAGGCGGTACTCGGTGTTCGTCAGCTCGACGACGTGGCCATGCCTGCGGACCTCGTGGGCGTCGTCGTCGAGCTCGAGGTCGGCCAGCGCAAGCTTGCTCGTCTCCGAGTCGCTGCCGTGCCGCCGAAGCACGACCCTGACGCGGGCCATCAGCTCTTCGATGCTGAACGGCTTGGTGACGTAGTCATCGCCGCCGATGGTCAGTCCGTGGACTTTGTCCTCGGTCGCGTCCTTTGCGGTCAGGAAAATGATCGGCACCTTGTTGCCTGCGCTGTTCATTCGCTTGAGAACCTCGATCCCGTCTATGTCCGGCAGCATCACGTCCAGGATCACAAGCGACGGTGCGAACTGGGTGACCGCGGTCAGCGCCCCGCGGCCGGTTGCCGCGGTCTTGACGTTGAAGCCTTCGTAGCGGAGCGCCATGGCGACAAGCTCGGTGATGTTGGGCTCGTCGTCGACGACGAGCACTCGGGCGCCATCCTTGTTCACGATGATCATGCTGATGGAATTTCCTGGGAGATTGCTCAGAGAATAGTGGGGATCAGCTTCGATTTGACTGGAACTGGCCAGCCCGCGATTCGATCGACAGACCCGTCGCGGCGCACGAGGCGCGCGGCCATCCGATTCAGGACGAGCCAGGGCACAGCCTTCTCGCTCATGACGATAGCGCCGGTCGAGGCGATGTTCGCATCGACGCAGCTGCCCGCGACCACGGTCGCGCTGCGCCAGCAGCTCTCCGCCGGCAAGCCGGTTGCGGGATCGATGATGTGATGCAGCTCGACGCCCCCACGCAACCAGCGCCGAACGGCCGTGCCTGAGGAGGCAACGCCGCCGGAGGCGATGCCGACCGTCTCCTCGGTCTCCGCCAGCGGTGCGGCGCTGTCCTCGCTCGCCTGGACGAGCCAGCCACCCGGCGGCGCGTCGCCCGCTACGGCGATGTCGCCGCCGAGGCTGACAAGAACGCCGCCTCCCACTGCCTTGTGCGCGGCGGCAGCCGCGAGGTCTGCCGCAAGGGCCTTTGCCGTCGCGCCGAGGTCGAGCTCGACGCCGCGCGGAATCACGATCGAACGTGTCGCAGAGCTGAAGCGGATCGCCTTCCAACCCGGGATGCCTCGCGCGACCAGATGGAGCGGTGGGCCATCCGCTTCGATCGAGGCGAAGTCGCCGTCGTAGCCGACCAGTCGGATCGCGGCGCCGATGGTTGGGTCGACCGCACCGCCGGTGAGCTCGGCGCCGCGCAGAGCGGCCGCGATCGCGGACGCGAGCAGGGGGCTGACGATCGTGACCTGGTCCGGCCTTGCGTTGAGCATGGTGAGCTCGCTGTCGTCACGAAACCGGCTTGCCGCGACGTCTGCCGCCCGGATGACGTCGTCGACCGCGGCCTTTGCGGCGGCCAGCGACTGAGGTCGGGTAACGATGAGGCGCAGCGAGCTGCCGAGCGCGCGATCGTCCGCGATGCCGAGCACGGTCGCGGTCATCGCTTGACCTCCGCGCGCCGCAAGGTGACGGCGAGAACAGGGCAGTCCTCGACCGCTCGCTGCGCGAGCGGGAGCAGGTGTTTGGGAACGTTGCCCGAATCGACGATCGGGTAACCCCAGTCGTCGAGGCGGATCAGCTCCGGCAGCAGCTCGGCGCACAGCCCACGACCATCGCATTTGATGCGATCGACCACGAGCTTGAGCTGGTCGCTCACGCGGTCCTCCTCATGTCGTGCGCTCGGTGGTTCGCGAACTCGCGGTCGAACACACGCAATGCGGAGGACAGAAACAGGACGGCACCGTCAGGGTGCCGGCATGCGCCGCGCCCCGGCACCTCGTCGACCCAGCGGCGAAGGCGGGAGAGGTCATTGCCGTCCGAGCTGCCGTCTGAGATCCGCGAGCACGCATCGGCGAGGGCTCTGAGCCCAAAAAAGCACGGCCCGCACTGCGCCGAGCTCTCGGCCGCGAGGTAGCGCATGATGCCCGCCGTCTCGCAAACGGGGCACGCGCGGGCTGGAAGCAAACCGATCACGCCGCACCCGAGGCCCAGGCCGTGCCGGCGCAAGGTCTCGTGGTCGAGAGGGAGTTGCCAGGCCACCTCGGGTTCGACCCAGGAGCCGAAGTACCCGCCCACGAGAACGGCCCGCGGCGATTCGGTCGGTCCGCCGGCGCCTCGAACGGCGTCCGCGACCGTCGTTCCGCGGTCGGCCTCGAGCACCCCTGTTCTCATCACGGCGCCCGCCAGGGTGACGAGCGTCGTCGCCGGCGCCTGGCCAAGCCGGGCGAGCAGCCCGATTTGAGCCAGCGTCTCCACGTTCTGGACGAGCGTCGGTGCGCGATCGACTCCCTGCTCAAAGGGCAAAGGCGGCGCAGTGGTCGGCGTCGCGACGCCATCGTTCAGGAAGTGGATGGCGGCGCTCTCGGCTCCTGCAACGTAGCGCGCCGGCGCGGCGGCAACGGTGACGAGCGCCCCCTCCGGCTCGGTCCGTTCGCCCAGCGCTCGCAGCATCGCGCTGCGCGCTTTCTCGTGGCGCTCGCCGATGTAGAGGATCACACGCCGCGCGTGTAGGACCCGGGCGGCGATGAAGGCGCCGTCGAGGACGAGATGGGGACGCCACGTCATGACCAGTCGGTCCTTCTGGCTTCGCGGTTCTCCTTCAGCGCCGTTGACGACAACCACCGCCCGGCCGCCGGATCGCTTCGCGACCGCGCGCCACTTGGTGGCAACGGGAAACCCAGCGCCGCCCCGACCGACCAGCCTCGACTGCTCGATCGCATCGATGAAACCGCCCCCCATCTGCGGCAGCGGACCGAACCGTTCCGGTGCGTCGAGCAGTCGCGTCATCGGACCTCGCGGCGGTCGACCGCCGTGCGGAAGGTTGCGCGGGCGGAGGCGAGCGGATCGGTGGAGCCGGTGGTCAGGCGGAGGATGATCGCGACTCCGACCGCCGCCACGCACGCCGCGGTGATAGCGAGCATCCACGCCGACCATGTGTCAGTGCCGGTGCCGAGTCCATGTATGACCCCGACCGGCCACGCCGCGTACGTCAGCCAGTGAATCGCCCGCCACGTGTTGTGACCGAGGTAGCCGCGCAGAAGGCTTGTGACGGCGATGGCGAGCAGAAGCTCGAAAGAGATGACGCCGAGGCCAAGCCAGAGCGTGCGGTAGTACGACGAGAAAGGAATGAGCGCGGCGGCCCAGCCGAGGTGTGTGAACGGATCGACCACCGCCGTGACGATGTGGAGGGCGAGGAACACCAGCGTCATCAGGGCGAGGTTGCGGTGCAGCCCGGTCGTCAAGAATCGCGGCCATCTGGCGGTCTGGACACGCAGCGCGGAAAGAATTCCGAGCACGACGACGGAGCTCAGCAAGATGAGCGTCACGGCGCCCGCGCCGCGCGTCGTGTACCAGAGAAGGGTGTCAGGCATGGGTCAGTGCGAGGCGCCAGAGACGACCACGCCGGTGCCGGACGAAGAGCTGACTCCGCTCGAGGGCTCGAGGCTGCTCGAAGAGCTCGAGGACGTCGACGATGTGGAGGATGTCGAAGTCGAGGCCGCCGTCGACGACGTTGACGAAGTCGTGCCCGGAATGGTCGCCGCGCTGATCGCCGTGAACACTCCAAGGCAGGCGAACGCCCCGACCGCGGTCCAGGCGGTCAGGCGGTTCAGCGCCTGGAGCGCCGCCTCCCGCGCGCGGACTCTTACCTCGATCTTTGTTGGTTCCATGCCTGAAAGCCTGAGGCGCGGCACTGAACCCGATCTAGGAATTGGCTGAGACTTGGCTGAGTGCCTCCACGGCCGCAGGGCGCGCGTAGGGCGGACTGAATCAGAATTCGTAGTCTGGTCGACTCGCCCCCGTAGCTCAGGGGATAGAGCAGGACGGTCCTAACGTCAAGGTCGGGGGTTCGATTCCCTCCGGGGGCACCAGGCGCGGGATCTTACGCGGACCAGTTCGTCCCGGGCACCGGCAGGTAAGGCATCGGGTCGATGACCTGGTCATTGACACGCAGCTCGAAATGGACGTGCGGCCCGGTCGAGTACCCAGTCGACCCCTCGAGCCCGATCACCTGGCCTCGCACGACATGATCGCCAACCTTGGTGCTCGTCTCGAGCAGGTGTCCGTAAAGCGTGGCGATCCCGCCGCCGTGGGCGATGACCACGAAGTTGCCGTAACCGATCGCGGTGTGGCCCACCGCGACTACGACACCGACCGCCGAAGCCATCACGGGAGTGCCGAGGGGCGCCCCGATGTCGACCCCCGTATGGAAGTGCTTGTAGGGACCAAAGGGGGGCTCGAGCAGCACCGTCGAGGGCCCGAACGGCTGCGTGATCTCGAACTTCGCCATTGGCCAGGCCAGCGTCAGGCCGGCGATGGTGCGGCCCACGGGCAGCTGGTGGTTGACCATCGCCAGCCCGGTGCCGACCTGAGCCTGAATCCACGCGGTCTCGTACGAGCGGAGGATGAGATCCTGCTCTTGAGACTCGAGCAGCTGGGTCAGCGCCAACAGCACGTCCGGCGCCTGCCTCTGGAAGGTGTCCTTGGCACTGTGGATCTGAGTCATGAGGTCGGTCAGCTGACCGCTCACGTCGGTCTGCCGGCTCATCACCTCCTGCAGCGCGTCGAGGTTCGCGGTCAAGAGATCGAGCGTCGCGCTTTCGCGATCGAGGTCGTCCTGGCGAGCCTGGCGATCAGCCTGCAACTTCTTGAGGTCTGCCTCCAACCTGGTCTCCAGCGCGTGCGCGCGTTGGCCGGCCACCACCGCGTCGGCGGTTGTGACGAGCGCCTCGCGAAGGCTGCCGCTGCGCGCGATCAGCATCCAGAACGAGTCCGGCTGTCTATAAATCGCCCGTGACATGACAGCGAGCTGCTGCTTCTCGACCTCGATGCGTGCCTCCGTGTCGGCGATCTGAGCATCAAGCTTGGCGATTTGCGCCTCGAGGTCGGCGATCAGCGCCTCCTCGCGAGTCACCTCGGCGGTCAGCAAGCGCTCGGTGGTCGCGAACTGGTTCAGCGTGACCGTCAGCTTCTGCTGCGCGTCCAGCGCTCTTGCCAGGTCGCCACCGAGCCGGCTCTTCAGTAGATCGAGGGCGGCCTGGTTGGCATCCACCGGCGCGGCGGGACATGTAACGCGGCTGCCCGAGGCGGCCGCGGGGGTGGGGCATGGCGTGGGTGGGGTAGCTCCAGCGGCTGTGATCTGCAGCGAAAACGACGCTCCGACCAGCGCGGCGGCCGCCAGCGCGTGTCTCACTCCCGCGCCTTGCGAAAACCCAAAAACGCGGTCGCCGTGCCCAGGACCAACCCGGCCGTGATCACGGCCGCGAGCACGTACTGAACCTCGGTCGCACCCACGCCAGGAAGCATCTGGACGTAGATGGCGGACTCGAAACGCACGGCGAGCAGGTAGGCGGCGGCGACGACCGCAGCTGCGAGCGCCCCAGCCAGCGCGCCCGTCGTAAGCCCTTCGACGACGAACGGACCGCGCAGCATCCAGCCCCGTGCCCCGAGGAGGCGCGTGACGGCGACCTCCTGATGGCGCGAGGTGGCGATTGCTCGCATTGAGTTCGCGATGACGGCGTACGCGACAATTGCGAACAGGAGCACGATCCCCGCCGCGATCGAGCCCGCGACCAGCGTGATGTGGCGCAGCCGCGAATAGGTATCCGGGTCATACGAGGTCGGATAGGATGCGTCGACCGCGGGATCGCCCTTGACTGAGCTCGCCACCGCCGCCACTTGCGTGACCATGCGGACCCTCACGTCCAGGCTGGCGGGGAACGGGTTTGCTGAGCTCAGGCTGGAAAGGTTGTCGAGACCCGGCCGCTTGCTTGCCTCCGCCAGCGCCTGCGCGGGCGTCAGCTCTGTCACCGACCCAACGCGGCTGTCCGCGCGGAGCTTGGCCTTGAGCGCGGCGACGGCGTCAGAGGTCGCGTCAGGGGCGAGGTAGACGCGCACCAACGAGGCCTGGCCGGCCTGGTCTGCCACGACGCGCTCGGCAGCGATTCCGACCAGGGCGAGCGTGCCGCAGAGCATCAGCAGGAGCGCGATCGTGCCGATCACCGGCGTGGTGAGCCTGGCATCGCGGCTCCAGCTGCGGAGGCCGTTGAGGACCACGAGACGGTAGCCGTTCGCCCCGAAGGCTAGAGAGCGTCTCCAGAGCGGGAGTCGCGACGCCTTGGTGACCCGCTTCGGTCTCTCCCGAACCGGGACGACCGCGCGCCACCAGGGCGCACGAACGGCGACGGCGATGGCGTGGCCATTTCCGTGGCCGTTCCCATTCCTGTTCCCATTTCCATTGCCAACGCCGTTCGAAACACCGTTGGCGTGGCCGTTGCCGTTGAGCGCCGGCCGGCGCGCCCCGTTGCTCACCACGCGAGCGCTGGGCAAACGCAGGATGCGGCTCGCGGCAAAGGTGTGCCTGTGCGTGGCGACGATCACCGTCGTCCCGCCGGCCGCGGCATCCTCGAGAAGGTGCGTGATGATCGCAGCGTTCTCGTCATCCAAGGCGGTCAAGGGTTCGTCGGCGAGGAGCACGCGGGGCCTCGTCGCGAGGGCGCGGGCGACAGCGATGCGCTGCCGCTCGCCGGCCGAAAGCTGATGGGGGTAGGCGCCGCGCCGGTGAGCGAGCTGGACGGATTCCAGCGCCTCGAGCGCGCGCTCCTTGATCGTCCTGTTCGGCAGTTGTGAATCGCGAACCTGGAGCGCGAGCACGATGTTCTCGAACGCAGTGAGACGCGGCAGCAGCCGTTGCTCCTGGAAGACAAAAGCTACATCCCGGCGGATCCTGCCAAGGCCGCGACGCCACCACCTATGCAGTCCGCGTCCGCGCACCCAGAGCTCGCCCGCGTTCGGCTTGAGCTGCCCGTGGACAAGGCGAAGCAGCGTTGTCTTGCCGGCGCCGCTGGGTCCGGTTACCTCGACCAGCTCACCGAGAGCGACCGCGAAGTTGACGTCCTTGAAGATGGCTTTCTTGCCGAATGTCTTCGAGACCCCAACGAGCCTGACCTCCGGTTCGCTCGCGAGCTCGCCGTTGGCCGCCGGGCGGTGTCTGGTCGCCCCGTTTTTCTGCGCCTGCTTGCCCTTGACGTCGGTGGCGTTTTTGGACGTGCCAGCGCGGCCAGATGTCGCTGGTCGGCTTCCCACCCTTGGGGTCCAGATTAGCCCATGCCAGATGATTCGCGAAACCTAAACCCCGTCCCTTGGATCCACCTGGGAGGAATGTACTAAGCGGTCGTGTGGATCGCTGACTCCGATTCGCCAGGCGACGTTCTGGAAGCGACTAGCACCCCGCAAGGGAAAGCAGCGCCGGCGAGACGGCGACCACGAATTCGCCGCCGGTCGGCGTGGCGAGCACGAGCCTGCTTCCATCGGGCTCGTCACTGATCACCAGATGAACGGCACCATCGCTCGAGACCTGGCCCGTGACCTGCCGTGGAACATAAACAGTGGTCGTCGGGTCGCCTGCCCGGCTCTGGGCCCGCAGGGTGAAACGGCCGTCGGACGGGTCGTAGTGAAAAGTGAGGCCTGGGTCGGCGCTGAGTCGTGGATAGACCCGCGCGAGCATCCGCTCCCTCGAGACGCGAAGGCAGCCGCTCGACGCTTCCGGCGACGGCGGCGCGAACATTCCCCAGGCTCCCCCGCTGGTCTCTTTCCACGGCCAGAACGCAAAGCCGGTGCGATGCTTCTCCTGCTCCTCGAGCTGCGGCTTCAAGATCAAGTCGTCGTCCGGCGGTGCGTTCCCGAACTCCGACACGAACAGCGCCGCGTCCATCGCTCTGGACTCCCGTTCGGCAAACGCATAGCTCTGGTCATAGCCGCCCCACGGGTACGTTGCGTTCGCCGCCTTCTGGCCGGCCAGCGCGTCGATTGTGTAGATATGCGTGTACGCGTGCATGGCGAGCACGACGTTCGGATACGAGCTGATCGGCAAGCCCAGGTGCGTTGGGAAATCTGTCACCTCGCGCAGCAGGCCGGTGTCGACAAAAATCAGATGGCGCCGGTCGCCGACCCCGAGGTCGCGATAGCCGCATGAAGCCGGCATGAAAAAACCCGACCAGCACGGCAGCCCGTCGTGCGCGCCGGTGATCGCATCGATCGCCCTTCTATAGAAAGGAAAGAGGAGCAGGTCCTCGAAGCCCGGAGGAAGATTCCAACCGAGCAGCGGTTCGTTGTAGATGCCATAGCCGGCGACGACCGAGTCGTCACGAAAACGCCGAGCCACAAAGGCCAGGGCCGCGATGTATTCGTCCTGGATGCCGTCGCGGTCGTACCAGAAGTTCGTGGTCGCCTGGAGCACGGCCGGGTTGAGCTCGCGCTGTCCGGCGGCGACGTGTGAGGAAAAGCCGTCCGTGAAGGTCGCCCATTCAGGTGCGCCGCTGTCGTATGCGAGGTCGACGGTCGAGTCACTGGCACCGACGAAGTGGGAAAACGCGTTCTGGTGCAGATCGACGATGACGTACATGCGAAGTGACCGCGCCCAGTCGACGATCTGCGCCACGCGGTCGAGGTAAGCCGTGCTGAACATTCCGCGTTGGGGCTCGAGCAGGCTCCACGAGATCGGAAGACGGACCGAGTTGAAGCCCAGCGCCGCCATCTGGGAAAGGTCGGTCATGCACAGCGGTGGGTAACGACTGGTGCGAGAGTTGGGTGGGCATTGCCCGTCCTGGTAGGCCGCGCGGTCGAGCGGATAGACGGGTCCCGAGCCCGGGCCGAACTCGAGCAGTGACGCGGGTATCGCGCCGTGAAGGAGGACGAGGCGGTTCTTGTCGTCTGCGATGTAGGGCCGACCGCCGGAGGGATGCGCGACGTGAAGCCAGGGCATGGCGCCTTCCGGTCCAGCTGCAGCGGGGGCTTGCGGAGCGATGCGGGTCGCAAGCGAAACGATCAGCTCGCCCGGATAGGTGAAGGCGCCGATGACGACGATCAGGAGGCCGATGACGAGGCGCGCGATCACGAGCTGAAGAGCCAGTAAGCCGTTCCGACCAGAAATGTGCCCAGCCCGATCAGGCCGGCGACCAGGCCCCCGCCGGCGCAGGCGGCGCCGCGCAGCTCGCCCCCCGAGGCGCGGATCCGTCTCAGGGAGCGCGTCCCACTCCAGATCGCGAACGGAGAGAACACGCCGAATGGCAGCGCCAGCAGACCGAGCACCAGTGCCCTGGTCGCCGCGCGGTCTCTCATGCCGTCAGAGCGTTACCAGAACTTCCCGCGACCCAGGAGTATGTAGAGGATGGGGCCGATGCCCCAGAAGAAGGTGATGATGATCCACAGCACCTTCCATGCTCCGCTCAGGTCGGCGCGGTTGACGATATCGATGACGCAGAGGACGAACGCGATCGGGTGAAGGAAGATCGCGAGCACGACCTCGACGACGAACTTGATCAATGCTCGCCTAGTGTTTCACGACCGCGTGCAGCGCGGTGGGTATGCGCGGCCAGCCGCCAGAGGGTGCATACGTGCCGTCGGCCGCCTGTACATAGGTCGCCTTGATCCGGCCGCGCGCGACCTGCCTGACCGCCTCCAGAAAGCGATCGGTCTCCGCCTCGGTGTTGTAAGGGGCCAGGCTCGCCCGCACCGCACCGGGCAATGCTTTGCGCCGGCCCGCGGTCACTTCGCCCTCCACCGTTGCGACGTCCGCCTTGCTCATGTGGAGGAGGTGGAAGACATAAGGGTTGGCGCAGAAGCATCCGTGACGCACAGCGATACCCCACTCGTGGCTGAGGGCCGCGGCCACCAGGCCGTGATGCAGACCTTCGACGACAAAGCTCGCCAGGGCAAGGCGAGTGCCGGACTTGCCGGGCTCGACGCCGCCGAGCACGGTGACGCCGGAAATTTCACTCAAGCCTTCGACCAAGCGCCGACCAAGCTTCACCTCGTGGGCGAGCATCTCGTCGAATCCCAGCTCCAGCAGAGTCTCGATCGCCACCCCAAGCGCGACTGCGCCGATGACGTTTGGGGAACCCGCCTCCTCGCGGTCCGGTAGGTCGGCCCACACGGTGTCGTCCCACGTGACGATGCTGATCGCGCCGCCGCCAGAGCGAGACGAAATCGAGGTGACCTGGGTCATCGGCCGGACGGACATCGATCCGGTGGTGCGGCGCTAGCTGCGCGGCATCGACTGAAATTCGCGCACCGTACCGATGCGCCAGCTCGGCGACCTCACGGATGGGCGATACGAAACCGGTCACGTTGGATGCGCCGCATACGGCGACGAGGCTGATCTTGCCGTCGGCAGCCTTGAGCTCGTGTTCGATCGCGTCGAGGTCGATGTGGCCCTCATCTGAAAGCCCGACCATGACGTGGCCACTGCGATGTCGCCATGGCAGGAGATCGGCGTGGTGCTCCATCTCGGTGACCAACACCTGCCGGCCATCCAGTCTCGCCTCTTCGGCCGCGATTCGATTCAGTGCATCAGTCGTCCCCTTGACGAAGATGACGACCTGGTGCTTCTCGTCCACGTTGAGGAACCGCGAGACCATCTCGCGAGCCTCTTCGTACGCCTCGGTCGACAGCCGCGACTTGTAGCCCGTGCCGCGATGCACGCTCGAGTACAGGTCGGAAAACGCCGTGACCATGTCTCGGACACGGTTGAGCGGCGGCGTGCTGGCCGCGTTGTCGAGGTTGATCCCCGTCGTGGTCGCGCCGCCGTGCACCGGCACGGGCAGGTCGACTCCGGCGAAGTGCTCACGCCACTGTCCGGAGTGAGGGGAGGCCAATCTCGGCTAAATCTAACGCCAAGCCCGGTGCAGGTCGAGTCTGTATCGTTCACACTAGCCAGGGCGTTGTCCATGGTGTTGTTGACACGAGACGTCGCGTGAAGAGCCGCCGTACCTTAGCTGGCGTGCAGGTGACGGCAGGCGCCGCCGACTCGAGCCTGGCGGCCCGCGAGCTGAGCTTTCTCGTCCGTCTGGCTCAGGCCGCCGCGTCGACCCAGCGCCCAGACGAGCTGCTCGAGCTGATCATCCGTGAGACGACCTCGGCCATCGGGACCGATGTGTGCTCTCTGTACCTGCGGACTGATCGCGACCTGTTGCTGACCGCGACCAACGGGTTGAACGAAAACATGGTCGGCAAGGTGACCATGAAGGTGGGGGAGGGCATCACCGGTTGGGTCGCCGAGTCGCGCCATGCGGCCGTCGTCCCCGACGTGAGCCAGGAACCTCATTGGAAGTGGGTGCCGGGCCTGGACGAAGACCGCTTTCACTCCATGGCCTCAGTGCCCATCGAGTCGGGGCCTCGGCTGGTCGGGGTGCTCAACGTGCAGAGCACCGAGAGGCGCGAGTTCAACTCGGGTGACATCGACTTTCTGCGCGCGATCGCCGGTCAGGTTGCGGGCATCCTCGAGCGCAGCGAGCTGCAGCGCCGGACCGAGGTTCAGCTCGCCGAGATCCGCCTCTCCCACGATATCCATGAGCGCTTCACCAAGCTGTCGCTCGATGGCGCCGGCCTGCAGTCGATCCTCGAGGTCATCGGCTCACTCGCCGGAGGACGGACCGCTCTTTACTCGGCGGACGGATACCGCGTGAGGGGATTGGGGGAGTCGTCCGACGGGATGCCGCAACGCATCCACGTGCCTCCCGCGCTCGCGCAGACGGCGGCCCGCGAGGTGCGGATCAGCGCAGGCCGTCCACCGAAGCCCCTTGACGTCGTTCCGGTTCGCGCCGGCGCGGAGATGCTCGGCCTTCTCGCGGTCGGTGTCGACGAAGGGACGGTCGACTCCGAGGGCCGTCTCCGCGCGCTCGAGCATGGTTCAACGGTTCTCGCGCTCGAGCTGGCCAAGGAACGGGCGGCCGCCGAGGTGGAGCGCCGCCTGCGGGGCGACCTCGTCGAGGAGGTTCTCGCGGGCGGACTGGAAGCGGACGAGGCGGAGCGGATTGCACGCCAGGCCGAGAGGCTCGGGCATCGGCTGCCGCACCAGGCATGGGTCGTCGTGCTCGAGCCTGACGATGACAAGACCGAGGCCGCCCTGGCTGCACGCGGCCAACAGGATCGGCTCGATGCCGCCCTGACGGGATTGATCCGTTCACGCCTACCCGGCGCCCTCACCCTCGTCCGCTCCGCGTCAGCCGTGTTCCTGGTGCCCGACGAGCTGGCGGCGGACCTGGCGACCGTGGAGAAGCTCGCGGCGCAGGTGCTGGCAGCCGCCGGGCCGGTGATGAAGCCGGGTACGGCGTCTGTGGGCATCGGCAACCTGGCGCATGGGGTCAGCGAGCTGGCGCGCTCCCACGTCGAGGCACGGCAGGCTTTGCGCCTCACGCGGCGCGCCGGGGGACATGGACGCGTGGCCTCCTATCGCTCGCTGGGGGCTTTCCGGCTCCTCCTGGAGGTGCAGAGCCCCGACGCTCTGCGGCGTTTTGTCGATGAGCTGCTCGGACCCCTGCTGAAGTACGCGCAGTCTCGCGACACGCCCCTGCTCGAGACGCTCGAAGCGCTGTCGACCGCGCGTTGGATCCGGCGCGCGGCCGCGCGCAACCTGGGCATCCACATCAACTCGATGAGCTACCGCGTGGAGCGGATCGAGGCCCTGACCGGCCTGCAGATTGACGACCCCGAGACCCGCGTCGCGATCTCGATCGCTCTCCGCGCGCGGGCCATGCTCGGCATGTAGGGCCCCGGCGCGTGCCGAGGCCCTCTCTAGCGGTCAGATCCTAGACATCGCTGTAGAGCATGAACTCCCACGGGTGCGGTCTCAGCGCCACCGCGTCGACTTCCTTCTTGCGCTTGTAGTCGATCCAGGTGTCTATCACGTCCTTGGTGAACACGCCGCCCTCGAGCAGGAAGGCGTGGTCCTTCTCCAACGCGTCGAGCGACTCGGCGAGGGAGCCAGGGACGGACTTGATCTTGGCCTTCTCCTCGCCCTCGAGCTCGTAGATGTCTTTGTCCACCGGCTCCGGCGGCGAGATCTTGTTCTTGATGCCGTCGAGGCCGGCCATCAAGCAGGCGGAGAACGCCAGGTACGGGTTGGCGGCCGGGTCCGGCGACCGGAACTCGACCCGCTTCGTCTTCGGGTTGGTCGAGTACATCGGGATGCGCACGCACGCCGAGCGGTTGCGCTTCGAGTACACGAGGTTGATCGGAGCCTCATAGCCGGGCACGAGACGCCGATACGAGTTGGTGGTCGGCGCGCAGATCGCGAGCAGCGCCGCCGCGTGCTTGAGCAGCCCGCCGATGTAGTACACGGCCGTCTGGCTCAAACCCGCGTATCCCTTCGGGTCGGCCATCAGGTTCTCGCCGTCTTTCCACAGGCTCTGATGCACGTGCATCCCAGAGCCGTTGTCCTGGAACAGAGGCTTGGGCATGAAGGTCGCGACGTAGCCGTGCTGCGCCGCGATGTTCTTGATCACGTACTTGTAGACCATCATCTTGTCGCCCATCTTCGTGAGCGAGTCGAATCGCATGTCGATCTCCGCCTGGCCTGCCGTGCCGACCTCATGGTGCTGCACCTCGACGCGCACGCCCGCCTCGATCAGCTTGAGCATGATCTCGGAGCGAAGGTCCTGCAGCTTGTCGGTCGGCGGAACGGGGAAGTAACCCTCCTTGTGCCGTGGCCGGAACGCCATGTTCGGCTCGGCGTTCTTGCCCGAGTTCCAGATCCCTTCCTCGGAATCGATGTAGTAGTAGCCGCTGTGGGCGTTCTGGTCGAAGCGGAGCGAGTTGAAGAGGTAGAACTCCGCCTCAGGTCCCCAGTAGCTGATGTCGGCGATTCCCGTCCGCTTCAAGTGCTCCTCCGCCTTCTTGGCGATGAAGCGCGCGTCTCTGGAGTAGGGCTCCCGGGTGATCGGGTCGACGACATCGCAGATCAGAAAAAGCGTCTTGTGCGAAAGGACCGGATCGATCGTCGCCGAGTCTGGGTCAGGCATGAGGAGCATGTCGCTCTCATCGATCGACTGGAACCCGCGGATGCTCGAGCCGTCAAATCCAAGCCCTTCCTTGAAGCTGTCGACCTCCAGCTCGCCCAACGGCAGGCTGAAGTGCTGCCACGTCCCAGGAAGGTCGACGAAACGGACGTCGACGACTTCGACGCCTTCGGCCTTCGCACGCTCCAGCACCTCGCGCGGGCTGGTTTTACCGGCCGCCTTTGTCTCAACTGCCATGAACACCCTCCACGAATACGAAGATTTGACGGGCCCCAAGCTGATCCTAGGAAGCAACCGGGCAAACAATCAGGTGAGACTGATACAAACGTGAGCCACCGGTTTACGTGTGGTTGACACGAACCGATGTCCCAAAGGACGGCTTCTGTGTTGTGTGATCACCACGAGGCGCGGTCGTCCAATTCGTTCAGGCCGCACGTTTTTGCCGTCCCCCGAGCGCCCCTACGCTGGCTCCATCAAGCGGTGCGGCTGATGGCCGCGCCTGGGGAATCACAACGGAGGTGGCGTCCTTGCCTGCAGCTACGGAGTTCCGGAAAGCGCTCATCAAACGCCGACGCGTGTTCGGCATTTCGGCGGCGATCGCCCTGCTCGCCGCATTGGTGCCGATCGCCGTCCTGGCGGACGACACCACCGCGACCTCGGCTGCCGGCGTGGCGGCGGACACCGTCTGGGTCATCGTCGCCGCGTGCTTTGTCATGTTCATGCAGGCGGGCTTCGCGATGCTGGAGGTCGGCTTCAGCCGCATGAAGAACGTCGGGACGGTGGTCGCGAAGGTGATCACCAACCTCAGTGTCAGCTCGATCGCCTACTGGGGCGTGGGCTTTGGCGTCGCGTTCGGAGCCGGTGGCGCGTTCGCCATCATCGGAGGCAGCGGCTTCTTCCCAACGTTCAGCCCGGGTTCTTCGATGAACCTGCCCGCGATCGCCGCCAGCACCGTGCCAGCAGCAGGCAAGTGGTTCTTCGAGTTCGTCTTCTGCGCCGTCTCGCTCGCGATCGTGTGGGGCACCATGCTCGAGCGCACGAAGTTCATCGTCTACATCCTCTTCGGAGTACCGTTCGCCGCCTTCATCTATCCGCTCATCAGCCACCAGCTGTTCGGTGGCGGATATCTCATGGCGACCCTGGGCTCGCAGGACTTCGCCGGGTCGACGGTCGTGCACCTGACGGGCGCGACCGCGGGACTGGCCGGCCTCCTCCTGCTGGGCGCGCGCATCGGGAAGTATGAGAGGGGAAGGTCGAATGCAATCCCTGGCCACAACATGCCGCTGGCCCAGCTGGGTGTGCTGATCCTCTGGTTCGGTTGGTTCGGCTTCAACCCCGGGTCAACGCTCAACGCGACCAACCTTCACTTCGCGGATGTGGTCGTGGTGACCAACCTCGCGGCCGCCGGCGGGGCGGTGGCGGCGTTGATCACGGTCTACCTGATCACCAAGACGATGGACGTCGGCATGATCGGCAACGGAGCCATCGCCGCGCTCGTGGCGATCACCGCGCCCTCAGGCTATGTCGAGCCGTGGGCGGGGGTTGTCATCGGTGCGGTCGCTGGAGTCATCGTCGTGGTCGGAGTGCTCGCCCTCGACAGGGTGCTCGATGACCCCGTGGGCGCGCTGCCGGCGCACGGAATGGCGGGAATCTGGGGCACGCTCAGCTGCGGCCTCTTCACGACCCCGGCGCTGGCGAAGTTCAATGGCGTCGGCCAGGGCGGCCTTTTCTACACAGGCAGCTTTCACCAGCTCGGCGCACAGGCGATCGCGGTGGGGGCTTCGTTCGTCACCGTCTTCGTCCTCAGCTACGGGCTTTTCTGGATCATCAAGAAGACTGTCGGCCTGCGTGTCTCGGCCGGCGAGGAGATGGAAGGCCTGGACATCAGCGAGCACGGTATGTGGGGTTACCCAGAGTCGTTCATGCCGGTGCCTGGCGGGGTCTACCGGCCGGCGGACACGCCAACTGTCAATCCGCACCCCAACCATGAAACTGTGCCCGCCAAGCAGAAGGAGGTATCGCCGGCATGACGGCGAACGGAAGTGGATTCGACATGAAGATGATCGTCGCGATCATCCGCCACGAACGGTTGCAGGAGGTCCAGGACGTGCTGGACGAGTGCGGCGTGTCGGGTGTGACGGTCACAGAGGTCAAGGGATGCGGCGCCCAGCGCGGCTATACCGAGAAGTACCGCGGGGCGTCCGTGCACATATCGCTTCGGCCGCGGCTCAAGGTTGAGGCGGTCATGAAATCGGAGATCGTGGCAACGGTGGTCGACAAGCTGGCGGTCGCCGGTCGAACCGGCAACGGCGAGGTCGGCGACGGCAAGATCTTCGTCATCGGAGTTGAGGACGCCGTGCGGATCCGCACCGGCGAGCACGGCCCGGAAACGGTCCAGCACGCCGAGCGTGCGATGTGGGGCCACTAAACGTATGAGGGAAAACCCCGATGGTTTTCCCTCATCGCGCGTGCGGCTGCGCCGCAGGCGCTGCTCCCATTCCGGTATGCGGTTGGGATTGTTTAAGTAGTCACTGCAGACGACGTGTGGCAGGTCTCAGACAAAGTCGCGGCCGGGGTGAACCCGGCCGCCAGGGAATTGCTGGTTGCGAAAACAAGCGGCTGGGCATTTCACCCAGCCGCTGACAATTCCGCGGCTACTTGCTAGCGGTCGTTATCTGAGCGGTCTTCTCGAGCCACGCTCGGATCGGGGCAGCCCCGCCCGGGTAGCCGACCATCCGGTCCACCAGCTTGCCGTCCCGGAACAGGCCCAAGGTCGGGATGCCCATCACGTTGTACTGGATGGCGATCTCGGGGTTGGCGTCGACGTCGAGCTTGCCGATCTTGACTTTGCCCGCGAACTCCTCGGCGAGCGTCTCCACCGCCGGTTCCATCATCTTGCAAGGCGGGCACCACTCGGCCCAGAAATCGACCACCACCGGTTCCGCAGCTTGGAGCACATCGGCCTCAAAGGTCGGGCCGTCGAAGTGCTGAATGTTGTTCATGCTCAATACAAGGTTCGAGGCCTGGTCTCTATTCCCCAGCCATAATCGGCTCATGGCCGTGATCGAAGCCCAGCCGCCCGCGCCTGTTTGGGAGCATGCGCTGCGCCAGTTCGGCGCCCGCCTTTTCGAGGCGGCACCAGGCCTCGTGACGTGGGTCTTGCTGCTGGCGCCCGCCTGGATCCCGATCATCTTTCACTCGTCCGGGGCCCTCTTCGTCGCGGTCGTGGTGTTGATCTTCGACACCTACTGGGTGCTGCGGGCCGTTGGGGTCGTGACCGGCGTCTACGGCACCATGCTGAGGATGCGGCGCGACATGAAAAAGGACTGGCTCGCCATGTGCCGCCAGCAGCCGCCGGCAGGTGATGTCGACCCGCTCCAGTACTTCCACCTGAGCGTGGTCCCGACCTACACCGAGCCCTACCACGTGCTCGAAAGGACGGTGCAGGCGATCGTCGACGCAAATTACCCTGACGAGCTGAAGCTCGTCGGCATCATCACCCGCGAAACCGACAAGCCCGGCTGGGAGAACGTCGCCCGACTCAAGGAGAAATTCGGGCACAGGTTGGGCGGCTTTTATCACATCAAGGACCCGCTCGAGCCCGGCATTGTGGTCGGCAAGTCGGCGGCCATGAACTGGGGTGGTCGATGGATGGTCAGGGTCCTCACTGAAGCCGGCTACGACCTGAGCAGAGTCCTGCTCACCGACCTCGATTCCGACTATCGCGTCCACGAGCAGTACTTCGCATGGATCAGCTGGCATCACGCGCGTGAACCGATGCGCGATTACCTCATCTGGCAGCCGGTGCCGCTCTTTCACAACAACATCTGGCAGGTCCCGCTGGCGGTCCGGATCATGTCAGCCAGCACATCGCAGTGGCAGATGTTCCTCCACTCACGCCCGCATCGGCTCGTCGCATTCTCGAGCTACACGTGCAGCCTCGACTTCGTGCACAAGGTCGGCTACTGGGACAAGGACGTGATCCCTGAGGACTCGCGTTTTTACTGGAAGGCGTTCTTCACCTTCGGCAAGCGCTTCGCGGTCAAGTCCGTGTGGCTGCCTATCTACGGCGACTCACCGCAGGCTCGCGACTATGCCGCGACTCACGTCAGTCAGTACAACCAGATCAAGCGGTGGGCGTGGGGCATCACCGATGTGCCGTACGTGCTCGCCCGATTCTTCAAGCACCCCGAGATCCCGCTGTGGCTGAGGACGAGGCGGTTCTTGAACCTGTTCCTCAATCACCTCAACTGGATCTTTCTTCCGGTACTGCTCCTGTTCGGCGCGTCCGTGCCGATCTGGGTCAGCACGGACTTCTCGCTGACCGACCTCGGTCAGACCTTGTGGGGCGTCTCCGGCCTTCTGCTGGGCGTCACCTTTTCCACCGTCCTCTTCTTCCTCTATTTCGAAATCCGGATGCTGCCCCCCAAGCCCGCCGACTGGCCGCTGTGGAAGAGGGCCGCAGTCTACTTCGAGTATTTCCTTTATCCCATCGTCGGCCTGGTCCTCAGCGTGCTTCCGGCGCTGGAGGCCCATACGCGTTTACTGTTGGGGCGCTACCTCGAATATCGAGTGACGGAGAAGGTATAGGGGAAGGCCATGGACGAAGCAGGCGCGCAGGCCGTCGGCGAGGCTTTCAAGAAGTTGTTCCACGAGCTGCATGACAAATTTCGCGATCAGGTCCGCACCCTTGACCATGGAACACTCAACTGGCGTCCGCTCCCCAAGGCCAACTCGATCGCCGTGCTCGTCACGCACAGCCTCGGCTCGGAGCTGGAGATGATCCGTGCCGTCCGCTCACAACCAAGTGACCGCGACCGCGAATCCGAGTTCAGGGTCGAGGCTGAGGCCGCCGATCTGCTGGGGATGCTCGACCAGGCGGACCGCGAGGTCGATCAGCACCTCGCCGGTCTGACGGCGGGCGATCTGCTCCAGGATCGACCCCGCAAAGATCATGATCCGAAGCCGGGCCTTCACTGGCTCATCTCCAACTACGGCCATGCGCGCGAACACCTGGCCCAGATCGAGCTCACCAAGCAGCTATACGACAGCCGCACCTAGTCAAGCGGTCTGGCCCCAAGGGCCCAGAGGGGCTAGGCTCCGCAGATAGGCCCTGTCAAATAGGGCAGGCAGAACTGCGGCCCGGCGAGCGCCCAGAACTCCAGGAACGCTACGTACAGAAGGCCCAGCACAAAGACCGTCCCGGTGATGATGTTGCGTCCGGGCACCGGCCAGCGCTCCCAACCGAGGCGCCTGGCCAGACGCGGGCCGGCGATCGCGTCGATGAACGGAAAGAGAACCAGCGCGCCGACGACGATCCCCGGGATGACCTGAGACATGACCAGCTCCGGTCCGAGCTTCAGGAACTGAAACAGAAAGAGGAAGTACCAGTCAGGTCGCGGAATCGTGACCGCGCGCGGATCCGCCGATGGCTCCAGCTGCAGGTTTTTCTGCACGAACGCAGCGAGCAGCCCGACAGCGATGAGCATCACCAGGGCGATGATTGGATACGGCCAGAAGTGGTCCGGGAAGAAGGGGTGCGTATCCTCGTCGGGCATATCGTCGGCGAGGTGATGGCCCGCGTCGCCCATCAATATCGGAAACAGGGCCAGGCCGACGACCACGGGATAAAGGATGTGGTCCGGGCCGATAGGAAGGCGCTTCCATTCGGGCTCGAGGGTGTGCCCGCCGCCATGACCGTCGAGCTCGATGATCTGGACCTCTTTCGGCGCGGCCACAGTGGCACCCGGTCCCGGCTTCAAGATCTCGGGCTTGCTCACAAGGGCTCCGAGATGCCGTGGGCCCGGATGAACCGGAAGTGCACGTACATCAACAGCACGATCAAAGCCGGCAGCACGAATACGTGGAGGGTGAAGAATCGCTGCAGCGTTGGTGGGCCGACCACCGGTCCGCCTTGCAGCA
This sequence comes from Chloroflexota bacterium, assembly GCA_005881275.1. Classification (GTDB taxonomy): domain Bacteria; phylum Chloroflexota; class Dormibacteria; order Dormibacterales; family Dormibacteraceae; genus 40CM-4-65-16. The sequence continues at coordinate 44,788 of VBEF01000029.1, forward strand.
ACTCCTTGAGGAACATGCCGACCTGCTGGGGTGGCGTCAAGCCTGCGATCTTGATGGTCACCTCGGTGGCGAAGTAAGCCTTGGTGTCCCAGGGCAGCAGGTAGCCGGTCAGCGATAGAACCAGAACCAAGAGGAGCATGAGGACTCCGACGATCCAGTTCAGCTCTCGCGGCGCGCGGTACGAGCCGGTCCAGTAAACGCGGGCCATGTGGAGCAGAACCATGATGATGAGGAGGTTGGCGCTCCAGAAGTGGACTCCTCGGATCAGCCAACCCAGATACACGCTGTTCTGGATGAACTGGACGCTCGTGTAAGCAGGAGCTGGATTCCCGGCCGCGTCGGGAACGTAGTAAAGCGCGAGCAGCACGCCGGTCAGCAGCTGGAAGGCGATCAGGATGAAGACCATGCCGCCGAAGCAGTAGTAGAAGGCGTTGGCGAAGTTCGGCACGCGCTGGTACAGGGCCTCATCGACCGCTTTGGTGAACGGGTACCGCTCGTCGAGCCAGTCCACCACCGCCATCTGGATTTCGCGCGGGTGAGGAATCGCCATCAGAAGCCCAGCACGATGCCGTCAACCTCGATCGCGCTCGGGTTCGGGCCCTGCTTCCAGGTCAGGTGAGACAGCGGGAACTCAGCGGGCCCGTGCAAGACAGTGCCGTCCAGGCGGAAACGTGACCCATGGCAAGGGCAGTCGAACGTCTTCGCTGCTTCATTTAGCGCCACCGAGCAGCCCAGGTGGGAGCAGTTGATCGCGAAGACGTTGACCTTGCCTTGATTGTTGACCACGTAGCCGCCAAAAGCGAGCTCGCCAGGTGCGTTGTCGCCGCCGCCGTCAGCCATGATGAACGCCGAGTTAGGGCTGCGGGGCGCGTCGAACTTGACCGCGTTGCCGTCCTGGAGCTGGTCGATCGGCGTTTGCAGGGCGATGTTGATCGGCCCCTTCTTCTGGCCTTTCGGCGGTGCTGGCCAGAAGTAGACGAGGATCGGCGCGAGCCCCGTGATGACGGTCGCCGTCAGCAGGGAAGCAAGCCACCAGCCCAGGAAGGTCCTTCGGGTGACTCGCCTCGGCGCCAGCGCTTCTGCCATCCGGCTCAAATGTTAACGATCCAGATAGGGCGGCAGACCAACCGCCTCTCGGACCTCGACCATCGTGGCGTGGGCAACGTCCTTGGCGCGTTCAGCGCCCACTTCGAGGAAGCGATCTATGTCCTGACGCGTGAGCTCGGCTCGTCGCTCGCGGAACGGCGCGAACCGCTCGATCATCCGCTCGGCGAGCAGCTTCTTCTTGTCGTTGCAGCCGATCTGGGCCTTCCGGCATAGGTCCCAGTAATGCTCCCAGTCGTCGAAGAAGAACTTGTAGAAGGCGCAAACGTTGCACGACCGCGGATGACCAGGTTGTGACTTGTAGACGCGTTTTGTGTCCGTCACCATGCTGTGCACCTGCTTGCGGATGACCTCGGGGTCGTCGGTGACGCCGACGATGTTGTTGAGGCTCTTGGACATCTTGGCCTTGCCGTCGGTCCCCTTGATGAGGGGGGCATCGGGATTGAGCACGATCTGAGGCTCTGGGAACACGTCTCCATAGGTGCGGTTGAACCGACGTGTGATCTCGCGAGTGAGCTCGAGGTGCGGCGCCTGGTCGCGACCTACAGGAACGACGTCGCCCTTGACGATGACGATGTCTGCGCACTGAAGGACGGGATACTCAAACAGCCCGAGGTTGACGTTGTCGGGCTGGTCCCGGACCTTCTCCTTGAAGGTTGGCACCCTCTGCACCCAGCTGAGGGGGGTGACCATCGCGAGAAGCAGGGTCAGCTCGGCCACCTCGGGGATCGCCGACTGCCGGTACAGCACCGTGCGTTCGGGGTCGATGCCGATGGCGACCAGATCCATGACCATGTCGTACAGGTCGTCCGTGAAGTCGCGGGCGTTGGGCTTGGTGGTAAGGGTGTGGTAATCGGCCACGAAGATGTAGGACTCGTACTCATCCTGGAGCCGGACATAGTTGACTCCGGCGCCGAGGTAGTTGCCGATGTGGAAGCGGCCGGTCACGCGAATTCCACTCAGCGATCGCTTCCTGGGCATTGCGGGGAAGCAGTCTAGCGAGGCTCGCGCTCTAGGATTGGCGGAGTTGTCAGACAGCGATTCTGCATTCGAACCCCCGGCCGTCAGCCTCGGCCTGGGCTCGCGGGCGCTCCGCAACACGATCGTCGTCCTCACCGCCAAGGTGATCGCGCGGTTGATCGCGCTCGTGACGGTCCTCTACCTGATCCGCCACCTGTCAGTCGGCAACTACGGCTCGTTCAACGTGCTTGTCAACTTCACGGCGATCGTCAGCGTCGTCCTCGACCTCGGCTTCAACGTGCTCTTCGTCCGCGAAGCGGCGCGCCACCACAGCGAGATCCAGCGCTATCTGCGGAACGTGATGTCAATCCGACTGCTCATGTCCGCGCTCAGCTTCGTGTTGCTGGCCGCCGTGCTGTACTCGATCGGATTGACCGGCCTCCTGGTGCCCGGCTTTTTCCTGATGGTCCTGACGTCCTACTCCAGCTTGTTGCGCAATGGGCTGTACGCCGTTCAACAGCTTGGTTACGAGGCCATCGCCGTCGTACTCGAGAGCATCATCCTGCTCGCGCTTGTCTTGTACGGCGGCCGCACGCATCAAGGCATCTTCTATTACGTGTGGGCCTACGCGATCCAGTACGCGTTCAGCTGCGTGTTCTTTGCGGTCGTCCTTGCGGCCAAGCGCATCGCGGTCATCGGATGGCGCTTTGAGCCCGACCTTCTGCGCGAGTGGTTCTGGAAGGGCTTGCCGTTCGCGCTCACGTTCGTGCTGACAATCCTCTATTTCAGGATCGACCAGCCGCTCGTCTATGTGCTGAGGTCCCCGACGGACGCGGGCTACTACGCGGCCGCCTACAAGCCGATCGAGTCGTTGCTTTTCGTCCCGATGACGTTCCTCTCGATCGTCTTCCCGGTGCTCTCGATCTACTACCACGAGCGTAAAGCCGAGCTCATTGACGCGGTCAATCGGTTCTACAAAGCCCTACTTCTGATGGGCTGGCCCGTAGCCATCGGCATCTTTGTCCTTGCCGGTCCGCTCACCTCCCTGCTGCTCGGCTCTCAGTACCTTCCCTCAGAGGCGGCGCTGCGAATCCTTTCCCTCGCCCTCGGAATCGCCTTCGTGAACAACGCCTTTATCGGCGCACTTAACGCGTCGGATCGTCAGTCCTCTTTCACGTGGGCCGCCGGATGGAGCCTCCTGGCGAACGTGGCGCTGAACCTCGCGCTCATCCCCTTGTTCGGCTACCTGGGGGCGAGCGTGGCCACGGTGCTCACGGAGATCGTTCTAGGCGTTGCCGCCTGGCTGTTGACAGCGCGCTACGTCGGGCAGGTGCCGATTGTGACGCTGAGCTGGCGGGTCGTCCTCGCCGGGCTGGTCATGGGTGTGGCGATCTTCCCTCTGCGCAGCTTCAGCGGCGTTGAGGTCGCGATACCGATCATCGCCGGCGCCGTGGTGTACGCGGCGGCCGTGCTTTTGTTGCGCGCATTGAGTGGAGAGGAGATCGCGTGGGCCCGGCGGGCCCTCGCGCTCGCCCGATGACCTCCAAACCGGTTTATCTGAAGCCCCGCGGCGCGACGGCGCTCGTGCCCTGGGAAGAGATCGCGGTCGATGCGCCTGAGGTCGGCCCTCAGACGCGGCTCGAGGAGGCGCAGTTCGTCGCGCTCGACGTCGAGACGACAGGCAACGCGCCCTTTCTCGTCCTGGAGATCGGAGCGGAGCGCTTCACGCTCGAGCGGCCGCTGTCGTTCTTCGACACCCTCGTCGACTGCCGCGCACCTATCAACCCATACGCGCGCAAGCGCCACCACATCGATCGGTCGATGCTCATAGGCGCGCCGGAATTCAAGGACGCGCGGCGCGCGTTCCTGCGCTTCGCCCAAGCCGCAGTACTGGTCGAGCACAGCCATGACGCGTTCGACACGTGGCTCGTCGGGCGCGGGCTCGAGAGCCCCCTTGAACACCCGATCATCGACACGACCGCCCTCGCCAGGCTGGTCCTCGATCTGCCGAAGGGCCAGACCCCGGGCCTGGCGCGACTTGTGGACGAGCTGGGCCTCGATGTCACGCCCGCCCACGCCGCGCTCGACGACGCGCGGGCCACAGCCATGGTGTTCAGGGCGTTGATCGCTCGAGCGCGGGAGAAGCTTGGTTGGACGACCGTGGGCGATGTGCTGGCCGCGCTTCCGCGACCGGTGGTAGACCGGACCGCGCCTAGTCGAAGAGGGTCAGCTGCAGGTCGGGCTCAGGGTGTTCCAGTCCGGACAGCCCAACCCCAATCAGGCGCACCGGTCGCGACTCCACGTGCGACTTCTCGAGCGCCGAGCGGGCGGCGCGGAAGATCGTCTCGACGTCGTCGGTCGGGCTCGTCCGGCTCACCTGGCGGCTCACCAGCCTGAAGTCGGGGAGCTTCAGCTTCACGTAGACCGTCCGGGCGCGCACCCCATCGGTCCTCAAACGTTCCGTTACCCGGTCGGTCAGGTCGCGCAGTGCCTCCTCGAGCATGACCCGGTCGCTCACGTCGTTGTCGAACGTCGTCTCGGCCGAGATGGTCTTGGCGGGTCTGCTGCCGTCGACCGGCTGCCTGTCGCGACCCTGGGCAAGACGCTGAAGCACGGCGCCGTTGGTACCCAGCACCTGGACGAGGCGCTGCGTCTCATAGGCGGCGAGTGCACCGACGGTGCGCAAGCCCATCGAGTGCAGCCTGTCTTCGGTCTTCGGTCCAAGCCCGGGAATCACGCCGATGGGAAGCGGGGCCAGAAAATCGGCCTCGGTACCCGGAGGCACCAGGACCAACCCGTCCGGCTTGCGGGTTCCGCTCGCCACCTTGGCGACAAGCTTCGAGGTGGCGGCGCCAACCGATGCCGTCAAGCCGACCTCGGTGTGGATCTGGAACTTGATTCGGCGCGCAACTTCGTCGGCGGTCGAGGTCCCGTGCCGTGTGCGGGCGGTGACGTCGAGGTAAGCCTCGTCCAGCGCGATGCCTTCCACCAGCTCGGGCGACGTGAAGCGCCGAAAGATCTGGTGGACCAGACGACTTGCATCGCGGTAGCGCGCGCTGTCTGGAGCAATCACCGTCAGCTGTGGGTACAGCTGCACCGCCTCGTGCAAGGGCATCGCCGACCTGACGCCATACGCCCGAGCCTCGTAAGACGACCCCATGACGACCGCTCGCCTGGAGCGGCCCGCCACAACGACCGGGACGCCACGGAGCTTTGGATCGTCCCGCTGGTGGACGGATGTGTAGAAGGCGTCGAGGTCGACGTGGAGGATCGTTCTCGGCCAGTTCTCCGGGCGCGCCATGTCGTGGCGGCCAGTCTGCCACAACTCCTTGTGGTCCACTCTTACTTGGGCCACTGAGTCTCGGGCGAGAGGGCCCTGGCCGGATTTCCCGTCGAGGTCCTCCGCCCGCGCCAATTAGAATTCGGTTGCGTGAGGGGTGTAATTCTTGCCGGCGGCACCGGGAGCCGCCTGCACCCGCTGACACGCATCACCAACAAGCACCTGCTCCCCATCTACGACCGCCCGATGATCAGCTACGCGATCGAGGCGCTTGTCGGCTCGGGAGTCGGCGAGATCATGCTCGTCACCGGTGGGACGCATGCGGGCGAATTCCTGCGCTTGCTCGGCAATGGAAACGAGTTCGGGATCGACCGCCTCTTCTACGCCTACCAGGAGAAGGCAGGCGGCATCGCCGAGGCGCTGGGCCTGGCCGAGAAGTTCGTCGCCGGGGATCGGTGCGTGGTGATGCTCGCGGACAACCTCTTCGAGCGTTCGATCCGGCCGTGCGTCGAGGCTTTCGAGAAACAAGAGCGAGGCGCGCGCGTCGTCCTTTCCAAGGAATCCGAACCCGAGCATCTTCGCCATCTCGGAGTGGCGCAGTTCGACGGAAACCGCAAGATCGAGCGCATCATCGAGAAGCCGGCGATTCCGCCGAGCGATTACGCCGTCACCGGTGTGTATTTCTATGACCACACCGTTTGGAAGGTGCTGCCCGAGCTGCAACCGTCAGGCCGGGGCGAGCTCGAGATTACTGATGTGAACAACTGGTACTTGGAGCACGGGCTGATGGAGTACGACGTCCTCGACGGCTACTGGGGTGACGCGGGCGAGTCGATCCAGGCTTACTACGCTGTACATGATTTCGTGCGGGCGCACGGCGCGAACCGGAACGTATGAGCATTGAAGGCGTCGTCTTGAAAGAGCTCGTCACGCACGTCGACGAACGTGGCTTTTTTCGAGAGGTGATCCGGGAATCCGATGAGTTCTTCGATCACTTCGGGCAGTGGAGCCATTCGCTGATGTATCCAGGTTCCGCCAAGGCCTGGCACATCCACCAGCATCAGACCGACTGGTGGTACGTCATTGGAGCGTTGAAGGTCGCCCTGTACGACACGCGTGCGGAATCTCCAACCAGAGGACAGCTGATGGAGTTCCTGATGGGCGATGCCAAACCGGGTTGCTTGAAGATCCCGCCCGGCGTCGCGCACGGATGCAAAGCGCTCGCGCTGACCCACATGCTCTACATCACGTCCAGCGTCTACTCGCCTGAAGATGAGGGACGAATCCCACACGACGATCCGACCATCGGTTACGACTGGACAG
>VBEF01000030.1 GCA_005881275.1 Chloroflexota bacterium
ACCAGACCACGGGCAGCGTGGCCAGCTCCGGCTCGGCCAACGCCAGCACGCCGACCGTGTCCAACCAGACCACGGGCAGCGTGGCCAGCTCCGGCTCGGCCAACGCCAGCACGCCGACCGTGTCCAACCAGACCACACCGCCCACCGGCGGTGGTGGAACACCCACCGGCGGCGGAACGTCTCCGAGCGGTGGAGGCACGGCTCCAACAGGCGGAACGTCCGCGAGCGGCACCGTTGCCGGCAGCGGCACCGTGTCTGGGGCGACCGCCACATCCGGCGGAACAGGCGAAGTCCTTGCCGCGACAGGCACGCCCATCTTGGGCGGGATCCTGGGCGGCATCCTGATGCTTCTAGGCGCTCTCGGGCTGCGTAACCGAAGGCGCTAAAGGGCGACACACGGGCCGGGCTCGCGACTCGCGGGCCCGGTCTTCTTTTAGCCAGGCCTTTTGAGCTTGGCTCGAGTTCAGTAACGGGACGTCCCCAGCGCGTTAACTAGATGTGCGCCGCAAGGGGTGGGCACACCACTTTCCAGCCGGCCCGAGGCGCCCGCCGCCTCTACCTCACTTGTACGGTGACGAAACCACCCCCCATTCGATTTGATGTAAATCGAAAAACTGTGCCCTGGGGGGAGAATGTGGAAACTGTCGAGCTGCCCGTAACCGGCGGCGAATTTGCTGTCGCCGGCGACCGCGCGCCAAGGGCGAGGCGCTCGCCGCACCAGCTCGAGCGATCGCACGAGTCGGCCCTGTCCGCACTCTCAGCTGTGTCGTCATACCTCGACTCAGACGAGGACCTGCCGTCCTTCTTCGGTCGCCTTAGCGCGACGATCGCTGTGCAGACTCGTGCTCGCCGCGCAGCCTTCTGGCGACTTGGGGCACGAGGAACCCTCGGGCTCCAGCCGGCGGCCTATGGCTTCGCTGACGAGTCGCCCGTTCACAACATCCGGCTCCCGCTCGGCGCGAGGGGCGAGGGGGTGATCGAGCTCCTCGTCTTCGAGGACCAGCTCGCGCTTTTGAAGGGATCCGCCCCCGAGCTGGACGCGATGTGGCGCAACGCAGGACTGAACGACGTCAAGAATTCGATCGCGGTACCGTGGCGAGCCGGCGAGCGCCGGATCGGAGCGGTGGCCGTCTACGACTCGCCGCACGGATTCACGGCCCACGATCTCTGGGTCCTGCGTCTGTTCGGGATGGCCGCCGGACTCCTGTGGCAGTACAAGGAGTCGGAGGATGAGCTCAGCCACACAGCTGCGCGCCTGGAAGAGGCGATGGCGGCGCGCCGGCACCTCCTCAACAACATCGCTGCAGGTGGCGATGAGGCGAGGCGCCGTTTTGCCAGCGCCCTGCACGACGACTCGCTTCAGCTCCTTACCGCCGCCGAGCTGCAGCTCGAGCGGTGCCGCGCCGATTCAAACGGAAGTCACCAGGGTCCTCAGCTCGATCAGGTTCGCCACACCTTGAGAAAAGTCGAGGACTCGCTTCGCCGGCTGCTGACCAACGTCAGTCCGGAACCGCTTCAGCTGCCAGGCGATTTGCGCGAGGCGATCAGCGAACGTCTCGAGTCGCTGCGGATTCGCGCCGGAATCGAGCCGCATATCGATATCAGCGTGCCGGCTGATGTTCCGCCCGCGATCCAGGCGATCATCTTGAAGAACATCGCCGAAGCGCTCAACAACGTCGAGAAGCACGCGCGCGCAACAAAGCTGATGGTTGCCGTGGAAGCCGTCGACGGCGGAGTTCGCGTGGCGGTCAGCGACGACGGCACCGGATTCGTCGTCGCCGAGTCAGTCCGCATGCCCGGTCACATCGGCCTCGTGGCGATGCGCGAGCGTGCCCAGCTGGCCGGCGGTTGGTGCCGCATCGAGAGCGAGCCCGGCACGGGCACGCGAATCAGCTTTTGGGTCCCAATGAGTCTGTGAGTCGAGCAGCGAAATAGGCAAGGAAGGAAGGAACGGAAAAGATGGAAGTCAAGAGCGCGGGAAGGAAGACCGCCCGCAGTACGAATGGCTCGGCCGAGATCGACAGCAAGACGATGCTGCGCGTCCTGGAGGCGGTTCAGCACGGGGACTTCTCCGCGCGCATGCCGTCCGCGTCGCCAAGGGGCTCCGCGAGCAGGGTGGCGGCGGCGCTGAACGCTGTCATCGAATCGAACCAGCGCCTCGAGCGCGAGATTCATCGCCTGACCCGGAGCATCGGCAAGGAAGGACAGCTCAAGCGCGCCGCCACCGGGGAGGTTGGCGCGTGGGCGCCGACCCTCGAGGCGGTGAATGACCTCGTAGAAGACCTCGCCCGACCGAACACGGAGATTGCACGCGTCATCAGCGCCGTGGCCAACGGCGATCTGTCGCAGACCATGGCGCTGGAGATCGACAGCCGGCCTCTGCAAGGGCAGTTCCTCAACACCGCCAAGACGGTCAACACGATGGTCGAACAGCTGAATGCGTTCGCCAGCGAGGTGACGCGCGTCGCTCGCGAGGTCGGTACCGAGGGCAACCTTGGCGGCCAGGCCGAGGTCAAAGGCGTCGCTGGCGTCTGGAAAGACTTGACCGACAACGTCAACCTGATGGCCGGCAACCTGACCAGCCAGGTCCGCAACATCGCGGAGGTCACGACGGCGGTCCAGCAGGGTGACCTGTCGAAGAAGATCACCGTCGACGTCCGCGGAGAGATCCTCGAGCTCAAGAACACGATCAACACGATGGTCGACCAGCTGAACGCCTTCGCGAGCGAGGTGACGCGTGTCGCGCGCGAGGTCGGCACCGAAGGCAAGCTAGGCGGCCAGGCCGAGGTCAGGGGCGTCGGAGGTATCTGGAAAGACCTGACCGACAACGTAAACCTGATGGCCGGCAACCTGACCAGCCAGGTCCGCAACATCGCCGAGGTCACGACCGGAATCGCGAATGGCGACCTCTCCAAGAAGATCACCGTCGACGTCCGCGGAGAGATCCTCGAGCTCAAGCAGACCATCAACACGATGGTCGACCAGCTGAACGCGTTTGCCAAAGAGGTGACCCGCGTTGCACGCGAGGTCGGCACCGAAGGCCAGCTCGGCGGTCAGGCCGACGTCAAGGGCGTTGGGGGGGTGTGGAAGGACCTGACTGAAAACGTGAACTTCATGGCCGGCAACCTGACCAGCCAGGTCCGCAACATTGCCGAGGTCACCACCGCGGTCCAGCAGGGCGACCTGTCGAAGAAGATCACGGTGGATGTCCGGGGCGAGATCCTCGAGCTCAAGCAAACGATCAACACCATGGTCGACCAGCTGAACGCTTTCGCAGGTGAGGTGACGCGCGTGGCGCGTGAGGTAGGCACCGAAGGCCGTCTGGGCGGCCAGGCCGACGTCAAGGGTGTCGGCGGAGTCTGGAAAGACCTGACCGACAACGTCAACATCATGGCCGGCAACCTGACCAGCCAGGTCCGAAACATCGCCGAGGTCACCACCGCGGTCCAGCAAGGTGACCTGTCGAAGAAGATCACAGTGGACGTCCGGGGCGAGATTCTCGACCTCAAGCAGACCATCAACACGATGGTCGACCAGCTGAACGCCTTCGCCAAAGAAGTCACTCGTGTCGCGCGCGAGGTGGGTACCGACGGCAAGCTCGGCGGACAGGCCAACGTGGAAGGTGTCGCCGGAACCTGGAAGGACCTCACAGACAACGTCAACACGATGGCCAGCAACTTGACCGACCAGGTGCGCGGCATCGCACGCGTGGTCACCGCGGTCGCCAACGGCAATCTGAAAGGCAAGCTGACCCTGGAGGCGAAAGGCGAGATTGCAGAGCTCGCCGACACCATCAACGGAATGACCGACACCCTCGCGGTCTTCGCCCAGCAGGTGACGACCGTCGCGCGCGAGGTCGGCGCCGAGGGGCGCCTGGGCGGTCAAGCCAACGTGCCTGGCGCGGCCGGCACGTGGCGCGACCTGACCGACAACGTCAACCAGCTGTCTGCCACCCTCACGACTCAGGTGCGCGCCATCGCCGAGGTGGCGACGGCGGTGACCAAAGGTGACCTCACTCGATCCATCAACGTCGACGCGAAGGGCGAGGTGGCAAACCTCAAGGACAACATCAACGAGATGATCGGCAACCTTCGCGACACAACCGAGAAGAACACTGAGCAGGACTGGCTGAAGACCAACCTGACCCGGTTCACCCGGATGCTGCAGGGCCAGCGCGACCTGATGACGGTCTCGAAGATGATCCTCTCCGAGCTGGCGCCGCTGGTCCACGCGGAGCATGGCGTGTTCTACGGCATGGTCGGCGCCAACGGGAGCCCGGCGCGCCTCGCGCTTCAGGCCGGTTACGCCTACAAGCAGCGGCGCAACGTCCCGATGGAGTTCAGCCTTGGCGAAGGACTGATCGGTCAATGCGCGCTCGAGAAGAAGCGGATCGTCATCAAGAACGTGCCGAAGGACTACATCAAGATCAATTCCGCCCTCGGTGAGGCGGTGCCGGCGAATATCGTCGTGCTGCCTGTCCTGTTCGAAGGCGAGGTGCGCGCGGTCATCGAGCTGGCCTCGTTCCAGCCGCTAAGCGCAACCCACATCGATTTCCTCGACCAGCTCGCCGAGAGCATCGGCATCGTGCTCAACACGATCGAGGCGAACAGCAGGACGGAAGACCTGCTCAAGCAGTCGCAGTCGTTGGCCACGGAGCTGCAGAGCCAGCAGGACCAGCTCCAGCGGACGAACGAAGAGCTGGCCGGCAAAGCGCGCCAGCTGGCGGAGCAGAACGCCGAGATCGAGCAGAGGCGGCTCGAGGTCGAGTCGGCCAAAGTTCTGGTCGAGGAGAAAGCGGAGCAGCTCGCCCTCACGTCGCGCTACAAGTCCGAATTCCTCGCGAACATGTCGCACGAGCTTCGGACGCCGCTCAACAGCCTCTTGATCCTGGCCCAGGAGCTGGCCGCAAACCCTGACGGAAACCTGCTCGCCAAGCAGATCGAGTACGCGACCATCATCCGGTCGTCGGGCACTGACCTCCTGAAGCTGATCAACGACATCCTGGACCTGTCCAAGATCGAATCTGGGACCGTGGCCCTCGACATCAGCAGCTGGCCGCTGGCCGAGCTCAGGCCGATGCTGGAGCGGACCTTCCGTCACGTCGCCGAGGCGACCAAGCTCGCCTTCTTGATCGACCTCCGGCCGGACCTGCCCGAGACGATCCCCACCGACCCTCAGCGCTTGCAGCAGATTCTGAACAACCTGCTGAGCAACGCGTTCAAGTTCACCGAGAAAGGAAAGGTCGAGTTCATCGCCGAGATGGCGATCAGCGGCTGGAGTCCCTCCAACGAAAGCCTGAATCGCGCCTCGCGGGTGCTCGCATTCCGGGTCGTCGACACCGGGATCGGCATCGCCTTCGAGAAGCAGCAGTCGATCTTTGAGTCTTTCGCCCAGGCGGACGGCTCGACAAGCCGTAAGTACGGAGGCACCGGCCTCGGCCTTTCGATCTGCCGCGAGCTCACCCGCCTGCTCGGCGGCGAGATCAGGCTGCAGAGCGAGCCCGGCATCGGCAGCATTTTCACGGTTTACCTGCCCCTGATCGCGCCCATCCAGCCGCGCCGGCTCACGCCGGCGGACGCCATGGAGGGCGGTTCCAACAAGATGGTCGAGATTGCCCCGGAGCCGGTCCTGGTGGCGGGCGGAGGCGAAGGTTCGTGGCAGGCGGAACCCGTGGCACCCCAATCCACGAACGGTTTCGAGCCCGCCAAGTCGCTTCTCGTGGTCGAGGACGACCCGGTGCAGAGGCAGTTCATCACCGACCTGATGGCCCCGACCAACACTCGGACCACTGCGGTTGCCAGCGGAGACGAGGCCCTGAGCTTGCTTCGGAAGGAGACGTTCGACTGCGTCGTCCTCGACCTTGGGCTACCGGGCATGAGCGGGTGGAACGTCATCGACGAGCTTGAGGCAAGCAACGCCCTCGGCTCGACGCCGCTTCTCGTCTACACAGCGCGGGACTTGACTCGCAAGGAGGAGATCAAGCTCGGCAAGGCCGCGAAGAGCATCGTGATCAAGGACGCGCGGTCCCCTGAGCGCCTCAGGCAGGAAATCTCGGTCATCCTGCGCGAGACTGGAAATGACGAGGAGGCAGACTCCGGAGCAAGTGGTTCCGACGTCTCGAGCGCTGCGCTCGCCGGCAAGAAAGTCCTGGTCGTCGACGATGACATCCGAAACATCTTCGCGCTCACCGCGATGCTCGAGCGCCAGAAGATGGAGGTCGTCTCGGTCGATTCCGGCCAGGAAGCATTGGAGCTCCTGCAGCAAAACGACGACATTGACATCGCCCTGGTCGACGTGATGATGCCTGAGATGGACGGCTACGTGACGATGTCGAAGATGCGTCAACTCAAGGCCTTCGCCGATCGGCCGATCATCGCGCTGACGGCCAAGGCCATGAAAGGAGACCGCGAGAAATGCATCGAGGCGGGGGCATCCGACTACATCGCCAAGCCGGTCAACAACGTGCATTTGCTGTCCATGCTCAAGTCCTGGCTGGTGCAGTGAGCCGGGGTGAAGGGGCAGCACTCCGGCTTGAGGGGGCAGGAACTGATCTCGAGGACATCGAGATCCAGCTCCTACTCGAGGGAATCCGCCTGTGCTACGGCTACGACTTTCGTGAGTACGCGCTAAGCCCGCTCCGCCGCGGCGTGGCGGCGGCCATGGCGCGCGAAGGCGTGCAGACCGTGTCCGCCTACCAGGACCGGGTACTGCACGACGCCGCCTGTATGCAGCGGTTCTTGGGCACGGTGGGCGTCAACGTGACCAGCATGTTCCGTGACCCGGACCTGCTGCGATGCGTCCTCGAGGACGTGGTCCCGCTGCTCCGCACGTATCCCTCGTCGCGAATCTGGGTCGCCGGTTGCGCGTCTGGTGAGGAGGTGTACGCGTTCGCCGTCTTGCTCGAGGAAGCGGGCATGCTCAAGCGAACCAGCATCTACGCAACCGACCTGAACGAGGACATGCTGGCCATAGCCCGGCTTGGCTCGTATCCCCTCGAGAAGCTGCGGCGATATGAGGATGCGTACGTGGTGTCTGGCGGACAGACGAGCCTGGCCGACCACTACTCGGTCGCGGGGCGAACCGCTCGTTTCAATCGCGACCTTCAGGCGAGCATCACATGGGCTCGGCACAGCCTTGTCACCGACGGCTCGTTCAACGATTTCCATCTGATCGTGTGCGCGAACGTACTCATTTATTTCCGGGCCTCGCTCCAGGAGCGCGCCCATCGCCTGATGTATGACAGCCTCGTTCGCGGCGGTTTCCTTGCCCTGGGCAAGCGCGAGTCGCTGCTCTCCTGTCCTGACCGCGACCACTACGAGCAGGTGCGAGATGGGGTGAACCTGTTCCGCAAGATGAGATGGTGACCCGGGCGCGCCCGGCGGCGCGCGAGAGCGAGCCTCAACCGACACCTCCCAAGGCGAAGGTCAACCTCCTTGTGGTTGACGACGACGCGACGAAGCGCTTCGCATTGCGAACAATCCTCGCGCCGCTCGACGAGAACATCGTCGAGGCCTCGTCTGGAGCCGACGCACTTCGTCAGCTGCTGCGCAACGAATTCGCGGTGGTCCTGCTCGACGTCCGGATGCCGATCATGGACGGTTTCGAAACCGCGCAGCTCATCCGCCAGCGGCCTCGCTCCGAGCTGACGCCCCTCATCTTCGTGACGGCGCTCGATCAGGCCGAGACCGACATGGGGCGCGGCTACAACCTGGGGGCCGTGGACTTCGTGTTCGCGCCGGTCGTGCCGGCGATCCTGCGCGCCAAGGTCGGCGTGTTTGTCGAGCTCTACCGCGCGCAGCAGGAGCTGCGCCGCTACCGCACCCAGCTGGAAACGCTGGTCGAAGAGCGCACCATCGCACTGACAGCGATCAACCGGGAGCTGGAGGCTTTCAGCTACTCCGTGTCGCACGACCTGCGCGCGCCACTCGTTTCGTTTGACGGTTTGAGCCAGAAACTCCTCGACAAGTACGGCAAGAAGCTCGATGCGACTGCGACCGACTACCTCGAGCGAATGCGAGAAGCGAGCAAGCGAATGACCTCGGTGTTCGATGGCCTGCAGATGCTCTTTCGCCTCACCAGCGGCGAAATGCGCCGTGAGGAGATCGACATCAGCGCGATGGCAAAAGGGATCGCGGATGAGATTCGAGCGGCCAATCCCAAGCGCCAGGTGGAGGTCGAGATCGCTCCTGGAATCAACGCCGTCGGCGACCAGCGGCTGGTGGGTATCCTGCTCGGCAATCTCATCAACAACGCATGGAAGTTCACCGACGGCAACGAGGCGGCCAGGATCGCCATCGGCCGCGAGATGGTCGACGGCGAAGCCCGCATCTTCGTCAAGGACAATGGGGTCGGCTTCGACATGATCGATTCCCACCGGCTGTTCGGCGCGTTCCAGCGCCTGCACAGCTCCAGCCAGTTCCCGGGGGCCGGCATCGGCCTGGCCACCGCCCGGCGCATCGTGAACCGCCACGGCGGCCGGATCTGGGCGGAAGGGGCGGTGGGCGAAGGCGCCACCTTCTACTTCGTGCTGTAGCCACACCGGCGCTTCGCGCCATCCCTCCCCATGAAAGGGGAGGACGATTGCTGGCGCGTTCTAAAAAGGAGATGCACGCCCGCCGTGCCATTTTCCGACGCCCCTCGGCGGCCAACAGATCAAGTCGCGGCCGTGTCTTCTCGCTGCTCTGGCTGACGTGCCTGGTGGTCGGCATTGCCCTGCTCGCCGACTTCGCCTACGGCATGTGGAACGGCTTTTCCGAGCAGCAGCACCTCAACAAGGCCTGGCAGCAACAGGCCGGGGCCGCGCGAACCGCGCCGAAGACAGTCGATCCCAGCCTGAAACGCCCGCTCGACGGCGTCGATTTCGCCATCCGCGTACCGAGGCTGGACTACTTCGCCGCGGTCAAGGAGGGGATCGGCAGCGGCGTGCTGTATGCGAGCCCCGGCCACTACCCCTCGACCAGGTGGCCCGGCGATCCGGGCACCGTCGGCGTGGCGGCCCACAACGTCTACTGGATCAACTTCCCGCAGCTTGCCAAGGGCGACGAGATCGACCTCGAGACGCGCTACGGCATGTTCCGGTATTCGGTTGTCTCGGCGGAGATCGTCAATCCCGACAACCGCACCGCCCTCGTGACCGACGTCAACGGCTACCACCTGACGCTGACGACCTGCTGGCCGCTGTGGGCAGGCGCCTTTGCGACGCAGCGCTATGTGATCCACGCCGACCAGGTTTGGCCGGTGCCGTTACGTCCTGCCTACACCTGACGCTTCTCACCTTGCTTCGAGGTGGAGGTCGATCAGCGGCGCGCCTTCCTGATGGCCGAGAACGATGATCGCGGTCCCTTCTGCCACCCAGATCGTGAGGGTGTTCGACTGGTTGATGAAGTTCTGATTCCCGCCAAGCTTTCCATGCACGTAACCGGGAAGGGCGTCCGGCGCTTTGTCCTTCTTGCCAACCGATCCCGCGACGGTGAGATTGCTGTCGGTCAGCGGGATGCGGGCGGAGACACCGATCCCCACGCCGGCGTTGACAACGCTCAGCAGCAAGCCGAGCGTCAGGACCACAAGGACGCTCGCGCATCCACATCCGCAGCCACCCCCGCGCCGCCACGGTCGCCTCGACCGCCTCTCGTCGCCCATTCCCCCGCGATTCTGATCCACCAGGCGCTGCTCCATTTGGCAGGAGCATGAGCCCGCTCGATTGGCTCTGGCTGTTTTTCATCTTCAGTTCCCGACAAGGCACAGGAGGCTAGCCGCCGGCGATCGCGCCGATGATCAGGAAAGGCTCTTTGCCGGTCGCGACTTCGTCGGGGAGCGGCGCGTCGGGGGACTCGTCCGACAGGTCCTCCTCGCAGGCGAAGAACCTGACCATCGGCCTGCGCTTCTTCGAGACCTGATCCCGAACCGTGCCGAGCAGGGCCGGGTGACTCGCCTCCAAAGCATCCAGCACCGAGCGCTGGGTGACCTGGCCGCTGACGTCCAGCTGCAGGACGCGACCGACACCCGCAAGGATCTGCAGGTTGGTCGGCAGTACGACCTGGATCACGAGAGCGTCTGCACCTCTACCGAAAGGACACCGGGAAGATCGCGCACGATGGGAGCCCAGGTGTCGCCGCCATCGGGTGACGCGTAGACCTGCCCGCCGCTGGTGCCGAAGTACACGCCGCACGGGTCGAGCGAGTCGACCGCCATCGCGTCACGCAGCACGTTGACGTAGCAATCCTTCTGCGGAAGCCCGTTCGTCAGCGGCTCCCAGTCGTCGCCGCCCGTGCGGCTGCGGTAGACGCGCAGCTTGCCGTCGGGCACGAAGTGGTGCGAGTCACTTGTGATCGGAACGACGTAGACCGTCTCCGGGTCGTTGGCGTTGACATCGATCACGAAGCCGAAGTCGGTCGGCAGGTTTCCGCTGATCTCGCGCCAGCTCTCGCCTCCGTTGTCGCTTCGCATGACGTCCCAGTGCTTCTGCATGAACAGCACGTCTGGACGCGACGGATGCATTGCGACGTGGTGGACGCAGTGGCCGACCTCGGCATCCTCGTCGGGAATGGTGTTGGAACGCAGGCCGCGGTTCGCCGGCCGCCACGATTTGCCGGAGTCGTCCGAGCGGAACACTCCGGCCGCGGAGATTGCGATGACTATGCGGCCCGAACCTCTCGGGTCCAGCAGGACGGTATGCAGGCAGAGGCCGCCCGCTCCCGGAGCCCACTCCGATGCCGTGGGGTGAGTTCTCAATCCTGGCAGCTCCGCCCAGGTCTTGCCACCATCCCTGGACTCGAATAGTGCAGCGTCTTCGGCGCCCGCATAAAGCATGTCGGGATCGTTCAGCGACGGTTCCACGTGCCAGACGCGCTTGAACTCATACGGGTGAGGAGAGCCGTCGTACCACTTGTGCGGCCCGGGCGTGCCTTCGTACAGGAACTGGTTGCCCGCCGCATCCCATGTCTTGCCCCCGTCGTCGGAGCGCTGCAGCACCTGGCCGAACCAGCCACTCGATTGAGACGCGTAGAGCCGATCGGGGTCCGCCGGCGAACCTTTCACGTGGTAGATCTCCCAACCGGCGAAGTGCGGACCCTCGACCTTCCAGCGCTTCCGGCTGGCGTCGGAATTCAATATGAAAGCGCCCTTGCGGGTGCCGACGAGTACCCGAACCTTGCTCATGGCATCACCTCTTGCTCAGAAACCCACAGGCGCATGACAACTACGACTGCGCCCAACGGTAAAACTAATCGGTACTCCCGGGACATGGACCGACCGGCGTCAGCGCGTGGCCGCGAGGTCCCCGCGCAGCCGCTCACCCATCGCCATCAAGACCCTTATCATCAATTGCTCGTTTGTTTTGATCGCGTCGCGGAACTGGGCGTGGCTCATCACGAACAGGCGGGCACTTGTCAGTGTGGTGACCGTGGCTGTAGCAAGTCCCCGATCGATCATGCTGATCTCGCCGAAGAAGTCGCCCGGCTTCAGGACCCGCCTTCGCTTGCCGTCGACCTTGACCTCGGCCTCACCCTCGAGAAGCACATAGAACGTGTCGCCCGGGCGTCCCTGACGGGTAAGGGTCTTGCCGGCGGGAACGCTGACCTCGTCGCCCTCCTTGGCGATGAACTGCAACTCCCGTCTCGAGCAGTGGGCAAACAGGGGGACCCGGCTTAAAGCGTCGAGCTTGGGGTCGGCGGCCATCAGAGTGTCAGCATATTCTGCTTCCATGGTCCGAGCGTGCGCGGTCTGCGGTCTTCCGATTCCCGACGGCGCCCGCTACTGCCCCAACTGTGGCGCCGCCGCGGGACCGCTTGTCGAGACCGAGGAGCGCAAGATGGTGACGGTCCTCTTCGCGGACCTAGTCGACTCGACTGGGCTGGCCCAGCACCTCGACGCGGAGCGCTCTCGCGAGGTGCTCGGACGGTTTTTTGACGCCGCATCGGATGAGCTGATCGCACTGCGGGGGCGGCCGGAGAAGTTCATCGGAGACGCCGTGATGGCGGTCTTCGGTCTGCCGCACGTGCACGAGGACGACGCTCTGCGCGCGGTCCGGGCCGGCCTAGCGATCCGGGAGAGGGTGCGGCGACTCAGCGACGAGCTTGGGTTCGATCGCCCGCTCCAGGTGCGAATCGGAATCGAGTCCGGGGAGGCGGCCATCGGCCGCTCCCCGACTGGCCAGCTGCTGGTCACCGGAACGGTGGTCAACGCCGCGGCGCGTTTGCAGGCGGCGGCGCAGGTCGATCAGATCCTCGTCGGCGCAACGACGCAGCAGCTGACGGCCACGAACGTGGCGTACGGGCGTCGCCGGCGGGTCAGGGCCAAGGGCTTCGATGTGTCGCTCGATGCGTATCCGGTCCAGGAGATCACGGCGCGGTCGGCTCGCCGGACGATCCCATTTGTCGGTAGGGCAAGCGAGCAGGCGATCCTGGGCCAGAGCCTTGGCCTCGCGAGCACCACGGGACGCCCTGTCCTGGTCACTGTCGTGGGCGAGGCTGGGATCGGCAAGTCCCGTCTGGCGGAAGAGCTCGCGGCGGGCGTCAGCGCGGCCGTCATGATCCTGCGCGGGCAATCGCGCTCCCAAACGGACACGGCAACGTTCTCCCCGGCGGCGACGATAATCGGCGACGTCGCAGGAATCGGCCCGCGTGACAACCCTGAAACCATCCGTGCTCGGCTGCGCGAGCTGGTTTTCCGCACCACCAGCGAGGCTGCCGCCGCGCGCACGGAACAGCGACTGGCGATGCTCTTCGGTTTGGGTGAGAGCCCCGACGAAACAGCGTTCGTCCATGAGGTGCAGGCGGGATTCATCTCTGTGATCGACGGCCTCGCCCGCGACCACGCGGTCGTGCTCCTGTTCGAAGACGCACAGAGCCTGAAGGCGCCCATGCTCGACCTCATCGAGCGCGTCGCCACACGCGGGCAGCGACCGCGGCGAGCACTCGTCATCGCCCTCGCCCGTGGAGAGCTGCTCGACCTGCGCCCCGCCTGGGGATCGGGGACCAGCAACTCGGTGCTGATCCGGCTCGACGCGCTCTCGCGCGACGAGTCTGTGCAGCTCGCCCGGCATGCGGGAGGCGGACGCATCGGCGACGTCGAGGCGTTGGAGATCGCGGAACGCGCGGGGGGCAACCCTTACTTCATCATCGAGACCACCGGCATGCTGATGCCCTCTGGCATCGGCTCCGACGGCCAGGGCAGCCGCAGCGTGCCGCCCACGGTCCAGGCGGTGGTCAGCGCGAGGTTGGACGCGCTGCCTCAACGCCTGCGCGAGCTCGCCCGGCGAGCTTCGGTCTTCAAGTACGCCTTCGACCTGACCGAGCTCGGGGTGGTGGACCACGAAGCGACTGCTGACGAGCTGCAGGCGCTGGAAGAGGCGGAGGTGATCGTGCGTGACCCTCAGCCTGGCGAACCTCTCCATTGGCGACTCCGCCACGCGACTTTGAAGGAGGTGATCTACGCCAGCCTGCCCAAACGCGAACGCAAGCGCCTGCACGAGCTCGTCGCTCAGTTCCTGCTCGATGGAGGCCATCCATCGCTGGCCGCCGACCACCTCGAGCTGGCGGCCCTCGCCGCACTGGATCTCGACCCCAACGACCGAGCGATCGCCGACCGCGCCGTCGACGCGCTGTTCGTCGCGGGCGACCGCGCGCGGCGGCGCATGGAGAGCCGGTCCGCGATCGACCGCTACGTGAGAGCGCTGGCACTCGCCGGCCCGGAGGCTCAGTGGCAGGTGCGCGAGGCCAGGATCCTTGCCGGCGTAGGCGAAGCGCACTACTGGCTCGCCGAATATCCGGCCGCGACCCTGGCTCTGAATCGGGCCGTCACGCTGGGAGAGACGCATCAGGACGCTTTCGCGCTCGCGCTTGCGCTCCGCTTTCTTGGCGATATCGCCATCAACTTCGAGGCTGACGTGGACAAAGCGGAAAGACTCCTCAGCCGGTCTCTGCTCGCCGCAGAGCAGCTGGGCGATCCGTGGGCGATCGTGCGGTCGCTCCTCTTCGCCGGCTGGGTGCCATGGACGCGAGAACGTTACGGAGAAGCCGAGGCGATCTGGCGGCGTGCCCTGGACATCGTTGACCCGAAGGACCACTGGGCGCGCGTTCGCGCCCTCACCGCGCTGTCGATCAACCACAGCGAGATGAACGATCTCGACGCGGCTCTGAAGCTGATCGAGCAAGCCTGCGCGCTGGCCGAAGATACCGGCGATCAGTTCAGCGTCGCCAACACTTCAGTCCAGAAGGCTCGCGTGCTGGACGACCTGGGTCGCGCTGAGGAGGCGCTGCCGTGGTTCGACCGCGGGGTGGCGATCTTCTCCGCCCTGGGCGCTCGCTGGGAGATGGCCGACGCGCGCGCCGCGCGCGGCATCGCGAAACGCAACTTAGGAAGGCTGGACGAAGCTGAGGAAGACCTGCGCTATGCGATCCGCATCGCCGAAGAGCTCGGCGATCGCCAGCTCCCCGCCTGGACATGGCGCAACCTGGCCAAGGTCGCCGAGCTTCGCGGAGACAAGGCGGCGGCCGAAGAGCTGCTCCGGCGGTCGCAAGATGCGGAGTCGCGCGGGCCCCACTGAAGGCGCTCCACCGTCGCTGTTTACCGCATCGAACGCGCTGATTCGTGGAACAGGGAGATGATCTCCTCCGGCATCTCCAGACCGAGGTTCTCGAGCTGGTCAAGAACGCGGGGCCGAAGGCCGGTGGATGCGAAGCGCCCAATCACCCGGCCCTGCTCGTCGATGCCGGTCCGGATGAAGCGGAAGACATCCTGCATCGTGATCACGTCTTCCTCCATGCCGGTGACCTCGCTGATCTGGACCACTTTGCGGCCGCCGTCGCGCATCCGCTCCAGGTGCACGATCACGTTGATGGCGCTGGTGATCTGAGCTCGAATCGCGCGTACAGGCAGGTCATAGCCTGCCATCAGCACCAGCGTTTCAATCCTCGCGAGCGCGTCGCGCGGCTTGTTCGCGTGAATGCTCGTCATCGATCCATCGTGGCCGGTGTTCATCGCCTGAAGCATGTCGAGCGCCTCCGGTCCACGGACCTCGCCCACGACGAGCCGATCGGGCCGCATGCGAAGCGACGAAACAACGAGATCGCGGATTGTGATCTCTTTGCCGTCGGGCCCGGCCGGACGGGACTCGAGCCGCGCGACATGACGCTGGCGAAGCTGCAGCTCGGCCGCGTCCTCGATGGTGACGATTCGTTCGTCATCGGGCAAATAGCCGGAGAGCACGTTCAGCAGCGTCGTCTTGCCACTGCCTGTCCCCCCGCTGATGACCACGTTTGCGCGCGCGATGACACACGCTTTCAGGAAACCGAAAGCGCTCTCGCTGCAGCTTCCCAGCCGGATCAGATCCTCCATGTTGAGCGGGCCACGAACGAACTTCCGGATGTTGAGCAGCGGCCCGTCGACCGCCACCGGTGGAATCGCGACGTGTACACGAGATCCGTCGGCCAACCGGGCGTCAGCAAGGGGGGTTTCGGCGCTGATGCGCCTACCGACAGCTTCGACTATGTAGCGGATGACGGCCATGAGCTCGTCATCGTTGGCGAAGCTGACCGGCGTCAGCACGATCTTTCCGTCGACCTCGACGTAGACATCGCGAACGCCCATGACCATGATCTCCGTCACCTGGGGATTGGCCATAAGCGGCCCAAGGGGACCGAGGTGCGAGTAATCGTTCGCCGCGGACTGGGGCTGATCGATCACTGCGTCAGCCTCACCGTGGAGGGCCACGCCCGCAGAGATGGGTCGGCCGAGATCGCGAGGTTCTCGCTCCCGAGAACTGTCGCCGTCCAGGCGACAAGGCCGCCGGCGATCGTCGCGCGCACCCTGCTGGTGCCGTTGAGGGTGACATCGGCTGCAGGGACGTAGAAGATGCCGATGAAACTCGTGAAGTCGTGGCCGTTGAGCTTATTCGCGCAGGTATTTGGCACTCCGGACTGCTCCGGCCCCGGCTCAAACAGCACGATGCGCTGGTACTGATTGCCGCTGAACACGTAAATGTCACCTCCGCCGTTCATCGAAACGCAGCCTCCGGATGGGATGTACACGATGACCGCCCCCGGATTGACTGTCGATGCGCTGCACGCGACATTGGCGCCGGTGGCCGGGTTGACGCACTGATTCTCATTCGCCAGATCGCCGCGAGGCGGCGTGCCCGCGAGGGGATCAGAGTTCGGCAAGGTGCTGACCAGGGGCGGATTCGCCTGGTCGGGCAGTGTCGCGGCGCCAGCGGGCCAGCCGGCGGGGAAGGTGCTGCTGTTGATGATCACAGATGAGTTCGTCGTGTTCGGAACGCGGGTCAGGTACGCCATCCCGGAACATGACGCGCCCTGGGCCGCATAGATGTTGAGATATTGAGCGCCCGGAACAGGAGCGGTGGGTGCCACCCTGATGTTGGTGCTGCTTCCGAGCGTCACCGTCTTGCACATCGAAGGTGTGCTCTCGCGGATGAAGCACGTTGGCGTGGCGACGGCCTGACCGACGCACGTATAGGGTTCCCATCGCACGGCCGTCACCTGGACTGACCACGTGCCCGCCGCCAGGTTGTTGGTGTTGCCTACCGCCGTCGCCGCGAATGAGCCGCCGCAGTTGAGGCCGTTGGCGTCCCAGAACTGCGGCAGCGCGCGGAATGACACCAGCGACCCGCTTGGCACGGTCCCCACGACATCCTGCCTGCTGATGCTCAATCGGGCATCTCCGGCGGCGGCGGCGGCCGAGAGCTGGAAGGTCTGGCCGCCAACACTGATGACCGTCGCAGTCGGAACCGCGCCAGGCATCGCCGCGACAGATATCTGCTGCACCCTGGATCCGCTCAAGTCACCGTTGAGGGTTGTGGTCGTAGCTTGGCCAGGTGCATAGACGTTCGGTTCGTCGGGCGGACGAAGCTCGTTGCTCACCAGACCACCCTGTTGTGTGAATCCGGCGCTGAAGTCATAGACCCCGGCCTCCAGGAAGTAACACCCCGCCCCGCCGACGAGATGTGGATCGGCGGCGTACGTGCCAGGGCACTCACCATCACAGCCGGGCGAGTTCCAGTTCGGACGGGCGGGATTCAACGGCGGCATCGCATATCCGGGGTCCGGCATGTTCCACCCGTTGACCTGGGATCCGCTTACGGTCCAGGGCGCCGGCAAGAACGGCGGGGGCGGCGACGAGCACACGCCAACCACGTTTCCGCTGACCGAACCGCTCGAGCTCCCGCCGCCGGTGATGCTGCCGTTCGACCACACGTCTCCGATCAGGGTGGCCGTTCCGTTTCCGCCGAAGGCCAAAGAAGCGGTGCACGACTGACTCAGCGTCTGGATGGCAGCGCCGTTGGTGCCTGGCCGGCGCGCCAGCGCGGTCGCTGTAGCGCCGATTGCCATCGTCGAGCCTGCACCCAGGGTCTGCATCATCGTGACTGTCACCTGATGGGTGGCTGTGGCGTTGAAGGTAACCCCCGCGATCGAATGAGCTACGGCCGACAGGGTGAGGACTTGATTCGTCCCGTCGGCGAACGAACAGGAAAGCGTCAGCGCCGATGATGTGCAGGTGGGGCCCATGTAGAGCCGTTCGTTGGTCGCGTATACGTCCCGGCCCGCCAGCTCAGCATGGCCGACGTCGTTGCTCGTCATATAGTCGTACGCGGCCGCAAGGGATGCCGCGTCGACGGAGGCCTGCATCTGGCGGCGGTCGAGATATGCACGGCCGCCATCGATCGCAAGTCCCACGAAGCCAAACAGAACGACGAGAAGCAGGCCGACGAGGACGATCGCCTGGCCGCGCTGCGCACATGGGCGATCCCCCGCCATCTCAGTACTCCGTCTTGTAAGTGGCAGACGCGCTGATGACGATGTGGTTGGCTGTCACTTGCTGGATCAGCGGCGTGAACGGCACGAAGTTGTAGCGAATCGTCACCTGCAGCGGAGCGTGATCGTGGGCCGGGTTGGTCGCGCTGCACGTTCCGTTCGACGTACCCCACATCTGGCCCCCCGGGGCGTTTTCAAGGGTCGGCGCCAGGGCCTCTATCGCGGACGGAGCGTCAGGCTCTGTGATGAAGATCCATCCCTGGTTGGCGGGCGGTGTGGCCGTCGTGATCGGACCGTTGGGGCATGGGTTCGCCAGCGAGACGTCAACGGCATGCTGCTTGACGGCCGTTTCGACATCGCTGTTGGTCGGTAGAAGCGCGGACGCACGGATCGCGCTCCGGGCCCCTTCGTTCACAGCCTGGTTGATCGTGGCGTAGACGTAAATAACCCTGCCGAAATCCACCACGCCAAAGATCAGGAGCAGGAGAACCGGCGCCACGATCGCGAACTCGACGATCGATTGGGAGAGCTGTTTGTTGCGGTCCATGTCAGTAGCCGCCGATGACCATGTGCGTGTTGGCGACGATGTGGAGCGACGTGCCGACCACATTGGGCAGGAATCCGCCGGCGAATCCGTAGCTCATGACCAGGATTACGTTCACGTCCTGTCCCTTGTAGGAGTTGTCGATCGGGGCTGTCGCCATGTCCAGGCCTGGCGTGTTCGCGTAACAGATGAATAGAAGCGGCTGGTTCGTGTCGGCGGGGTATGTCGTGTCAAGGTACGGCGGGTTGTAAACCGCGTTGCCGTCGGCGGATGCCGGGCAGGTCGCTGTCGGGTTCTGAAGGATCGACGAAGGCAGGTGGTACTTATTGAGGTTGCAATCGACGGATTGCTTGATTCCAGGGCTTGGGTTGGGATCTCCAGTTGGATTTCCGCCCGCCTCGTAAGGGCACGGATCCTGCGACCAGCCGTCCGTGTCATAAAGCCCCGGATTCGTGCCGGGCGAGCCGCTGCCCGCCGGAGGCGGCACGAACCAGCTGGCCTGCCGCGCCGCCTCGCGCGTCGCACCGGTCAGGCCGACGTCGAAATAGAACACGCGCCCCAGGTCGATCAAGCCAAACACGAGCAGAAAGAGGACGATCGCGGAGGCTCCGAACTCGACCGCGGATTGACCGCGCTGGGAACTCTCCACCTAGCCGCCTCGCAGAAATCTCATGGCGAGAAGTGCGGCCGGCCCGAGGAGGATCACCCACAGAGTCGGAAAGATGCAGCCGAGCATGGGGAGCAGCATCTTCAGCGAGGCCCGCGCGCCGCGCTCTTGCGCCATGACCAAGCGCTTCAAGCGCATCTCGTCCGATTGGATGCGGAGAATGCGGCTCACGCCCGATCCCAGCTGTTCCGACTGGATGATGGCCTGCACGAAGTGGTTCAACTCCTCGACACCCGTGCGCTGGCCCATCTCATTCAATGCGTCCAGTCGTGGCCTGCCGAGCCGGATCTCTTGCATCATCCGGCCGAACTCCTCGGACAGGGCGTGGTCGTACTTCTCGACCACCCTTTCGACAGCGGCCTCGAAGGTGAGTCCCGCCTCGACACAGACGACAAGGACGTCGATCACATCGGGCAGGTCTGCCTGGATGTGTGCGCGGCGTCGCCTCAGCTTGCTGCGCAGCCAGAAAATCGGGGCGTACATGCCGACGACCGCTCCGACCGCGGCGAAGGTCGCGAGCGCCAATGGGTTGCCCATCAGCATCCCGACCGCGATTCCGGACAGACAGAGGGCGGCGGTCAGGACGTAACGCAACGCGATGAAGTCCCCCGCTGCCATGCCGCTGGGCCTGCCGGCGATATAGAGCTTGAGGCTGATCTGCTGTCTTGCTTTGACAGGTGTTGTTTGTTCGATGAGCTGGCCGATGCGCTTGAAGGCGGGCCTCACCACCCGATCCCTGAAGGATTGCCTCAGCTCGATCTCGGAGAGTGTCAAAGGCAGTCCCTTCTCGTAGATGCGCAGGCGGCCTTCGACCAGATCGGCGTTGGTCGGCCGCCGCGGCATCACGCTCCACACGGTCGTGAAGACTCCGACAGCCGCCAGCACCCCGAGGATGGTTGCGAGGTAAAGGGCCGCCACGCTAAACCTTGAAGTTGGTGATCCGGCGGACGAAGACGTTGCCGATGAAGATAGACAGCCCGGCGAGCACGAGCAGGACACGGCCGGCCGGATCGGTGAACATCACTCGGAAGTAGCTGGGCGTGATGATGTTGAGCACGCCGGCGACGATGAAGGGCAGGAGCGTGATGATCCATCCGGAAGCCCGCATCTGCGCTGTCATAGCCCCGATCTGAGACTTGATTTGAATCCGCTGGCGGATCGTGTGCGAAATGCCGTCGAGAATCCGCGCCATATTGCCGCCGACCGATGACTGGATACCGATTGCGGTCACGATCAGGTCGAGGTCCTCGCTGCCCACCCGACGCACCATGTTGGCCAGCGCGACCGGAGTGGCGCTCCCCAGCTTCATCTCCCGGATCACGCGCGACAACTCGTCTGAGATAGGCGGCGAAGCGTTGTTTGCGACCGCTTCAATCGCCTGAGGCAGGGACAATCCCGCTTTCATCGCGTTGGAGAGCAGGCTCACGGTGTCCGCAAGTCGGGAGTTGAACGCCTTCAGCCTTCGCCGTTGGCGCCACCTGATATACCGCATCGGAACCAGATAAGCCAGCACGCCCGCGATCACGAACTGCGGCGCGAGTCCGAATCGCCACAAAGCCAGCAGAGCGCCGGCCGCCAGGAACCCGACCTGGATCATCACGAACTCCGCCGTGCGCAGCTTGATGTCTGCTCGGGCTAGATGCTCGGCGATGGTCAAGCCTCCGTTCAGGCGCTGCTGGCGATTGGAACGGTCGGCGAGAGCCTGGAACGGCAGATTGATCCGATCGCGGAGCGAAGTCCCCTGCAGGGAAGGAGCTTCCCAACGCGGCGTGTCCTGCCGGCCCGATTGCGCCGCAGGGATCGCGATTGCGACCACGGCTAGCATCACGCCCACCGCGGCGATCAGCGACAGCACGAACACACCGGTCATCTCAACCTCCGGCCACGCCGCTGAGTGCGGACGGCTCGAACAAGTTCGTGGACACCGTTTCGCCTCGTTCGGCGAAGTGATCGAGATGAATCGACTGATTCCCGGTGGCGGTGTGAAGCCCAACGGCGTTGCCCTCGGCGTCGACGCCCGACTGCCGGAACTGAAACAGCTCGTGGAGCTGAGTTTCGCCGTTCACGAGTCCCGTGATCTCGGCGATGCTGACGATCTTGCGTGCACCCCCGCGCACGCGCTCGGCCTGGACCACTATGTCGATTGCGGATGCGATCTGTTTCTGGATCGCCCGCGCCGGAAGATCGGCACCGCCCATGAGCACCATCGTCTCGAGGCGACCGAAAGCGTCATAGGGGCTGTTGGCGTGGACCGTGCTCATCGAGCCCTCGTGCCCCGTGTTCATCGCCTGGAGCATGTCGAGGGCCTCGCCGCCGCGACACTCGCCGACGATGATGCGGTCCGGCCGCATGCGCAACGCATTCCGGACCAGGTCGCGAATCTCGATCACGCCTTTGCCCTCCACGTTGGGCGGCCTCGACTCCAATCGGATCACGTGTTTTTGGCGCAGCTGGAGCTCGGCTGAGTCCTCGACGGTGACGATTCTCTCGTCCGATGGAATAAAGCTCGAAAGAATGTTGAGCAGGGTCGTCTTGCCCGAGGACGTGCCTCCGGCTACCAGGATGCTGAGGCGGCTGCGGACCGCGGCGCGAAGGAACTCAATCATCGCCGGGCTGGCGCTGCCAACGGTGAGAAGGTCGTCGGGGCGGAGCTTGTCGCGAGAAAACTTGCGGATTGTCATGCACGGGCCGTCCAACGCCAGCGGAGGCAGCACGACGTTGACGCGTGAGCCGTCGCGAAGCCTCGCGTCGCACATGGGCGAGCTCTCGTCGACCCGCCGGCCAACCGTGCTGACGATTCGATCGATCACCTGCCTTAGCTGACCCGCGCTCTCGAAGACGATCGGGCTCAAGGTCACGCGACCACCCCGCTCGACATAGATCTGGTGGGGGTGGTTGATCATGATCTCGGTGATCGCCGGGTCCTCGAGCAAAGCCTGCAGCGGCCCGAGCCCGAGAACCTCGTCGAGAAGCGCATCGAGCAGGTGGCCGTAGTCAAGCCTGTTGATGGCGATGCCGGCGGTCTTTACGTGCTCATCGGCCAGGCTCGCAATTCGCGCACGCACACCCGCGCGGTCGGTGATGTCTATCTCGTCGGCATGCCTCTCCACGAGCAGGGCATGGATGGCGGCCTTCGCCACGGCGAGCGTGTTGTTCAGTCCTGCCGACTTCTGGACCACGTCTTCCTTGGGGGGCACGGCGGTGGCTTTGGTTTCGCCACCTGCACCCGCGATCACAGTCAGGGTCGCGTCGGCGGACGGGGGATCGCCGGCCTCCGGGCGACGGCGCGCTTCGAGCCTGTCCTTAAGCGCCATCGGTGACAGCCTCCAAAGTCATCTGGGTATCAGCCGGTAGAGCGCCTGCTCGGCTGCCTTGCGCACACTGGCGTTGCGATCGATCCGGAGATACGTCAGCTCGCTCTGCGCGGATTGCGCACGAAGCGCACCCAGCGCCTTCGCGGCGGACAGCCTGATCTTCCAGTCCCGGTCGCCGAGAGCCCTGGTGATGGTCGGGACCGCTGTCCCTGAACCGATCCAGCCCAACGCACGGCAGCTGATTACACGCTCCCGGCGGCTGCCATCCTCCATCAGGCGGATCAAGGGACCGACCGCGGTCTGACGCCGCCGGAGCCCGGCCGCAATCGCGAGCGCAGGCCGAACCGCGGATCGCTGTGGCTGGGTCAGCGCCGCTTCGACAAATAGATCGGGCGCTGCGCGTGCGAGCTCCACAACAAACCGGCGATTCAATCCCTTTCGCTGGATCGCCTGCACCAGGGCGGTTGCGCTGCGTGCCCCGCCGATCTTGCCCAGGGCGCGTGCACCCGCGTCCGAAACCGGGCGGTCGTCTGACTCGAGCAAGGCAGCCACCCACGGCACGGCCTCGGTCAGCCGAAGGGCGCCCACAACCCGCGCGCTGTTCAGACGCTGCTGAGGACTCTCCGCCGCGAGCCGTTCGACGACACGGTCCGCCGTGCCCGACCTCTTGAATGCGAAGACGAGCCGCTGCACATGCATGCTCTCGATCGGGAGGCGGTTGGTGATCTCTTCGATGGCTGCGCCGACATCCGCACCGGACTGGTCGAGGTCGACCGACAAGGAGGTGCTATTGCCGGATGCCACCGATTGCAGCTGGCGGCGCAGCGCCGAGCGGCGGATGCCCGCGTGGGCCTGATGGATCACCACCATGGGCGACCTCGCCGCCATCAATCGGCCTCCCCAACACCGCCGGCTGTGCTCTGACTCTCGGCAGAAGCTGCAGACAGCTTGAGGCCCTGCCGGCCGTGTTTCGAATCGAGCAACGCGGCGAGCGCCTCGCAGCCTTTGGCGATTTCACTGCGCGGATTCGTGATGCTCAAGATCGCGCCGTCCACGGCGGCCTGCTCGGGCCGCGCCCCGTCGAACTCGATTTCGATATCGACCTCGCGTTTCAGCGTTCGCTCGACGGCTGACCTGGTGACCGCCGGCTTGAACGAGCGATTGTTGAGCACGAGCGACAGCCGATCGTGAGGCGTGCCAAGTTGCCCGAGGATGTCCATCGCGTCAGCCGCGCTCTTGACTGAGGAAAGCTCGGGGGCGGCGACCACGACGACGTGCTGCGTCAGGTCGAACAAGGCGAGGGTGGCGTCCGTGATAGTGACGCCCAGGTCCACGACGATATAGGTGAAGCTCTTGCGCAGAACGCTGATGGCTCTTGTGATCAGCTCGGGCGTGACCTCATCCGCCTCTTCGGGGCGCAGAGCGCCTGGCAGGATCATCGGCCCGCCCGGGTGGTAAAGGATCGCGCTCAGCAGCACCTCTTCAAACGATTCCTGTGGGAGGGACGACATCCGGGCAAGACAGCTGGTGGGCACAAGCCCCGCGAGCAACGCAGAATGCGAGTAGGGAAAATCCAGGTCAAGCAGGAGGACCTCTCCCGGGTAACGCCGCGCTAGGGCGCCGACCAGGTTGAGCGAGATGCATGTGCCGCCAGAACCGCCTTTAGGTGAGTAGACACCGACCACGGTCGCCTCCTGAAGCAGCAGTCCCCAGGTCGCTTGAACGCTAGTGTCGGCAAATGCCCTGAAGCGCCGATCAGCGACCTGTCGAAGCTCTTCCAACGCGGGGTGCTCCCGGCCGGCCATCGTGCTGTGCAAGGCCTGCTTGTCGAGCGCCAGGAGATAACCGTCCGTCTGGGCGTAGACGGAAGCCTGCTGTGACCTGTTCAGCACCGCGGCGCCCTCACCAAAGAAATCACCTTCCGAGAGGAGGGCGACAGTCACGATGCTGGGTGGCTTCTCGATCACTATGCGAAAGCGGCCGCGTTCGATGATGAAAATCGTGTCTCCCGGCTCGCCCTGGAAGACGATCATGTCGCCGGCGGAGACCTTGATCCTGCGCAACCGTCGGGCCAGCGTCCTGAGCGTCGCGTCGGGGAGGCCGAAGAAGACGGGTGCGCTCTCCAGCGCAGAGAGCCTGGAGACCATGTCGTGGAACGACGGCGATGGGCGGTCACGACGCTTCGACGGAGCATCGCGATGCTCGCCTCTGGCGAGCACGGGCCGACCTGGTGCAGGCGTCTCCCATCCTCCGGGATGCGCGCGCGGACTCATTGGCACGAATGTCTCCCCGACACGATCACTTCGCTAAAAGCCCCAGCGGCCCTGCACCTGCGCCGGCCCGATGAGCCCGGGAGCAGTTGTGGACGGGCACGCGGCGTCGGGTGGTGCCTGCTGCTTTGTGTAGTCGTGAAAGGAGAGGAGCGCGTACTTGAGAGTCGTGTTGCTGAGCAGCCAGTCCATGTACTGCGCGTCGCAAAGGCTCATCAGCACGGTGATGCTGCTCGACAAGCCCTGCGCTTGGCCCTGCCTTGGCACAGTGGATTGCGGCCCAACCCGAATGACATAGACGCTGGTGAACACAGTTCGGGTCACCTGGCGCGGATTGGCGGACAAGAACAGCTGTGTGTTGACCGTCGCGATCACATCGATGTAGTCGCCCTGCGCGATGAAGCCCGCAACGCCCTGCTGCTCGCTGGTCGGAAGGGTCAGGGCGATGTAGCCCTGGGGAATTGGCAGAAAAGACGAATACGTCAGCTGGTCAGGATTTGAAGCGACGACGTTCCCCGTGATCGGCTGCCCTTTGTAGATCCCGACCAGCGCCGAAACGCCGGCGAGGTCCGCGGCGCGGACGAACGTGTGCGGCGCGACCGCGGCCGTCGGTATGAGGGCCGTCGTGAGCATGTCCGGGGTGATCGGCTCGCGCGCATCGATATCCTGCGCGGCGACCACGACTCGGACCTGAGTTCCTGTCTGAGAACGGTTGGCGAACAGCATGCCGAACGCGAACATGACCAGGAATGCCAGTAGCGCCAGCCCGACGCCGAGAATGAAAAGCGGGGTTCGGATGTTGGTCGTCCGAGCCGGTCTCGTTTGCCCGATCGCAGCCATCGCTATGACTTCTCCAGTGGTGGCAACGAGGCCACCCAACGCTTGCCATCCCAATGATCACCGGGCTCAGTGGGAGCCTCCGGCCCGATCACGAAGTAGTGAACTTTTCTCAGCACCAGCGTGCCCGCCATCACGTCGTGAAGCGCTTGCTTCCGTGGTGTGAACGCGGCCAGAACCCAACCGGCGCCTAGAAGCAGCCACGACACCGACTTCAGCCCGTTGCGGAAGGCGGCCCGTCCAAAGCTGATCGGGTCACCGTGCAGGTCGGCCACATACACGCCTAGCGCGACTTTGCCCAATGTGCCGGAGGCCGGCGAGCTCTCCAGGACGGCGAAGTATGCCCAGCTGATCGCTATCGCAACGGGCGCAATGTTCGCAAGCGCGTCGAGGTTGTCCGGCGCCAGCAGGTGCACGGTCGAGTACAGGGCCAGGTTGACGCCGGCAAGCAGGGTCCCGTCGATGAGGTACGCGAGGAAGCGCCGCCAGAATCCGGCGTAAGCCACGCCTGTCTTCGCCACGGGTGGGAGGGCGCTTGAAGAAGCCTGCATCATGCGGCCACCGGGTTCCTGGCACGCCCTTCTGCCTGGAGAGCGCGCGGCACCATGGGGCGCGGCTCAAAAGCCAGCATGAATCCGGGCGCGGCAGCGCATTGCCGTGCGAGCAACCAATCTCCCACCTCTCCTCGTAAGGGTTCGGATGCAAAGTTATTAAGGAAGCGAAGCGACAACAAGGGGACTTTTCGACGGGAAGGGGGCGGTTGTCCTACTCGCGGCAGGCCTGGAACTAGCGCTTCCCACGACAACCTCCGAAAACCCAAGGTTCGACGCCTCGAGGTTGTCCTGGCGAAGCCCTACACGGCCTTCAGTGTTATTTAAATCCTCTGGAATCACGATGGATGTATAACGATCCCGAGTGGACACCACAGCCCGAGCCCTCAACCCGCGAGGTACTGAAGTCCTCGCCGCCGTTGCCGATGCCACCGTCAAGCTCTATGCCGAGTCGCTGGCCGTGCAGGCGCGGATCGATACGGACGCCATCCTGACCACGGTTACGTCGACCATCAGCGAACTGATCCCGGCGACCTGCATGGCCGTCTTGATGAAGGCGGACCCCGATACCTCGCGAGTCGTGTTCGCGGACCACACCAACCCCGCGATGGCCCTGTATCTCGAAACCTATGTGGCGGCGCTGCTCCGTCCCGGCGAGGCCCCGACGACGGGTATCTCTCAGGGCGTGATCGAATCGGGCGCCCCGAAGTTCATGTCGAAAATCCCAGTCCAGAGTCTGCGGTCGATGCTTTCCGTTTTTGGCCAGACTTACACCAGCGAGCATGCCATGCCAATGGCTGTCGAATTGATCTCTATGCTGGTCGTTCCGATGCGATCCGGGCCGGCCATAGTGGGAGCTCTCGCGCTCACGGACTGGACGGGCGGAGACGCGGTGAACGAGGACGACATCGGGTGGATGCAGAGAGTCGCCGACCGGGTCGGCATCACCATCGACAATGCGCAGCTGAGAAACAAGGCGCTCGATCGTGTGGATCGAATCACCGCGTTGAGTGACGTGGCGCTTGCCATGACTTCGAGTCAGGACCTGCGTCTCACCTTGAAGCTGATCCTCGAGCGCGTGATCGGGGCGCTCCACGTCGAAGCCGCCGACGTCCTCCTGCTCGACGATGAGAACAAGATGGTGTTCGTCGCCGCCAGCGCGGGTTTCCATCTCGCCCCGAGCTCCGAATTCCGATTCCCCTTCCCTCCCGATATGGCCAAGCGGTCGCTGTTCGAACGCAGGATCGACTCACCAGCGCCCGTTGAATGGATGGGTCAGCACCGCCGTTCAATCCTGGCCCGGGAGGGCCTGAACACGTACACAGCAATTCCTATGGCAGTCGGTGAAAGGGTGGTCGGCGCATTCGAAGTCTTCAGCCGGGGACGGCAGGATGCGGATCCTGAATGGCTCACCTTCCTCGACGCCATGGCGAGCCACGCCGCCATCGCTGTCGACCACGCCGCCCTGCACGATGAGCTGCGCCGGATTGGCGGGGCTCCGGTCGCGTCGCGGTTGCCGGCCCCGACTTTGACCGAGCGGGAGAGGGAGATTCTGTCCCTCGTCGTCGAGGGTGCCGGCAATCGGGACATCAGCGAAAAGCTGCACCTCAGCCAGAACACGATCAAGTTTCACATCCGCCAGCTCCTGGATAAAGCCGACGTGGCAAACCGAACCGAGCTGGCTGCGAAAGCGCTCCAACGCCGCTGGCTCCAAAGCTGATTACTACCCGATCGAGTATCGACTTCCGCCCGATCGGGCACATTGCTTGGCAGGCTAAACCGCGATAACTGACTGACTGAACACCGAACCTGCGGTCGAACACCTGGTTGCGCTCGAACGCCTCAACAAGATCGTCGCGGCGTTTGCTTCGATGAT
Source organism: Chloroflexota bacterium (assembly GCA_005881275.1). Lineage (GTDB taxonomy): Bacteria > Chloroflexota > Dormibacteria > Dormibacterales > Dormibacteraceae > 40CM-4-65-16. The sequence continues at coordinate 27,828 of VBEF01000030.1, forward strand.
GCGGCACGAAACCCGCACCGCACTCGTCGGAATACAGGGCCTTAGCGAGTTGATACGCGACGGTGGCCTGTCCGAGAGCGAGATCAAGACTTGTGCCGATGAAATCTTCGGTGCGGCACAGAAAATCGACACGCTGATCGGCCAGATGTTTGATCTCAACCGCATGGAGACCGGACAGACATCGTTTCGCAACACCAGAATGGACGTGAACGGCATCGTCAGCGATGTCTGCGTTCGTGCCCGCGCAACGGCGCGACAGTTGTCGATCGAGCTCCGTCAGGCTTCGGTTCCGCTTGTCGTAAACGGCGATCCCGATCGCATTCGCCAGGCGATTGAGAACGTCCTCGGGTTCATCACCGGAACGGGGGCCGCTGGAGGACATATCTCAGTGGCTACACGCTTGGAGGACCTCGTCGTGGTTGTAAGCATTGGCTCCCGTACGCTGAAGATTGCCGACTTCGACGATTGGCTCTACGGACGGTACGACCGTTACGAGCAGCGACCGAGCGCGATCATCGGCGCCGGTCTTGACCTCGCGATCGCCAGGTCGATCATCGAGCTCCAGGGCGGGCGGGTCGAGGTGACAACCACGCCGAAAGAGGGTTCTGAGTTCCGGCTCGTCATGCCCGCGGCGTGACAGGCTCGGGCGCGGGAAGCATCAAACCGGTGGGCTGGCCGGCCGTCTCGCGCGCCGGGATCACGAGCAGTGCGATGAGTCCCGCCGCGCCAACGACTCCAGTCGCGAGGAGGAACATCGTGCGCGGGCCGAGCTCGCCGTAGATCAGTCCCCCGCCGACCGACCCGACGACAGGTGCGAGGCCGAAGAGCACCGACTTCATCAGCGCCTGGCCCGTGGCGCGCAGGTGGGAAGGGGCCAGCTCGCTGGCGATCATCACCGCGGCCACATAGGTGAGGGCGAAGGCAACGCCGACGACCAGCTTCAACAGAGCTGCGATCAGAGGATCGGTCACAAACGCCCAGGCGATAAAGGTCACCAGGTAGATCCCACACCCGATCGCGAAGAGCGCTCGGTGGCTGAGTCGCTTCGTCAGGACGTGGGTGTAGCCCATGGTTGGGATCTCGGTGGCCGCCTGGAACGCTGCAGCCGCGCCGATCAGGAGCGCGCCACCGCCCAGGAAATTGATCCTGAGCACCAGGAAGTTTTGGGTTGCGGCAAGCGCCGCGCCAAGCAGCAGACAGCTGACGAGGAACGTCATCAGCGCGACGGGAATCCGGGAGGCCCGGACGGCGGCAGGAGGCGGCCCCGTGGGCAATGCCCCGCCCGAGGGTTTCACGGCGTGCCATACCCACAACCCGACGAGGATGGAAAGCGGCGCGTAGACAAAAGGAATCAGTCGCAGGCCGGTCACCTGGAACAAGGCCCCCGAGCCGATGGCCGCCGCGGCCCACCCCGCGCTCATCCGCAGCCTGATCCGGGCGTAGTCGGTACGGCGGGTGACTCGCAGCCGGCGGAGCGCGATCGGGTCCAGGAGCATGAAGGGGGAACGAGCCAGGGAAAGCACGACCAAGACGACGGCAAGGCTCGCGGCGCCGCCCGCCACCGGCAGCAGCAAAGCGGCGGCGGCGGCGGCGAAGCTCGCGACGACCACCATGCGTTCGGGACTGAACTTGCGATCGGCCAGATAAGCCCAGGCCACGCCCAGGAGCAGAGACGCCGACGCGGTGACCGCCAACACAACGCCTATCCAGGACGCCCCGAGCCCACGTTCGAAGAGGTAGAGCGGGATGTAGGGCAGCAGCGTCCCATCAGCGATACCCACCAGGACGAATGCCCATTTGAGGCCGCGCATGGCGCGGCTTGGGTCGAGATCCGAGTCCATAGGTCCGGCATAGGGTGCCAAATCAGCCGGGGTTGGTGGGGCGATTTGGCGCGACTCCTTTCGGGACGACCATGCGCCACGCATCGAGCACGAGCTCCCGCATCTCTTTCTGATCGAGCGCGATCAGACGAACGAGAACCCAGTTGTAGCGAAGGTCCGATTTTGTCGGACGCATGAACTTGTCCGGCGAGCCGCCGATCAGCCATTCCCGTTCCTCTTTGGGGAACGCGAAGCCCATGACCGTCTCATCGCGCGAGAAAGAGAGGTAGACCAGGCGGCCGACGCGAAACTTCACGCGGCCTCCGACAAGGACCTCGTAGCTGCGGGGCAGGCTCTCGGCGATTCTGCGCACGTCCGCGAGGGTCACCATGAGAGTCGAGACGCCGCGCTCAGTCTGCCGCCGGTGCTTGTCGATTTGGGGCGGCCATTTTCGTCTCCATTAGAGATAGTCTCTCGCCCGCACAAAGCAAGGAAGCAATCAAGGAAGGGATGAACGATGTCTGAATATGGAACTTCGGTCGAAACCACGGCACCGCCTGACAGGGTCTGGAAGATCTGGTCCGACATGTCCACCTGGGGCGACTGGAATCCCAATGTCGCCACGATGGAGTGGGAAGGGGGCTTTGCCTCCGGCACGACCGGCATCATGAACACCCGCTCCGGCCAGCATCACAAGATGAAGCTCGTCGACGTGGTGCCGGGCCGCAGCTTCGCCCTTGAAACCAAGGTGGTGCCTGGGACGGCGTTTCGGTTCAACTGCAGGATCGAGCTCGTTGCGGGCAAGGCCAGGCTCAGCCAGACCGTCGAGGTGAAAGGCCCGCTGGGCCCAGTCCTCGGCGGCGTGCTGGGTCCGCAAGTCTCCAAGGAATTCGGGACATTGCTGAGCAACCTGGCCAGGAGGGCAGAGGGCGCGTAGTCACGGCCGCGGCCCGCAGGACTAAGGTCAGCCTGTTTCGGACAGCGCCGCTGCGATGGCGCAACCCGGACGATGGCCGCTCCCGATAGGAGGTGCTGAGCCGGCGCACTCCGGACACGCTCCGGTGGAGCTGACTGGCGTCAGGCCTGCCCATTGGTGTTTGTTCAGCAAACGCCGCAGCTCGGCGATCTCGGCCCGCAGCCGCAAGACCTCGTCATCGCTCATCGGACGCCATTACCCCCCTTCCTCGAATCCACCGAACCCCCGCGACTACTTGACGGTTTTACAGCTTAACCGTGAAACGTGCCGTCGCAATTCCGCCGACATCCACGGACAGCGACTGGCGTTCGGGATTTTGGGAGTGGTTGTCTAAGCGCTACGGCGACGGGGTGGCCGCTGGGCTCGGGGTGGGCACGCTGGTTTGGGATGGTGGGAGTGCAACCCGCGGGGGTACGACCGGGTCACCGGTGGGTTGGCGTTCAGTTAGTGGGTACGCGTTCGGAATCGGCAAACCGTCCGGACCGATGGGGACGTCGATCACGATGTCGCTCCTGCTCGGAACTAGGGGCCGGCCATCCTGGTCATAGAGCAAGACATCTTTGAGGGGCTTTCCATCCTTTGAGTAGGGATAGATGTTGGTGACGCCGGGGTAGTAGCCGGCCGAAGCCGCGGAGAAATTCGGCTCCGACGAATAGTCGTACGAATAGCCGTTGTTGTAACCGGTGCCCATGCTCGCAAGGACGGGCAGCGCCAGCAGTGCGATCGCGACGTTGACGCTGACGACAGCCCATCGCCAGCCTCTTTTTGCCGGCAGGGCGCGCCGGCCCAGCCGCACGGAGATTCCGATAGCGACCAAAGATGCCACGATTTGAAGCAGCCCACCGCTGGTGAAGGGGTTGGGTATCGGCCTGAGGTTGCCCCCATCTCTGAAGAGGAAGGCGAGGAACAGCACAACCAGGTAAGCGCGCAGAACCCACCATCCGGGGCGCAGCTCAGGGAGTAGGGCGCGCAGGTCGGGATAGGTGAGATTGCTCGACACGGACTTCAACAGTGCCGCAGTTCGCTCGCGAACGGGCCTGTGGCGCCCGCTTGACGTCTCATTTCCGCTGCCGTAAGCCGACCGCAGCTCAGCGGCGTAATCCTCGGGCGGTCCCAAGCGCTCCTGTAGCGATAGGTCGGACTCGCTGGCGACCTCGGCCAGGTGATTCTCGAGATCCTCAAGCAGACTTTCCCGCTCGGCGTCAGGGAGGGGCGCAAGCGCAGCGCGAACGGCCGAGGCATAGCTGGCGACATCGTTGGCTTGGCTGCTATCTGGCATTTGCGGTGCTCCTCCCATTGAGCAGGTGATCGAGGGCCCTGGTGAAGGAGCCCCACGTTTTCGTGGATTGGTCGAGGGCGCTGCGGCCGCGATCATTGAGTCCGTAGTACTTGCGGTGCGGCCCCTCGTCAGATGGAACTACGTACGACTTAAGCGCGCCGGCCTGGTACAAGCGCCGCAGCGTTCCGTACACGGACGCATCGCCAACGCCATCCAGTCCGCTGTCACGCAATTGTCGGAGAACCTCATAGCCGTAGCTGTCATGGTCTGCAAGGACCGCCAGCACGGCGAGATCCAGAACCCCTTTCAGGAGTTGGCTCGTATCGATCGAGTTTCCGTTCGCGTGGGCCATACTGCGGTTAGAAAGGTACTACGGTTTGCGGACTAGCGCAATACGCGGGCTGATATTGGTCTCGTTAGGGCCCGCGAGTGGGCGTAACCCGCCGCGGTATGCGCCGGTGTGAGGGCGGCCAGCCGCCGTCCGGAGGTCGTTTGAGCTCAGGAGGTGGACATGAGACGAGTTTCGGTTGCTGCCGTCCTCGGGTTGGTGGCGATCGTGGCGCTGGTTACCTTCTCCAGCACCAGCGCCAACGAGGGGACGCTCAAGTTGCGTGCGTCGCTCAATGGTTTTCAGGAGGTGCCGCCAAAGCTTACGGACGGCACAGGTACGTTCAATGCGACCATCAACGGAGGCACGCTGACCTACACGCTCACCTATTCGAATCTGTCTAGCCCGGTGCTCCAGGCGCACCTCCATTTCGGCCAGAAGGCGGTCAGCGGGGGGATCTTCATCTGGCTGTGCCAGACGGCGACCAACCCTTCCCCGACCTCAACCACGCCGACGTGCCCGGCGGCCGGCGGAACGGTCAGCGGCACCGTGACCGCGACAGATGTGCAGAAGATCAGCGGTCAGACGCTGCGCGGGGGCAACTTCAATGACGCCATCGCCATCATCCGGAGCGGTGAGGCATACGCCAACGTGCACACGACCAACTTCCCCGGCGGCGAGATTCGCGGCCAGGTGAGCGTTCACGAGGACTGACTTCAAGCGGCCGGTGGCAACGCCGGCCGCCTCCTACTCGCATAGACGCCACGTTTGCCCGGCATGCCGCGCTCAATATCAGCACGAACCTGGTGATATATCGCCAGTCGCCAGCTGATGAAGGCTGCGGTTCAGTTGAAAAACACCTGGCTGTCCAAGCTGCCGTCGAAGGCTGACGACAGCTGGGTCCAAATTGCTTGCGACCCACAGCTCGACCTGGGTAGCCCATCATGCTGCTCCGTCAAAGGTTCCTACTGTTCAGCCACCTGGTGATAGTCCTTGGGCTCGGGTGAAGGTTCGTTATGCGCAAGCGCGCCGAGCCTGAGTTGTGGAACTTGTGTGGCCGATCAGCCGGCGCCACCACAACCTGACCCCCAACCGCCACCAGCGACTGATCACCGACGACAAACGTCGCCTCACCTTCGTGAACAACGAAGACCTCCATGTATGGGTGAGCATGAAGGTCTGGGCCCGCCCCCGGTAGTGAGTCGATCAGGAAGAAGGACAAACCAACACCACCGTGGTCAATTCCCTCGAAAAGCCAGCTGCCGCTTTGCTGCAGCATGTCCGCATCGATGACCTGAACTTCGGGCATGCTTGCTCAGAACGGCTTGAACATCATCAGCCAGAGCAGGACCGCAAAACCACCTACCCCGATGATGCTTAGCGATGTCGGATTCAGGCGGGAGAGAGCGGATTCCATCGCTTTCTGACTCGGGGCCTCGGGCTCTTTCCAATCGGGTTTGCCGAAGCCGCCGGCGATCCAGGGGAGCCCGATCGAGCGGCGGAGCTGTGACAAGGGGCCTCCGCCCAGCTCCCTCATAGCCAGCACGATGGCGATGAAAACGGCCACGGAGAGCCACGGCCACCACGAGCGCCACCAGCCGCCCGCGATCATCAACGCGACTCCGCTCCCGACCACGACGAGGAAGTCGATCCAGAAGATCCGGCCGAGCGCCCGCCGGCTGTCAAAGCTCGCGAGTGAAAGGTCGAGCAGCACGCCGATCCGCTCCGGCCGCCGTTCCTGTCGGAGCACGTAGGTGACGGTGAACGCCGCGCCGTGGCAGAGCAGCAGGACCAGGATCGAGAGAACGTGCACGAAGACGAGCGAGCGATAGAGGCTCAAGGTCGCGGGATGCCGGTCAGCGTGGCGAAGTCGCGGCGTGTCCAGAGCGGCCACTGAAACGCGAGCCAGAAGATGAAGAGTGCGTTGAGGACGTGCAGGGATGACAGCCAGGGCATGCCGGCAAGAGCAGGGATGTCATTCGGATAGCTGTACGGAATGATGAGGAGAGACTGCAGTACGAGCAGCGGGAAGAAGGAGGCCGCCATTCCGGTCATCCGCCAGGGAAAGTGTCCGGCAAAGCTGGTGACGACCATGACGATGGTCAGGACGAAGATGAGAATGGGCCCGACGCCACGATGGTAGAGGAGGATGCTCGCCCCAGCGGAATTTCCCCTGAGGACCGAGAAGACGCCGGCGCCCGCCGCCGCGAACTGCACGATGATCAGCACCAGCATCAGCCAGGTGCCGAGCAGGTAAACCCGCTGCGCCAGACTTCGATTGGGCAGCGCAACCTGCAGCGGACGGGCCGGATCGCGAATCTCACTGACAGTTGCCATTACGTGTCTCCTTCATAACTTTTCATTCCGACCGGAGCAC
>VBEF01000114.1 GCA_005881275.1 Chloroflexota bacterium
TCCTTTGACGGAATCAGCAGGCAGTCCTGATGGAAGCGGTTCTCCTCGCGGAGCCAGGCGAGGATGACGAAGTGCGTAGAGGGCGAGGGGCGAAAGCTCAACGCGCGGACGTTGACGGTTGCGGCGGGGTGGAGCGCATCGATCCCTCGCGTCTTCACCTGGATGCCGAGGACGCCATGGCTTTCGAGGTGAAGCACCGCCAGCTCTGAGGTTTCCAGGTCGGGGAAGGGGCGGAACAGGCTGAAATCACCGCCCTCGGCCAGCAGCCGGACCACCTCGGCTTCGCCAAGGAAGCCCACATCGCTTCGCCACATCGGATGCGGCTCCAGAATCTCGGGGACCGCCTGTGTCGGAACCACGCCGAGGCGCTCGACCAACCGTTCCGTCGGAATCAGGAATGGATACCACCGGCTTCGTTCGCGTGGATGCATGCCGAAGCGGGCCGCGTAAACGGGGCGGTCGTCGTTATGCGAGAGCTCGGCCAGGCGCTTGAAGTCGCCCTCCCGAATCACCAGCATCGTCGGGCCGAGTCCACCTTCGGTGATCAGCCCGCTCACGAGAAAGGCGTTGTCGTCTTTGAGGCTGTCCGCCCAAACGACTATGTGGACCTCGCCATCGGTCAGAACGGAGCGGCCCTTGGCCTGTATCGGGATGTACTTGCCATCGCTGAACCGGTGGACCAGCCCGTCGATGCCGCGGTCCGACAGCGGGAGAAACACGTGCAGCGAGCCTCGCGACTGCTCCGTCAGGGCGGCCCACAGGCGGAACTCAAAGACCTGGCCTGAGGCGCTCAGCTCGTCGGTCGTCCACGGGGTTACCGCGTCGATGAGGCGACATTAACCTACATTTCACGGGCGTGATGGAGAGGGTTGTCTGCCCGGGATTGATCCGCTTAGCCGCAGAGCAGCTTCGCGGCGCGCAAATAGACCTGGACGCATCTCTCGACCGACGCGACGTCGACCCACTCCACGTCTGCGTGCTCTCCTTCGCCTTCAGGCCCGTACGCGACTGTCGGGATACCCGCCGCGTTCAGTAGCGCCATGTCCATCCAGTACGCGACGCCGATGAGCAATGGATCGCCGCCGGCGGCCTGCGCGACGGCGTGCGTCAGCGGATGGTCGGCGTCGACCTCCGACGGCGGGCGTTCGAGAAGGACGCGGGCTGTGGCGCGTTCGTCGCCGATGAGCTCCAGGATCTCGCGCAGGCTGCTCGCGCCGTTTTCGCCTGGCACCGTACGCCGCTCCAGCTTCGCCACGCAGCGAGCCGGATAGGTCGACATCTCCTGGCCCCCTTCGATCAGAGAAGCATGGATCGAGCCGGTGCCGAGCAGGCCGTGACGCGAGCCTGAACGCAACCGACGGTCGAGCTCGAGCACCCCGGTGAGAATCCGGCCCATGTGCGCGATCGCGTCCACTCCGAGGTCGGCACGCGAACCGTGCGCGGCAACGCCCTTGGTTTCAACCTCGAGCCAGACGAAGCCTTTGTGCGCGAGACAGAGCCGGAGCTCCGTGGGCTCGGTCACGATGCCGAAGTCGGCGCGAAACTTCCCGAGCACGGCTGACGTGCCGATGCTTGCGACCTCTTCATCCGCCACGGCCGTGATGATCAGGTCGCCCTTCAACCGCAGCTTGTTGGCCTCGCGGGCCGTGATCATGATCGCGGCCAGGCTCGCCTTCATGTCGTAAGCGCCCCGGCCGTACACCCGGCCGTCGCGCACCACCGGCGAGAACGCATCCACCATGCCGCCCGCCCCCACTGTGTCCATGTGCGCGTTGAGCATCAGGCTGCGTCCACCGCCTGACCCGCGCAGCGTCCCGACCACGCTCGGCCGGCCGGCCACGGGCTCAACGACTTCCACCTCGAGACCGGCCGCAGCAAGCCACAACTCGACGAAGCGAGAGATTTTCGTCTCGCCGCTTCCCAAAGGAATCAAGTCAGGATTGACCGACTCGATCGCGACCAGCTCGAAGATGAGCTGTTCGAGATCATCGAGCGCGTGTAGGGCCGAGCTCACCGACGGATTCTATGCCGCACCCGGCGCTCGGAAAGACCGCGAATCCGCACCAGTCGATAACCAGGCCTTCGCTTGCCTTTTTCTCGGTCCGAACTACACTCGCGGGAGTCGCTTTCGGCACAGGGATACGGGGTTCAGGAGGGAACGCAGCTTATGTCTCGATCGTTTCGGCGCGTCCTGACATTCGCGATCGGCTTCGTGACCGTAGTCGCCGCGGGCCCCGCGCTCGCCTCGGTGCAGGCGAGCAACGAGCAGAAGGGCCTCAACGCCATCAACCACATCGTCGTCATCTACGAGGAGAACCACAGCTTCGACAATCTCTACGGCGGTTGGGAAGGCGTGAATGGCCTGGCGGCGGCGGACGCTGCGCACACGACCCAGGTGATTCAGAGCAATACGTCGCCCCCGCCCGCATACACCTGCTTGATGCAGAACGACGTGAACCTCGTGTCACATCCCGGCGGGCGCGCGGACGTGTCCGCAGCCGGGTGTCTTTGCCCCGAACGGGCTTCCGCCGAGCGATGGCAACCTGCCCGGCGGCTGCACTCGCGACATAGTCCACCGCTTCTACCAGGAGCAGTACCAGCTGAACAATGGGAATCAGAACCGCTACGTGACCGGAAGCGACGCCGTCGGCCTCGCGATGGGTTACTACAACACGACCGCCCTGCCGATCTATGCATACCTGCACAGTGACGGCCACCCGCACTACGCGATCGCCGACGACTTCTTCCAGTCGGCGTTCGGCGGATCGTTCCTCAACCACCAATGGCTGATCGCCGCCGCAAGCCCAACGTGGGCCGATGCGCCGGACACCCAGCGCTCAATCCTCGACGGGAACGGCATGCCGACCAACTACCCGCTTTATCACACGGACGCCACAAAGCAAGACAAGGCGATCACACAGCGGTGCGCCGTCCCCGCGACCAATTCGCGTGCCTGCGGTGACTACGCGGTCAACACCATCCAGCCCTTCCAGCAGCCCTTCCGGGGTTCGCCTCAGCTTCCCGCCCAGACGGGGATCACGATCGGCGACAAGCTGACCAGGGCCGGCGTGAGCTGGGCCTGGTACTCAGGTGGATGGTCGAACGCCAATGGTGACGTCGGCGCGCCGGGCTGGACAAATGGATTGGCGCCCACGGCCGATGGCAAGTGCAGCGACCCTGATTCACAGCTAAACCTGGTGTGGCCTTACTGCCCGAACAAGGTCTTCCAGTACCACCACCAGCCGTTCAACTATTACGCCGCGTACGCAAAGGACACACCCGGCCGCACGCACCTTCGAGACGAGGCTGAGTTCATGAAGGTTGCGAACAACTCGAGCAAGACCTGCAACCTGAACTCGGTCAGCTTCGTGAAACCAATCGGTCTCGAGAACGAGCACCCCGGGTACACGAGCGAGGGCCGCGGCAGCGACCACCTGGTCCAGCTGCTATCGGCGATCGACAACAGCGCTTGCCGCAAGGACACCATGGTTGTCGTCACCTATGACGAGTTCGGCGGTCAGTGGGACCACGTCGCGCCTCCCGGAATGGGTGCGACTTCCGGACCGCACGATTGGTGGGGTCCGGGCACCCGGATCCCTGCGCTCGTGATCGCGCCGCGGCTGCGCGGCAACTTCGTGGTCGACCACACCCAGTACGACACGACCTCGATCCTCGCGACGATCGAGCACCGCTATGGGCTCACGCGGTTGCGGAGCGATTCGCGGGATGGAGCTGTCAACGACCTGTCGAGCGTCTTCAACGCACACTCGCCGTTCGAAACGTAACCGTCGAAAAAGGCGAGGGCCCGCGCTCGGGCCCTCGCCACGCCTATTTCAGTCGTCGTCCTCGGCGTTCGAGACCGCAAACCAGACGAAGGTGCCCCGCGGCGAGGCGCCGACGAACACCTCGGGACTCTTGCACGGGTGCGGAAGATCCACCGTGGCGTTGATGGTCGAGCTGCCACCAGGCACAGTCGCCGGGAACCCGGCGGTCATCTTGTTGACCACCCCACCTGGGGTGAGGCAACTTACAACCGCTTCGAAGGTGCCGATGGGGTTCAATCCGGTCGGCGCCAGCACCAGGCCGGTCACGGTCACCGAGACGTGCCCTTTGCGATCCACCTCACCACTTCCGGACGCGATAGCCCAGGCCACACCGCCGCCCAGGATGTTCCGATCGTTGAGCTTGCCGACCAACGCATCGCCGGTGATCCCCGTCATCGAGTCGAACTCGATCAGCGTGCCACCCTCGTGCGCGGCGGCGCTCACCGTGCCGGAGCCGACCAGGCTGAGGGCACCGATCGCGGCCACCAGAAATCTTCGCCAATAAGCCATGGCTCTTGACCTCCCAGAACCCGACAGCTGCTACTGGCGTGGATACCCGGTGGGGTTACCTGGGTCATCCACCGGACGGCGGCCGAAGAGCGAGCTTTCGAGCGTGTAGAAGAGGGCGAACGCCCCGTACAGGGCGGCGCTGGCCGTTGGACTGACCAGCGCGACCAGCGTCGCTCCGAGGTAGATCGGCGGGCCGAACGCGTAGCTGCGCGAGATGCCCTCGACGACCTTCTCCTCCGCGTCGGGGCGCAGCAGCCGCCGCCCCGATGCGGCGTAGCGCCAGATCACATTGAAGAAGACGGCGGTCAGCGTAAGGGTGATTCCGTAAGCGAACGCCGCCGCCCGCGCTCCGTCCGTCTGGATGTTCGCCGCGAGGAGCCGTGTCGGAAACGGGATGAACGCGATGACCGCGAGGAACAGCACGCTAAGCGTCAGAAACGTCCGGTCGACGCGGCCGATCTGGTGCATCACCGTGTGGTGGTTGATCCAGATGATCCCGATGGTGAGGAAGCTGATCGCGTAAGCGGCGTACTGCGGCCAGATCGTCAGGAGCTCCTGGCCTAGCGGGTGGCCCTCGGTCACGGTCAGGTTCAGCGTGAGCAGGGTCGCCGCGATGGCAAAGATGCCGTCCGCAAACGCCTCGAGCCGGTTCTTGGGCACGGCGTCAATTCAAACGCAAGTTCCCCCCACAGGATTCGTTAAGACACCCAACAAGGAGGGTTGACCCTGAGTGTTCACGCCCATCCTCACGTTCCTGAGCGCGATGACGACGTCAAGGCCGTCCGATATTTCGACACCAACGAGGAGTAAGGCCTCCTCCTCCAACCTCCCCATCCCCATCCATGAGGCCACAGCTCCAACCGTCCCGGCGGGCCCCCTCCCTGATTTGCTCGCCGGGCTCCGGTTGGATGCACGCGCACTGATCGCCCTCGGTCGACGTTGACGGTCCAAGCACGGGTTTGTTACGGTGTCTCAGGCGTTCGCGGCCGGAAGGCCAGTACCAAACCGGGGGGGTAGGCGTGCGCATCTATCGCTACGTGACCCATGCCGTGGTGCTCCTGACAGCCGTGGTGATGTCGGGCTACAGCGCCATCGACCACATTCCCTCTTTCTCTCTCGGCCCCCGAACCGCTGCCGTCAACGCGGAAGCGGCCTACAGCGGAGGGCCGGCCGGCGACGTTTCGCTGGGCCGCGACGGCACGATCATCAAGCCGGTATCCATACCGACGTCGGCACTTCCCAACCGCCAGCCGATCGTCTACACCCTCATGCCAGGAGATAGTCTCGAAAGCGTCGCTGCAGCGTTCCGGGTTCGGCTGAGGGACATCACCTGGTCGAATCCAGGCCTACGCTTGCCGCTCAAGGCCGGAAAGACTCTTCGGCTGCCACCGGTTCCTGGCGTAGTGGTCGTCGCAAGGAACGGCGATTCGCCGGCGAGCCTGGCGGCCTCGTACGGCGTCGACTCCAGCACTATCATCGGCTTCAATCACATCAACGACCAGCAACTGACACCTGGCGCGACTCTGGTCATTCCGGTGGACCCGGCAATGGGCCCAAACCTGAGCACAGGTGTGCCGGCCGACCCGATCGCCGCCGGTCAGCTGCTGTGCCCTATTGCCGGATCGCACATCATCCAGGGCTTCGGTCCGACTTCTTTCGCG
>VBEF01000115.1 GCA_005881275.1 Chloroflexota bacterium
TGCCTCCCCTTCTCCTTCATCAGTGGTTGTCGGCATCGATGATCGCGTCCGCAAACGCCTCGCCCCGGGGGTGCGTGTCAGCGTGGGCAATGCGGACGCGACTCGTCAGGACCACGTCCCGCGGCCTCCTTATCCACAGCATCGACTCGATGCCTATCCGCACCGCCTACTGCATATGTGAGCGCCGGTTTTTGACTCTCCCGACTAAGGCTGAGGTACCACCACCATTGCGCTGCCTCCACCGCGCCGGACCGGCTCGGCGGCAGCCAGGACCATCCCGTCCGATAGGAACTCGATCCCTGTCGCGGCTCCGATCTCCGGCGTGGAGCTGAACTTCTCGCCAAGAGCTTCCAGCGCCGACCGTTCGGGCGTGCCGAAGAAGGCGGGTTCGGCCTGGGTAGTGGAGGAATTCCGCTGGGAGATGCGCGCGGTTGCGATGGCGCCGGGAAGCGTCCGGCCCAGGTCCAACCGCTCCAGCAGCATCTGCAGGACGGTGGTGATGATTGAGGCCCCGCCCGGCGAGCCGAGCGCAAGAATCGGCTTGCCGTCCTTCAGCACGATGGTTGGCGACATGCTCGAGCGCGGTCGCTTGCCTCCCGCCGGCGAGTTCGCCGTGCCCGTCACGAAGTTGAAATCGGTGAGCTCGTTGTTGAGCAAGAACCCACGACCCGGCACGACGATGCCGCTGCCGCCGATCTGCTCGATCGTGAAGGTGTACGAGACGACGTTGCCGAAACGATCACTGACGGTGAGGTGCGTGGTGGACGAGTTGAACGGCGAGGGATCGCCGGGCGCGACGGGGACCGGAAGGGCGGTCGGGCCGATGAGAGCCCGGCGCTGCGCCGCGTAGGCGTCAGAGAGCAGACCCTGCAGCGGCACGCTTACGAAGTCGGGGTCGGCGACGTACTGGTTGCGATCGGCGTACGCGAGCTTCGACGCCTCCAGCATCAGGTAAAGCGCCTGCGCCCGAGTAAGCGAGCCGAGGTCGAAGCCCTCGAGGATCTTGAGCGCCTCGCCCACCGTCGAGCCGCCGCTCGACGGCGGACCCATGCTGAAGATTTCGTAGCCGCGGTACTGGATGTCCGTCGGCGCCCGCGAGATCGCCTGGTAGCTCGCAAGATCGCCTGCCGTCATCAACCCAGGCCGCACGTTGCGCGTGCCGCCGGGCACCAGTGGCGGATGCTGGACGGTGTTCACAATTGCATTGGCGACATCGCCGCGGTAGAACGCATCCATTCCGTGCCCCGACAGCGTCTGGTAGGTCCGAGCGAGATCCGGATTGCGGAAGATCGAACCCACGGCGGGTGCGTCGCCGCCGGGCAGATAAAGATCCCTGGTCGAGCTGAAGTCCTTGAAGCGGTCCTGGTTCGAAGCGACCTGGTCGTGGAACGTCTGGTCGATCTCGAACCCACTGCGCGCGATTCCGATGGAAGGAGCGAGGGCTGCGGCGAGAGGGATCGTTCCATATCTGGCGAGGGCCTGCGCCCACAGCCGCGGAGTCCCGGGCACTCCGACGCCCAAGCCACTGGTCACGCCCTCGGCGAAGGAGATCGGTAATCCTGTCGAGGGGTCGATGAAGCTGTCGGCGCGGAATGCCGACGGCGCCGTCTCGCGTCCATCGAGCGTGAAGACCCGACCGTCCCGCGCGCTATAGATGACCATGAACCCACCGCCGCCCAGACCGCAGGAGAAAGGCTCGACGACTCCAAGCGCGGCCGCTGCAGCGACGGCGGCGTCGACTGCGTTGCCGCCTCGCCGAAGGATGTCGATGGCCACGCTAGTTGCGATCGGATCGACGCTCGCGGCGGCGCCGCCGGTGCCGATGACGGTCGCCTCCTTCACAGGGGTCGGCCGGGCTGCGAGCGCCGGCTGACCTGCAAGCAAGATGGTCGACACGGTCGCGATGAGCGCGAACGCCGAACGCGTCATCAAACCGCGCACTTTCATCCCCCCCAAGCCAGGTTTGCGACGCCGAGTTTGCGTCGCCAGATCGAGCCTACGGCTGCCGAGAGCGGCTGTCAAACGGCCGCGCTTCAGACGCGGCTTGGTTTCCGGCGCGCAAAGGCGACTCCAGATCACCTCGAAGGGAAATCATGCCCAGCCTGGCCGTTTCATCTTCGCCACGATCCGCGGATCAAGGCTGCTTCAGGGGCGCGACGGAGTCAACGTCGGGAGCCACAGCGGCAGGTGCGCCACGCGCCGTCCACGGGGTGTTTCGAGTTCGAAATCTGGTCGGGGGCCCGGTGTGTGGTTTCACCACATAGTGGACAGATGTCGCAAGACATAGTGGACACCACCAATCTCGGAGGTGGTACATGTCCAACCGGGGTCGCTACATCGTCGAGGCGATCGTCTTAGAGCACCGAAGGCCCAGCGAGCTGGCTCGGACCCACAAGGTTTCCCGCAGTTGGATCTACAAGCTGCTGGAGAGATTCAAGCAGGGTGGGTACGCGTCCTTAGAGCCCCGCTCGCGACGACCTGGATCCTGTTCACACCAGGTCGAGGCCAGAGTCCAGAAGCTGATCCTCAAGCTGCGCCGTGAGCTGGCCGCAGCCGGTCACGACGCCGGCCCCCAAACCATTCACTTCCATCTCTCCAAGAAGCTCGCCGAACCGCCTTCGGTGGCCACGATCTGGCGGATCCTCAAACGCCACGGCCTAGTCACGCCTCAGCCTCAGAAACGGCCCAAGTCTTCCTTCATCCGCTTTGCCGCCAAGCTGCCCAACGAAACCTGGCAGGCCGACTCCACGCCCTGGACCCTGGCCGACGGCACTCCGGTCGAGATCTTGAACTTCCTCGACGACTGCTCTCGAGTCGCCCTCGCCTCCGCCTGCTTTCGCACAGTCAAAGGTCACGACGTCGCCCACCTCTTTCAGGCCGCTTCAAATACGTTTGGACTGCCCGCTTCACTCCTGACCGACAACGGGGCAGTCTTCACCGGAAGGCAGCGACGGGGCAAAGTCATCCTGGAGCTAGAACTGGAGCGCCTCGGCATCGTCCCCAAACACTCCACCGCCTATCACCCTCAGACCTGCGGCAAGGTCGAGCGATTTCACCAGACCCTAAAGCGCTTTCTCAGAGTGCGGCGGCCGGCCAGGTCGCTGGCTGAGCTGCAGCACCAACTCGACATCTTCCGCGTCTACTACAACAACGTCAGGCCACACCGCGCCCTCAATCGGCAGGCGCCGATGGCCGTCTTCAATGCACTCGTCAAAGCCAAGCCACTCAACCAGCCAACCCCGGTCGACCACCGCGTCCGCCAGGACAAAATCGATCGCTTCGGCTCGGTCACCCTGCGCTACCTGAGCAGGCTCCGCCACATCCGCGTCGGCACCGCGCACAAGAACAGGAAGGTCCACCTTCTCGTCGCCGACGCCAACGTCCGCATCGTCACCCAGGACGGCGAGCTCCTCAGAGCGCTGACTCTCGAGCCAAATCGAAACTACTACGGTCTGGGAGGCCGCTGGCCTGT
>VBEF01000100.1 GCA_005881275.1 Chloroflexota bacterium
TGGGCGTGTTCTAGCTGCGCCGACCCGAGGTCGCGTCGCGCATGACATCTTCGGGGTCGGCCGTGGACGTCACATACTCCGGACGCCCGAGAGGCCTATAGGTCTGGATGGTGATGCCCCGGGAAGTGGTCCGCGAGTTGACCAGTTCGAGCGCGACGTCCGGCCCGGAATCGGGAAACAGTCGTGTGCCCTGGCCGATGACGACGGGATAGGTGAGCAGGTCGAGCTGGTCGATCAGGTCGTTGGCGAGCAGCCATCGGACGAGGGCACCGCTGCCGGGCACCAGCAGTGTGCCGTCTTGATGCGCCTTCAGATCCGCGACGGCCCTGGCGACGTCGCCGTGCAGGACGGTGGTGCCCGCCCACTGCGGATCGGCGAGGCTGGTCGATGCCACGTATTTGGGCCGGCTGTTCAGCGCGGCGGCGATCGGGCTCGAGCTCGGATCGGCCATCGCTCCCCAGGAGCCGGCGAAGATCTCGTACGTGCGCCGGCCAAAGAGGAACGCGGCCGCGCCGCCGTAGACCTGGTTGAGATAGTCCCCGGTTTCGGTGTCGAGAAGTGGTATGGCCCATCCGCCGCGCTCGAAGCCGCCGCTGCGATCCTCGTCAGGTCCGCCCAACCCCTGCATCACGCCGTCCACCGAGACGTTGGTCGTGGTCGTCAACCTCATGTCGTGGTCACCTCCCCATGTGCATGCCTGGTGCGCTCATGACCGGATCAAGTCCGTGGTCGAATCGCCGCCTCGATCTCGTCCAGGTGCTCGCCCCGGTGGTTGGCTCGCACCGGGTTGAGCGGGCTGGTCTCGTGCAGGCCCGCGAGCATCTCATCCGGCAGCGACGCCACGAGCTCGTCGGTCTCCTCCGCGATGCTCACCGCCAGCTCGGCCAGAGCACGTGGCGGAATCGCGTGGATCAGAGGACGCGAGGAGTCGTTGATCCAGTCCACGTCCTCGGGCTCGTTTTCGGACGCCGTGAACGGCTCGCCGCGCTCCAGCTTGCCGGCGAGGTGGAGCGCGCGGCCGTCCCAGAACGCGATGTGCCCGAGCACGCCGGCCACGCTCCAGTACTCGTTGACCATGCCGCCAAGCTGCCGGTCGCTCAAACGCGACACCACCGCCCGCATCCGCGCGAGCTCGCGTGCGTTCGCCGCCACGAAGGAGCGATCCACGACGACCAGACTAAGCGCTACGCGTGAAGGATCCGTCGGTTCACGTCCTTGACCGCATTGTCCGCGTCGTCGAACGCCATGTCGTAGCCGACGAACTCGGACTGGAAGCGGCGGTTCAGCCACCTTGCGACGAAGTAGTCGGCGCCGGCGACCTGCACGCTCCCCACGGCTGAATCCGCGCCGAGCCCGGTGGCCTGTCCAAATGTCGTCGTCCCTCCGGCGAGCTCGATAAACCGAATGTCGCGCGGTCCGAGTCCCATGAGCGTCGAGTCGCGCTGGTAGTTGAGAGCAGCGCCGTTGGTGTCCCGAAACTGCACGACGAGCCCGACCACCAACCCGCCTTGCGGCGCACCCGTGGTCGAGCCGGACGCGGCGGCGCAGTCCGCGGCGGTGCGTCCGTAAACCGCGAAGGACGCAGCGATGGCGCCCTGCCGCTTCCACTGCTCCCATTCCGCGGCGTTCACGTCGTACGCCGGAGACTTCCGGATTTTCTCGTCATTCAAGACCGCGGTCACCTCGCCGCTTGTGTCGCAGCGGTGCATGCCGGGAAGGTCGCCGGGCTGAAGGATGACGCTCTGCGGCGTCGCCGGTTTCGGAGCGGCGCGGCTGTAAGGTGTCTCGCACGCCACCAGGAGCATCGCGACGGCCAGCAACATAACCGCGCGAGTCATGGTCGGGAGGCGCACGCTTCCATAGCTAGATAACGCTACAGATCGTGGTCCACGCGCCCGGCCGCAAACCTTCCACTTGACAACCCGCCGGATGGCCATATAATCCCGGTCTTGTAAGCGCTTACCGGTAAGCGCTTACCGCAGTTGCTTTGCGGGCGTCGTCGCCGTCGGACATCCACAGAGGCATGGGATTGCCGGAACCGAAAAGGCCCAAAGGTCCGCTCACGATCTACGACGTAGCCAGTCGCGCCGGCGTGTCGATCGCGTCGGTGTCACGCGTGCTGAACGGCCAGGGCAGCCCGCGCGCCGCGACCCGGGACCGCGTCCTCCAGGCCGTGCGCGAGCTCGGATTCGTGCCCGACGGCGCGGCGCGCGCGCTGTCCAACGGCCTGAAGGAGGTCGTCGGCGTGGTCTTCCGGCGAGGCGATGAGACGCCCTTCCCCGACGAGGACGAGAGCTTCCTCTTCATCGACGTCATCTATCGCGGCATCGACCTGGCCGCCAGGCGCCAGGGCTTCGACGTCCTCATGGGGTCTGTCGGCTTCAACGACGGCAACGTCGAGGCACGCGTGGCCGCTGTGGGCGGCAAGGCCGACGGCCTGATCCTCCACGACCGCATGATCCCGGCGACCAGCATCACCCGGCTGGCATCGCTGGTTCCGGTCGTGACGCTGGCCGGAACGCCGGTGCCCGGCGCGATGAACGTGCGCTGCGACAACGACGAGGGCATGCGCCAGCTCGTACGCCACCTCGTGCTCGACCACGGCTACAACGAGCTCGGCTACCTGTCCGGGCGCATCGACAGCCCTGACAACCACGCGCGCGCGAAAGCGATCGAGGCCGAGGCAAAAGCACACGGGGCGCAGGTCGCGATCGGCCATGACTGGCAGGGCGACTACAGCGCAGCCGGCGGCGCCAGGGTGATCAGCGGCCTCCTCGAGTCTGGCCGAAAGCTGCCGCGCGCGATCGTGTGCGCCAACGACCAGACCGCCCTGGGCGTCATGCACGCGCTGGGGCGCCGCGGCTTGCGCGTGCCGCAAGACGTCGCGGTCACAGGGTTCGATGACGTTCCCGTGGCGCGCCACCTCCACCCGCCGCTGACGACCGTTCGTCAGCCGATGCAGGAGCTCGGCGCGATGGCGTTCGCGGTCCTCTACTCGAAGATCAGCACCGGCAGGGGAGATTCCGACGTCGTGCTGCCGGTGCAGCTGATCGTGCGCGAGAGCTGCGGGTGCGCCGCGGCAGAGAACGGCCGCTAGATGGGCCCCCTGGCTCGCCGGCTCGTCGTCTACCTG
>VBEF01000012.1 GCA_005881275.1 Chloroflexota bacterium
TCTAATGCGGGACCTCGCCTGGCCTGCCCAGCGACTGACCCACATCCCGGCCTGCTTCTGTAGCTAGCACCGGCCGTCTGCTCGCGCCCTTGTAAGGCGCGCCCATTCGACCGCTTCGTTTCTCCCAACCATTCGGTTCGTATTCGCATTTTCTGGAGGAATTGGAATTGAGCTCTCAAACACAAACCAAGGCATTGGTGACCACCGAGTGGATCGCCGATCACGCCAAGGACTCAGGTCTTCGCGTGGTCGAGGTCGACGTAGACCCGTCCGTCTACGAGAAGGGTCACATCGAAGGCGCCGTCGGGTGGAACTGGAAGCGTGACCTCCAGGACCAGTTGGCTCGCGACATCGCGCCGAAAGATGCGCTGGCCGAGCTCCTGGGACGCAGCGGCATCACGCCCGACACGACGATCGTCCTCTACGGCGACAACAACAACTGGTTCGCCGCGTATGCGTACTGGGCGCTGAAGTACTACGGCCACGACAAGGTCCAGCTGATCGACGGCGGCCGGGTCAAGTGGGAGAAGGAAGGACGGCCTTACTCGACCGACGCACCGGGCTATGCCGCAACGACCTATCACTTCAAGGGCTCGCCGAACGAGCACATCCGCGCCTACCGCGATCAGGTGCTGGACAAGCTCGGCAAGGCCGCCCTGGTCGACGTTCGTTCGCCGAAGGAGTACTCCGGCGAGCTGCTTGCCCCGGAGAACCTGCCGCAGGAAGGCGCGCAGCGCGGCGGCCACATCCCGACCGCGGCCAGCATCCCGTGGGCCACGGCCGTCAACACTGAGGACGGAACCTTCAAGGGTCTCGACGAGCTGAAGGAGATCTACGGCGGCAAGGGCGTCGTCTCCAACAAAGAGGTGATCGCCTACTGCCGCATCGGCGAGCGCTCCGCCCACACCTGGTTCGTGCTACACGAGCTGCTCGGCTACCCCGACGTGAAGAACTACGACGGGTCGTGGACCGAATGGGGCAGCTCGATCCGAGTTCCCATCGAGAGATGAGCACCCCCACAACTGTCGTCGATCATTCAGCGTTGAAGGTCAACCAGACCGGGATCGTGGCGACGGTACTCGTCGCGTTCATCGGGGGCGTTGTCTTTCAGCCGCTCCTGGTGTTGATCCCGCTGCTCGCGATCGTGCTGCTGCTCGGCACGTTCGCGCCGCAGTTGGCGTTGTTCAAGCAGATCTACTTCAAGGTTTTGAAGCCGCGTGGCATCGTCCAGCCGCGACCGGTACTGGACCGGCCAGAGCCCCACAACTTCGCTCAGGGACTGGGCGGCGTATTCCTCGCGATCGCGTCGCTCTTCCTGCTTCCCGTGCCGGTAATCGGACTGGCGCTCTCGCTTCTGGTCGCGGTGCTGGCGTTCGTCAACCTGGCTTTCGGCTACTGCGTCGGCTGCCAGATCTTCTTTCAGCTCGAGCGCAGAGGAGTCCTTCGGGCACGAGCATGAGTGCGCAACTCTGGGCATTGGTGGCGGTTGGCTTGATCGTGCTGGCCGCCGCCAGCCTGGAGAACCTGCGCTCGCGACGGGCGCGCAGACTTGCCGTCGGAGCGACAGCGGCGCCTGCGCGGGAGCCGTACATCCTCTACTTCACCGGCGACAGCTGCACCGTTTGCCGGACCCATCAGGAGCCCGCGCTCGCGAGACTCGGTGCTGTGCGCATCGACAAGGTCGACGCGGTGGCGGACCGCGTGCTCGCGGATCGCTTCCACGTCTACACCCTGCCGACAACGGTTGTGATGGCGCCGGACGGCCGCGCGCTGCACGTGAACTACGGCTACGCCGCGGCGCCGAAGCTCGAGCGCCAGCTGGCCGACGCGCGGGGAAGCGCGCTCAACGCGGCGACCGCTTAGCCCCTCCGGCGGGCTTCGCCCGCCACCTCCCCACAGATGGGGAGGAGTTATCGCCCTCTAATCTGTTGACGTGATCCGTCGCCTGGCGCTGGCGATCTTCCTCGTGATGCTCGCCGTCGCATGCGGTGAATCTGTTCCCTCGAACCACGAGACGGTGCTCGGCGCGATCTATCCGCTGAGCGGGCCCCAGGCTCCGGGTGGAAAGCAGGAGCTGGCCGGGGTGCAGGCGGCCCTCCGTGTTTCCGGAGCCAACGTGCGGCTCCAGGTGATCGACGCAACCACACCCGAAGAGGCGAGCGCCGCAGTGGACAGGCTCGTGCGCGATTACCACGTGCCCGCGATCCTCGGCACCTACGGCAGCACGCTCTCCGCTTCTGCATCCGCACGGGCGGAGGAGCTGAAGACCGTGTACTGGGAGACAGGCGCCGTGGCAGACCCGATCACCGTCCACGGGCACTACGTCTTCCGGACTGTCGCCACGGGCAGCGCGCTCGGGCGAATGGCGGTGACGTTCACCCACGACGTGTTGCTAACCGGTTCGAATCTCACCGCGCCACGGGCGGCGATTATTCGGGTCGACGACATCTACGGCGGGTCCGTGGGTGGTGGGGAGCAGGAGCTGGCCAAGTCGATGGGCATCAACGTCGTCGATGTCATCGAGTACAGCCCCAATGCGTTCGACGCAAACGTCATCGCGGCGCGGCTGGCGCAGGACCGCCCTGATTTTCTGTGGGACGTCAGCTACCTCGACGACGGCGTCGCGATCTGGAACGCGGTGCTCCAGAGTCGCCTGACCTTGAAAGGTGCGATCGGCACGAGCTCGGCTTTCTGCATGCCGGAGTTCAGCCGGCGGCTTGGAGCCGGGTCGGTAGGTGTCTACGCGGCTGACAAACCTGACGCCGATGTCAGCCAGGCCGCGCTGTCGGCGTCAGGCCGAGCCCTGCTCGCCAGGGCGAAGGCCGCGTACACAGGCGATTCGATGGACATTCCAGCCGTGGCCGGCTTCGTCGGCGGCTGGACGCTGTTTCACGACGTGCTGCCCAACGCGGGAGGTTCGATCTCGGCGGAATCGATTCGCACCGCGGCGGTCAAGGTCGACGTGCGGGTGGGCGACAGCATCAACGGCGGCGGAGTGAAGTTCGCGGGTCCGGGCGCGCTGGACGAAGGTCAGAACGTGCGGGCGGCGGCCGTCGTCGGACGATGGCAGGCGGTCGGCGTGATGAAGATCGTCTACCCGCCGGCGTACGCCAACTAGTTTTCGAGGCTCTTCTGGACCAGCGTGATGTCCATCCAGCGGTCGAACTTATGGGCGGCGTTGCGAATAGTGCCGACCATCTCGAACCCCTGCCTGGAGTACAGCGCAAGACCCGCACGATTGTCCCTCGCGATGCTGGCGACAATCGTCCGGTAGCCAAGACCGCGGGGCTCCCTGATCAGCTCGGTGAGCAAGGCCGCCCCGATACCCTTGCCGTGGTGCACCGGGTCGACGTAGACGAGGCATTCGACCACGTCGAAGCCGCGCTGCTTCCAGGGCAAGAGGCGAGCCCAGCCGATCACGCCGGTCTCGTCGACAGACACCAGGAGCAAGGAGCGCTTGCCGTGCATCTCCCACCATGCCTGCGCCTCCTCTGCGTCGAGGGGTTCCGAGTCGATCGTCGCGAACGTCTGGTTGACCGCCCAGTTGTAGATGCCGACGATGGCCCGGAGGTCGTCTTTCGTCGAGGCGCGAATGCTGTAGCCCTTTCTCGATTTCGCCTTCGCCATCCCGACCATTATGCTTCCCGCCCGTGAGACCCGAGATCAAGACGCCGCTGCCTGGTCCCAAAGCGGCGGCCCTCATCGAGCGCGACTCGAAAGCGATGTCGCCGAGTTTCACTCGCGCCTACCCATTCGTCATGGAGCGCGGACATGGTTGCTGGGTCACCGATGTCGACGGCAACCGCTTCCTGGATTTCACGGCCGGCATCGCCGTGGTCACGACCGGCCATTCGCATCCGAGGGTTGTCGCGGCGATCAAGGAGCAGGCGGAGCGCTTCCTCCACATGTCAGGGACCGACTTCTATTACAGCTCTGAGATCGAGCTCGCCGAGCGTCTCGAGAACAGGATTCTGCCCGGCACGCCTGCGCGGGTGTTCTTCACCAATTCGGGCGCTGAAGCCATCGAGGGAGCCATGAAGCTCGCGCGCTACGCAACTGGGCGGCCGAGCTACATCGCCTTCATAGGCGCGTTTCACGGCCGGACGTTTGGCGCACTCTCGCTGACCGCATCCAAGGCAAGCCAGCGCCGGCGATTTGCGCCGCTGCTCTCGTCGGTGTTCCACGCTCCTTTCCCCACTGCCTCGCGCGGGGTGACCACTGACCAAACGATCGAGCGGATCGAGGAGCTGTTCGCCACCGTGGCGCCGCCCGAGAGCGTCGCGGCGGTCTTTGTCGAACCGATCCAGGGCGAGGGCGGTTACCTCGTTCCCCCGGACGACTTCCTGCCCCGGCTGCGCGAGTTGACGCTGAAGCACGGGATCCTGCTTGTGGCCGATGAGGTGCAGTCGGGCATGGGGCGAACAGGTCACTTGCTGGCGGTCGAGCACTGGGGCATCGAACCCGACATCGTGTGTCTCGCCAAGGGCATCGCCTCGGGCTTGCCGTTGGGCGCGTTCATTGCGCGCGCGGAGCAGATGAGCTGGCCGCCCGGGTCGCATGGCAGCACATTTGGCGGCAACCCGCTCGCGTGTGCGGCCGGCCTGGCCACGCTTGACCTGCTCGAGGACGGGTTGATGGAGAACGCGGCGCGAGTCGGCGCCCAGATGCAAGACGGGCTGCGAGAGATCGCGGCGACGCACAGGGACGTGACCGATGTCCGGGGCCTGGGGCTGATGCTGGCTCTGGAGCTGAGAACGCCGGAGCTGGCGGCCAAGCTGGTTCAGTCCGCCTTTGGGCGAGGCCTGCTCCTGCTCACGGCAGGCACGCGCGCGGTCCGCATCAGCCCTCCGCTCGTCCTCAACCCCGAGGAGGCCGCGACCGGCCTGGAGATAATCGCCTCGGCTCTCGATTAGTCGCCCGTCATCGGATCGAGTCGGCGATCGGCTGCATCGCGGTGGCCGCCGCGCGGTCGTCGTCCGCCAGCGTCTTGGAGCTCTTGGCCCGCTGGTCGTCGATGACTTTTATCGTCGCACCGGTCTGGGCGGTCACGGCCGCGTGGCCGACGTGCCCCAGGGCGCCGAAGTCCCGGACGAACGTGTCGGTCAGGGCGGACTTTGACGCGGCATCACCGGAGGCATATGCGAGCAGCGCCGCATCTCTGGCCGCCCACACTTTGTCGAATCCCGTTCCAGCAGCGGGGAATGCGGCCCGCAAGCTGTCGGCGTTCGTCGCCAGGGCCGCCGTCGCCGCGGTCTTCTCCGCCGCTCGATCGGCTACCACCGCATCGGTGGCCATCGTTGCGAGATAGGAGTGCTCCTGGAGCGACAGATTCAAGGTGACTCGCGCGTCCACCGGCTGAGCTGAGGGATCGCCGGGAAATCTATCTGGATACTTCAGGGCGATCTGTGTCGCGATGGCGTCGCCGAGCCGAGACGTCTGTGCGTAAGCGGCGTGCAGGTTCTTGTAGAACGCCGGGAATCGCTGCGCGAAGACATCATCGATGAACGCCTTGTCCTCTGCCACCTGCTGCTTGGTGAGCTGAGTCACCGGGTCGAGGGGCAGCTGACTCGCCTCGCTGACAGCCTGCGCGAACTGCGGGACAAAACCGGTGGTCAGTCCTGATATTGCGCCATTCGACTTGCTGTCGTTATGCGTCACGACGCCGATCGCGTAGTCGACCAGGTAGTTGTTCTGCATGCGCCACGCGTCCGCGAGCTGCGTCGCGGCTGTGTTGCCGAACGCTCGGCGCATGTGATTGGTCAGGTCCGTCAGGTTCGTCGTCAGCAGAGCGGTGTAGCTCGCGTACTCGTCGCTGTGGTTCACCGCCGCCGCGGACTCCTTCGCGACGATCATCACCTGCTCGCCGAGGAGGATGTCGAGCTGCGTCCGAAGGTCGGCCGCGGGCGTGCCCGCGACGTTGGTCGCCGATGACTCGCCGGAGCCGGGCGAAGCATTGGCTCCGCCGGAACTTGAGCAAGCGAGGAGCACGATTCCGAGGAAACCCAGGGCCACGAGTCTCAAACCGCCGCAATTCTGATCGGTGCGGCGGCCAATTAGCATGGTCAGGTCTTGCCCGAATGGCTCCTGGTCGATGGCTCGAGCATGTTCTTTCGAGCTTTTTATGCAATCCCGCAGACCATGCGCGCCCCGGGCGGCACTCTCGTCAATGCAGTCCGCGGCACGCTTGACACCCTCGCTCGGTACGCTACGGATCGCCGGCCTCGACACATTGCGTTCACGACCGATGAGGACTGGCGTCCAGACTGGCGTGTCGAGCTCATTCCCGGCTACAAGGAGCACCGCACCGCCGAACCGATTCCTCCCGCGCTGATCCCGCAGGTCCCGATCATCCTGGCTTCGCTGGCGGCCGTCGGTGTTGACGTCGTCGGACTCGAAGGCTACGAGGCGGAGGATATCGTCGCCTCGCTTGCGGTCAAGGTGAAGACGCCGATCGAGATCGCAAGCGGCGACCGCGACCTTTTCAGTCTGGTCAGGGGCCGCGACATCATCGTTCTCTATCCCCAGAAAGGCGGCATGGTCGAGGTTGACGAAGCCGAGGTGGCGCGGCGCTACTCGATCCCTGGACGCGCCTACGCCGACTACGCGATCCTGCGCGGCGATCCTTCTGATGGGCTGCCCGGGATTGCCGGCGTGGGCGACAAGAAGGCCGCCGAGCTGGTCACGCGATATGGGTCGGTCGGGGCGATGCTCGAGGCAGGCGTATTCCGCAATGCGAACGCCGACTACCTCGAGAAAGCGCTCCGCGTGGTCCCGCCGGTCAGCGATCTTCCGATCAAAGTGCCGCGCGGCCGGCGCGACCGCTATCCGGAGCACCCAAATAAGGTTGAGGAGCTCGGCAAGAAGTACGGGATCGACAGCTCGTTGGAGCGCCTGATCAAAGCGCTGGGCTCAAACCCTCAATAAGGTGGCGCCCCGCGTCGGGCTGTGCGAGACGTGCCGGCATTCGCGGCTCGTGAAAGGCCCGCGAAGCGTCTTCTGGATGTGTGAGAGGTCCTTGACCGACACCTCGTTTCCGCGCTATCCGCGCCTTCCAGTGCTGCAGTGTCGTGGCTACGAGGAGGACCCCGCTAAGACGCCGCCACCCGCATGAGGGTCATGGGCTGACCTTCGGACGGATCGAATTTCGAGACCAATGTCTTCGTTGCCATGGAGACCTCGGCGATGCGACCGTCGTCGCCGACGGCGTAGAGATTCTGCCCGTCGGGACTCAGGCCGACTGTCGCCACGCGCCACTCGGTGAGTCCTTGCGAGCGGACCTTGAGGCTGGCCGTGTCGATCCAGATGATGCCTGACGGGCCGCCGACCACCAGGGTCTTGCCGTCAGGGCTGACCACGGCGGCATTGGCGCCGAAACTCTTGGCGCCGGTCGAAGCGGCTTTTTCGAAGTGGGCGGTGCGGAGGACGACCGGCGTGGCATTGCCGCCGGTATTGATGACAGCGACCACTCCGGTCGCCGGGTTCACCGCGTACAGGACCGAGCCGTCACGAGTGATGGCAAGAGACCAGTGCATCTCTGCTGCCGAGCCTGCGTAGCCGCTGCCATCGAGGTCGAGGCAAAATGCGAACGGCCCGTCCAGGCTCAAGGCGTGGACAAAGGGGCTCTCGTGCTCGCGGACGTACATGCTGAAGAGGACGTGGCCGTCCGGCGATGCGACGCCTGAGAGCCGCGTCCCAACCATGGTCTGGTTGCCATCGCTCTTGTCCACAACGATGTTTTCGTCCAGGCGACCGCCGACGACGTCGTAGAGGCGGACGTAGTACTCGCGACCGTTTAGATGCTGGATCAGGTAGAGCCGGTCGCCGTCATTGCTCAATGCGTCGAACTCGAAAGAGCCCGCGAGGTCGATCTTGCGCCGCACCTTCGAGGTGCTCGTGTCGATCACCAGCATGTGCGTCGTCGTCGTTTCGATTGACTCCGCGACCAGCCAGCGCCCGTTGAGCGAGATGCCGCCGGGCATACCGTTGGCGGTCGCTGCGGGCAGGTGATAGGTGCCGCCCAGCGACATCGTGGCCAGCGTTGCGCCAGTCAAGGGATCGGTGTCGATGAGTGAGGTCGAGACGATCGAGTACAGGTGCTTCCAATCGGTCGTCGGCGTGCCCAGAGGAAGCCTCCGGTCAGCGGTGTGCGAGCTGGAGTCGATGACAGAGACCACCTGGGAGTTGCCGGTGGTGACAGCCTCGTAGAGCTTGTCACCGCCCGCCAGCCGTGGGCCCGTCTGAGTGGCGCCGCAACCGGCCGCGACGAAAGAAAGTCCGATCAGGGCGCAAATTGCTCGCATGCTCTTCACCTCGCCTTCCATACACCGCAGAGTTGGTCGGGGTTCCTGGGTCAGCCCGCGGACGCGCCGATCTGCAGCGCCTGGGCCCTGGTCATCTCGCCCTCGAGGCGGACGACAGTTCCGTTGTCGTCGAAGATGAGGGTGTCGGTGGCGAGACGCAACGTGTCGGTGTAGATGTTGCCGTCGGAATCGGTGAACGCAAACATGTGCGGGCGCCCCGCAATCCAGTACCCGGGATGGCCGTTGACGGTCACCGGCTCGAACGTGGCGTCTGGTCCGAGCATCTTCTGAAAGAAGGTCTCGTTGGCCTTGCCCCGCGCTTCGGTCACGAGCACCGAGACGCCTGTCAGACCTGATGTGCGGATGTCAGGACGCTGCCCATACACAAGCGTCACCTCACCTCCCGACGGTCCGGTCGGTGGCAGCTTGAGGTAGACCTCGTCGGGAGGACCCAGGGCCGCGGGAATCTGGATCTTCCACGAGACCTGGCTCTGCGCCTTGTCGAGAGTCGTTGGGCTGCCGAGGCCGAGGCGCTCGCCGAGCGGCCCGGAGGGCAGTGGCGAGGGGGTCGGTTGGCTTTGGGTGCGCAGGAACGTTGTGTGAAGGTTCAACCAGCCGGCGATTGCCTCCCTGGAGGGGGTGTAGGCCAGTAGGGTGCCGAAGATCACCAGAACAGCCACGGCCGCAAGGGCCCAGCGGTTCAACTGCAGCCCCTCCGTCCGGCTTCGTCGGACACCTCGCCATAAATGGGAAGGAGTCTTCGGCCAGTCGATCGCGACCGACAGGGCGGTCAGCTGCTCTTCGAGGTCAGGCATGCGTCGCCTCCTCGACCCGGGCCTTCAGCCTCGCAAGGGCCCTCGACAGTCGCGACTTCACAGTGCCCTCCGCGATGCCCAGGGCGGCGGCCGTTTCCTCACCGCTCAGCTGGAGGAAGTACCGGCTCGCGATGACAAGGCGGTCCTCTTCGCTCAGCGCGTTGACCATGGCGAGCAGGCGCCGCCGCTCGTCCGCCGCGATGGCGACCGCCTCGGGGGATGGGACCGCATCCCCCGGGCGGAAGCCCTCTGTCAGCCGAAGCTCGAGCTGGTGGCGTCGTCCCGACGAGCGCACCCGGTTGCGAGCCTCGTTGGCGACGATCCGCAGAAGCCATGGCCGGAGGTCAGCGCCTGAGCGGAAGCGGTCAAGCGCCCGGTAGGCCTTGACGAACCCCTCCTGCGCCGCATCCTCGGCGTCGGCGGACGAACCCGTGATGACGTAGGCGGTGCGGAATACGATCTGCTGGTATCGCTGCACGATCTCCTCGTAGGCGGCCGAATCTCCGCGCTGGGCGCGCTCGATCAACTGGGAATCGTCCGCTGGCCGGCCCTCCATCGGAACGCATCTTGTACACCAGTGGTCGCATCATGGTTCCGGCTCGCTTGCAACCCGAGCGGGTTTGGGTGGGTTTAGGAGGGCGATGGAAGGCACGGAACGCGTTTTCGAGCGGCTGGTGCACGAGCATCAGCACCGCGTCTACGCGCTCAGCCTGGCGCTCACCGGAAACCGCCATGACGCTGAGGACGTCGCGCAGGACACCTTCCTCCGTGCCTACCGGGCGCTGGCCACCTATCCGCCCGACCGGATCCGCGAGCTCAAGCAGAAGGCGTGGCTGCATCGCATCGCGGTCAACGTCGTGCGGAATCGGGTGCGGGGCGTGCGGCCCAGTCTGGTCGAGCTGAACGGCAGCGAGCCTTCGCTCAGCTCTGGACCCGAGGACGACGTGATGCGCAAGGCGGAGATCGATGAGCTGGCCGCGCGTGTCGCGTGCTTGCCGGCGCGCTATCGCGAAGCGGTGGTGCTGCGCCACGTCCAGGACCTGTCGTACGCCGAGGTCGCGGAGGCGCTGGGGCAACCGGTGGGCACGGTCAAGGCGAACGTGCATCGAGGGCTGAAAATCTTGAGAGGAGAGAACCATGGCGACGGTGATGATTGACCTGAAGCGGCTGGGCGATGTGAAGGCGCCCGCGGGCTTTGCCGAGCGCGTGCTCGCGCAAGCGGGTATGGCCGATTCGTACGCGGTCTTCGATACGGTGCTGGGGCCGGTCTACGTGGCGTGGAATCGGCTCGGCGTCTCGGCGGCGATGCGCAGCAAGTCGTCCGCCGAGTTCGAAAGCTGGTTCCGCAAGGATGTCGGACGGCAGCTCGTTCGCGTCGACCCGCCCGCGGACCTGGCGGCGAAGATCGAGGATCAGCTCGAGGGCAGGCGCCGGCTCCGCTTCGACCTTCGTGGTCTGACCTCCTTCTCGCAGGCGGTGCTGAGCAAGACGCTCGAGATCCCCCGCGGCCAGGTGCGGCCCTATGGATGGATCGCGCGTGAGATCGGTCATCCGGCCGCGGTGCGCGCGGTGGGGACCGCGCTCGCCAACAATCCCATCCCTTACTTCATTCCGTGCCACCGCGTGATCCGGTCCGACGGTGTGATCGGCAACTACGGAGGTGGCGGGCCGGAGGCGAAGAAGAACATCCTCACGCTCGAGGGGGTGCAGCTGAAGAGGCTGCAGCAGCTGGCGCGCGCGGGTTTTCGGTATGAAGGTGTGCGCAGCACGAAGGTGTTCTGCTTCCCCACCTGCTACCACGGCCGGGCGGCCAAGGAGCAGAACATCGTCCAGTTCCACAGCGAGCAGGAGGCGTACTCCGCGGGATACCGGCCGTGCAAGCACTGCCGGCCCGCTGTGGTGGCCTAGTCCGGCAGGGGAGCCACGCTCGCCTGGATCGGAGCGCCTCGCTGATGCAGGCGGTGGGCCCGCGACAGGCCGCCGTCGAAGTTGATCGCCTTGCCGCCGTGGTAGCGAACCGGGGCGGGGCTGTGGTGGGGAGTGTGGCCGAAGATGACACGACGCGAGCCGGTGACCTCGAGCCAGCGCTCGAGACGCGCGGCCTGGGTGGCAAAGATGTTCGGCCCGCTCAACACATTCCAGAGCAAGTCCTCGCCGCCGGTCTCCAGGAGGTCGCGTGTGCGCCCGTTGATCGCTTCGACTGGGTCTGACTCGTCTACGGGGATGAGGTCGAGATATTGGTCGTTGCCGCAGTGCTGCAGGAGGGTGCGGTCCGGCAGGCGGATGAGCGCCGGACGGGCGCGCAGCCATTCCTGCAGAGGCTCGTCGGCGCGCAACTCGTCGAGGTCGTGGCGCTGCCCGCCGACGCTGATCCAGAAGCCGATGCGTGCCGGGTCACGGAGCGCCCAGAGCATCGCCGCTTCGTGGTTGCCCAGCAGTACCTCGGTGTTGTCGCGATCACGGGCAAATCGCAGACAACCGACACCGAACATGCCGTAGTCGACGAGGTCGCCGAGAAAGAAGGTGCGCCACCTGTCGGCGGGATAAGGCTTCAGCGCCGCGAATAGCCGCTCGATGTCGCCGGGCGCATAGGGGCGTAGCTCAGCCTGGTCAGAGCATCGGTCTCCAAAACCGAGGGCCGAGGGTTCGAATCCTTCCGCCCCTGCCATTTGCTTTTCAACTCAAGTAGGCCCGTGCGCAGCCTCGTTCCACCAGTAAGGAACCAGGTCCGTGGTGGATCCAGGAGGCATGCGATGAGCAAGCGGATAACGACTCGGTGGTACATCGGCGCGTGGCTGGTGACGGTGCTTGCAGGCATCGCGATGGGGCTCATGGCGCGGGGAGCTACGGCGGGCAGTCCGCCGCCAGGAGTGACAGTCCTGTCGCTGGTCCTGATCGCATGCGGGATCGTAATGTTCGTGATGTGGATCGGGGCTTTGATCAAGTTGGCCCAGCAGCAGGCGTGGGGTTGGTTCGTCGGCGTGCTGGTCCTGCAGCTGATTTTTCTGGGAATCATCGGCATGGTCGCGTACGCGATCGCCGGTCCCGGCGACACAGAAGAGGTCGTCATAAGGCCGACGACGACCTAGGTCAGAGAACGCGCATCTCTCCGTCAGTCGGCCGGCTCCCACACGAGTCCGGCCAGGCCCTGTTTCGGCCTTTGTAAAATCAAGCGACCCACTAGACTCCCTTGGGTCGGGGCACTCTTCGACGCTGGGTCCTGGGCCGCTAGCTCAACTGGCAGAGCGCCGTGCTGATAACGCGGAGGTAGGTGGTTCGAGTCCACCGCGGCCCACCAAACTCGCGGGAATCAGCCATTCGGGCACAGTTGGTCGCATCCCGCACGATGGATTCAGCCAATTGGGCTCAGATCGCCGCGATTAGCGACTACGAAGCAAGCGGTTAAAGTCGGAAAAATGGTTGGCCGTTCTCGGAACTATGTCCCGAGGCTGGCGCTCTGGGCTGGAATCATCGGTCCGCCGCTGTTCGTCGCCACTTTCTTGATTGAGGGAGCAACGAGGCGAGGATACGACCCAATTCGGCTGCAAGTCAGCTACCTCAGCCTTGGCGACCAGGGCTGGATTCAGATTGCAAATTTCTGCCTGTCCGGAGTGTTGGCCATCTTCTTCGCTTGGGGCCTTCGTCATGCGCTCCAGTCCGGCCGCGGCTCCCTTCTGGGACCGCTGCTTATCGCGGCTTACGGCCTGGGCCTGATCGTCTCGGGCGTGTTCGTAACCGATGCGGCCTACGGCTATCCGCCGGGCACTGGCGCAGCGAGAGCCACCACCTTCCACGGCCTGCTCCATGTCATTCCGGGGGTACCGCTCACTTTCGGCTCTCCGATTCTTGCCAGCCTCGTGTTCGCGTGGCGCTTCTGGGGCGATCGCACCACGCGGCTATGGGCCGTCTACTCGCTCTCGACGCCGCTCTTGGTGGTGGTCGCCCAGATCGTGGTCCCCGAATCCGCCATGGGCCTCTCGCAGCGCATCGCATTAATCGTGTTGGAGGTCTGGTTAGTGGCGATTGCGGTCCACTTTCTGGCTGCTATCAGTGGATCTCGCCAAGCTCTGTCTGGCTAGCAACAGTTGTGTCCGACATGCGGATACCACTCCCTTCGAAAATGATGGCCCGGTTCGCGTTATCTAAGCTACGGCCCACCACCGATTCGACTTGCGCCCAACTGACTTCGACAATGCGCTATCGGCCCTCAAACGGCTTGAATGCGTCACGTCTCGACAAGGACTGCATTCCCATCTGGGCGCCCAAATCGCTCTGATCGATACCGTCCGTCTCGGGCTCGAACAGAAACTCGTGGTCGATATCCTGAAAGCCGATCTCGCGAAGGTCCATGACGTCAGCTTTGAGGCGCGCCCTGTCTTCGATCTTCCAAACCTCGGGAATTACCTCGGACGCATGGTCGAGAATCGCCTTCAGGCACAACTCTTCTGCAGTGTTCGCAGGACCTTCCCAGTCAGCGTCGGTTAAGCCTTTCGTCACGAATGTCATCGCATTCGCCATGCCGGCAAGGAAGGTTTCGTCGAGCCCAATCTGCCAAGCAGGCGGCAGAATATGACTATAATTCTGGTCATGAGTGAGACAATGCCGCTTGCAGCTGTCAAGGCACATTTCTCCGAGGTAGCCGATCGAGTCGAGAAGCAGCAGGAACGAATCGTAGTCACTCGTAATGGCCGTCCGGTCCTGGTTTTGATCAGTCCCGATGACCTCGAGAGTCTCGAGGAAACCCTTGCCATCCTGTCCGACAAGCGGCTCATGTCGAAAGTTCGTAAGGGCTTGAAAGAAGGGGACTCGGGACAAGGGATCCCGATAGAGCGAGCCGTGGCGAGCCCTCGCCGCGGGTGACCTCAGCCCGTTGGCGGGTCGAGATAATGCCTTCTGCAAAACGCGACCTCAATCGACTCAAGGACGCGGCCGCCTCGGCTGTATTGGAGGCGATTGACCATATCGCAGACGCGCCGCAGCGGATGGGCAAACCGCTCCGTCTCGAGCTCGAGGGCCTCTGGAGCGCGAGACGCGGTTCGTACCGGGTGGTCTACCGAATTGACGAAGGCAAGCGACTCGTCCAGATAATCACGATCGATCACCGAGCGGATGTCTATCGCCGAGCCCGCCGAGGCTGAGGGGGCACGCTGGCCTGAGATAAGTCGCTCAGGCTCGCGCCACTGCGTGGCGGGCAATTCCTGACCCTTACGGTAGGGAATGGAGAGCGGACGATGGCGAGGCTCAGCTACCAGACCCGGACCTCACAGACCTCCCGCCACTTCGATCAGGCTGGGAGCTTCCCC
This sequence comes from Chloroflexota bacterium, assembly GCA_005881275.1. Taxonomy (GTDB): domain Bacteria; phylum Chloroflexota; class Dormibacteria; order Dormibacterales; family Dormibacteraceae; genus 40CM-4-65-16. Next base: position 14,419 of record VBEF01000012.1, read on the forward strand.
GCCGAGACAGAGAATGGGAACTCGACGCCACGCGTAGCAACGAGGTTTAGAGCGCAATTGGTCGGCCTTTGAGCATGGGCCCCGGTGCGCATTATGTAAGCTCCGGCCCACCAATCGATGCACAACTCGAACCCAGCTATCCGCAAATCCGGACCGTCAATTTGCGTCTCCAGATTTACTGCTGCCGAGCCCTAGTCCAGAGGCGGCCCGACGATCTCGATGCCGTATTTGTGCGCTACCTCGGCCAGACGTCGCTCATCGACCGGACCTGGCGGAGGCACGGTGAGCTTAGCTGTCTGTTCGCCGATCTCGGCGACGAAGTCCGCGAACGTTGACGGAAAAGCAAACGTGAGCGCTCGAGCTCCTTTGTCCCCAACCTTGAATGTGTGAACCAGGCCGCGGGGAGCGAATACCCAGCTGCGCTCGGAGGCCTCGATCACATGCTCGCCGCAGTAGAACGTCATCGAGCCATCGAGCACGTACCAAGCTTCGTCCTCGTTGATGTGGATGTGACGCGGCACGGCATAGCCGGGCGGCATGGTCTGGTCGAGCAATGCCAACCGTCCTTCTGTCTCTACTGTGCCGGCCTTACGCTGCAAAAGAGCGCCGACGAACCAGTAAGCGGCCCCCTCCCCGTCGGCCAATGAGTAGACGCGGTCTTTGGTCTTGTTATCCATGGCCTACCTCACTGTTTGTCGACCAGGCTGAACGCGAGGTCGGTGATGATTGACGGGACTTGCCGGCGGGGCGTGCCCGCATCGACGAGCGATTTCCAGAATGGGAAATCAATGAGCGTTTTCACCACAGCCGCGCGCGCTCCGGTCACTCGATGGCCTGCAGCAGCCTCGATCAGGACTGCCAGCGCCCGATCCTGGGTCCGCACTGCCGCCGCAAGTGCGGGAAGATTTCGCGCCTCACGTCTGCACGCGTCGAGCCATCCCTCGCCGCGCTCATAGCAACGGCATGACTCCACGACCAGCGCCTGAAGGCGTTCCCTGGTGGACGAGAGCCCGGCGAACAGCTTCCCGATTTCCGTAGCGGTCGGCAGGCGGGCGCCGGCGGCGAACGTGGCCTGCGCGCAGGCCGGGATCATCGAGTCGAGGCTCGGGAAGTGCCGGTACACAGTTGCGGTCGAAACATGCGCCCCCGCTCCGATCGAAGCCCAGTTGGTTTCCGCGATCCCCTGCTTCGCCTGAATGGCGACTGCAGCGCGGATTATCTGATCGCGGGTCTTATCGACCCCTGCGGCGCGCTGCACCATCCTGTAGCGGCGCGGCGTTCGCCGCCGCAATTGCCGTGAAACCATTTCGCGCGAATAATACTCGCATCAAAGTCAACCCGAGGCGAGTGGACATTTACCGCACGTCGTGAAGGGCCCGGACCATCTGCGAGCGCTTCAAACGCTGTCGGCCTGCGGCGCTACAGAATCTTGCCTCAAACGTTGGCAACTGGCTTCGCCTGTCTGCGCACCGCTCAATCCAGCCCTACCGCAGAGTTAGGTGGTTCAAGTCCCCCGCGGCCCACCATCCGGTTGCGATATTTTTTATGCATCAGGAAATGGAATTCGAGCGCTTCACCATCGCATTGCTGCTGCTTCGCACGGATGCACCGGCGTTCACTGAAACGGAGGAAGCCGAACTTCAGGATGCGCACATGTCGCACCTATCCGATCTGCATGACAATGGTTACCTATTGGCAGCGGGGCCGGTTCTAGGACCGCCTAATCGTGAGCTCCGCGGGTTCTCGATCCTCAAGGTCGATGCGGAACGAGCGCGAGAGCTCAAACAAGAAGACCCGGCAGTCCGCGCGGGAAAATACCGGATCGAGGTGTTTCCATGGTTGCTTCCAGCCGGTCTGATCGCCTTCTCAGCCGGGCATCTTCCGCGGTCGATCGCTGAAGCCGAAGACTGACCCCAGTCACCACGTTCCCGTTGCTCGGGTCGACGAGCACCCCGAGCGATCGCCCCTGATCACATGACTCATTAGTAGTTGCCCAACCACCATTGGCTGGTTCGCGTTACGGAAGCTACGGCCCACCATACCGAGGCCCAGAAGTTGCGGCGCTAACTCAAATGGTGGACTTCCTGGAGTCCGTAGACCGGTGTCGGGATTCCTTCCATGCGCGCCTTGAGCTGAAGGGCCAGGTACAAGGAATAGTGTCTCGACTGGTGCAGATTACCGCCATGAAACCAAAGCGCTTCCTGCTGGGTCGGTTTCCACATGTTCCGCAGCTCGCCTTCCCATGGTCCGGGGTCCTTTGCAGTACCTGACCCGAGACCCCAGCACTTGCCGACTTTCGCGGCAACCTCAGGCGAGATGAGATCGGCAGCCCATCCGTTCATCGAGCCATAACCGGTCGCGTAGACGATGAGGTCGGCCGGCAGTGTCTTGCCGTTACTCAGCACGACTGCGTCCTCGGTCAGTCGGACGACATCCACGCCCGATTCGAGCTTGATGTCACCGTTGGCCACGAGGTCGGAGGCGCCGACATCGATGTAGTAACCGGAGCCGCGGCGCAGGTACTTCATGAACAACCCAGAGTTGTCGTCGCCGAAGTCGAGCATGAAGCCTGCCTTCTCCAGCCGGGCGTAGAAGTCGGCGTCCCGTTCGCGGATCGCGTCGTAGACGGGTATCTGGAACAAGTGCAGGATTCGATAAGGGATCGACGCGAAGGTCATGTCGGCTTTCTGCGTTGTCATTCCGGACGCCACCGCACTCTCTGAGTACAGGGCGCCGAGGGCCATTTCCATTAGAGAGTCGGATCTGGAGACGTGCGTTGAGGACCGCTGCACCATCGTGACGTCGGCGCCGACCTCCCAGAGCGCGGCGCAGATGTCGTGAGCAGAGTTGTTCGAGCCGATGACGACCGCCTTCTTTCCGCTGTAGGCGTCTGGTCCCGGGTGTTCGGAAGAGTGGTGTTGATCGCCCTTGAAGACGTCCATGCCATCGATCTTGGGTAGGCTTGGTTTGCCCGACATGCCGGTGGCGAGCACAAGCTGCTTCGGTCGCAGCGTCATCTCGACTCCCTCACGCTCGATGACGACGGTCCACTCCCTGGCTGTCTCGTCATACGAGGCTCTCTTGCACTCGGTCGAACTCCAGTAGTTGAGCTCCATGACTCTCGTATACATCTCGAGCCAGTCAGCGATCTTGTCCTTCGGTGAGAAGACCGGCCAGTTCGGCGGAAAGTCGATGTACGGAAGATGGTCGTACCAGACGGGGTCATGGAGGGTCAGGGACTTGTAGCGCTTGCGCCATGAGTCCCCGGCTCGGGGATTGCGATCAACAATGATCGTCGGCACGCCGAGCTGGCGCAGCCTCGCGCCGAGGGCGATCCCTCCTTGCCCGCCGCCAACGACGACCACATACGGCTGGGTTGCATGACCGAGCTCCTCCGCTTCGCGGCGGCGCTGCTCGAGCCAGGTCTGCCGATTCGGGACAGCGCCGTGCTCTATCCCCTTGGGTCGCCGGTCACGCTTCGGCTCCTCATGACCCTTGAGCTCGTTCAGCGTCGTCAGCAGTGTCCAGGCCTTGCCGTCTCTGAGTCGGAGATGACCAAGGCCGCGTCCGACGGAGGTGTCGAACTTAATCCAGCTCTCGGTATCCGCGGCCGCTTCGCCTAACTCCTCAGCGACGACAAAACCGGTCGGCAGCGTCCGATCGAGCGTCTGGGCGAGCATGTCGCGCACGCCTTCGATTCCTTCGACGGTGACGATGTTCCAGGTGAAAGCCACCAGATCGCGCCAATAGCAGTCTTCGACGAAGAGAGCGGCGGCGGCATCGATGTCACGCGCCGTGAGGGCCTTCTCGAAGTCCGCCAGCCAGCTCGTTACCTCGGTTCTTGTGCCCGAGGTGTCGACCGGTCGATCCGTGATGGTTTCGGTCATCGAGTCACTCCAGTGGCGTTTGGAGGTTCGGTGGTCAGCTCGAGTGCTCCAAGTATCTCACTGGCCGGATACCGCGCTCAGCCGTGCCCAACCCGGAGGTAGGTGGTTCGAGTTCACGGCGGCCCACTACGGCCGGTTCGAAACCCGCGTGCGTCGGGACTCGTGGGTTTGCGACCGTCGAATTTCCCGCTTCCGCCGGCACGCGCGGATTTTCGAATGACGATCAGGTGGGGCTAGGCCGCGTAAAGGGCCAGGTCGACGTCGACGTGCAGGGTGGTATTGGCTGAGACCGGCACCAGCCGACGCTGACCGCGGAAGTGATATGGCTTGGTCGTCACTCCCACAAGTAGTACTGGCCCGACATCAGGCGAAGGTTGTAGCGCCCGCTTGAGTCAGCGACGGCCTGGGTCGATGACTCGCCTGCCGCGGGTGAGGCTGTCACTTGAGCGCAGCCGCGTCTGTGGTTTGCAGTTCTTGTATCCCGGTGGCGGATGCGCGTTCTCGGTGCCCCCGCATGCCTTGAAATAGACAGTTCATTCCAGCCGGCCAGTCCAGGGCTGCCAGACAAGAAGCGCGACCGCCACAAACGCGACCGCCAGCGCCGCGAACAACAGGCGGAAACTCATAGAGGACACAACGATGTCGCTGGGCGAAGGCAACGCGGTCCTTAGTGCAGACTAGGCTGACCAAGTTCCCATGCGGAGTCTGATCATTCACGCCCATTGCGGGTCAGGTTCACCGTATGGTCGTGCCAACCATTTCGAACTGGTTCGCGTTACGGAAACTCCGGCCCACCATCCGGTTGCGATATTTTTACGCACAGGGAAATGGAATTCGAGCGCTTCACCATCGCATTGCTGCTGCTTCGCACGGATGCGCCGGCGTTCACTGAAATGGAGGAAGCCGAACTTCAGGATGCGCACATGTCGCACCTATCCGATCTGCATGACAATGGTTACCTATTGGCAGCGGGGCCGGTTCTAGGACCACCTAATCGTGAGCTCCGCGGGTTCTCGATCCTCAACGTCGATGCGGAACGAGCGCAAGAGCTCAAACAACAAGACCCGGCAGTCCGCGCGGGAAAATACCGGATCGAGGTGTTTCCATGGTTGCTTCCTGCCGGTTTGATCGCCTTCTCAGCCGGGCATCTTCCGCGGTCGATCGCTGAAGCCGAAGACTGACCCCAGTCGCCACGTTCCCGTTGCTCGGGTCGACGAGCACCCGCGAGATCGCCCCTCTGACCACATGAGTCGTTAAGTAGCTGATCGCCCGACCAACCACCATTGGATGGTTCGCGTTACGGAAACTCCGGCCGCACCATGTCAGCGCCGCGCCCGGAACGCCGCTGGGTGAAGACCGCGATTCAACAAACCGCACTTTGACGCGGTGACCGATTCGGAAACTTGGCTCCATGTCATCGCTCCCACCCTCCAGATCCTGGCGGTTGTCGAGGCGTTCGGCGTGGCACAATGCCGCTGCGATGGCGCACCTGGCGGACGCCCTGCGTCGCCTGGCGGAGCTTGGAATCGACGCGTCAGACAGCGACGAGACGAGGGTTTCCAAGGGCACGTTCGTCATCTTCGGGATCGCGGCCGGGCTGGCAGGAGTGGCCTGGACGCTCCTCTATTTGGCTTTAGGCGGGCGCCCACTCGCTGCGTCGATCCCTAGCGGATTCACCGTCATCATTGCCGTCGTCCTCGTTTACTACGCTCGTAGTCGACGCATCATGCGGCTGCCGGAGCTGCAGATGCTGCTGATGCTGCTCCTCCCTGCGCTGCTCCAGCTGAGCCTGGGAGGCTTCGTCAAAGGCAGCGCCGTGGTCGTCTGGGCGTTTGCCGCCCCGCTACTCGCGTTGATGTATCACCGGCCCCGGCGGGCAGCCCCGTGGTTCGTCGGCTTTGGGGCGGTGGTCTTGCTTTGCGTGATCCTGGACGGCTTCGCCTCAAGACTGGCACCAGAGCTGCCCGAACGCACGCGGATCAGCCTGTTCGCACTCAACATCATGGGGATTGCGAGCCTGACCTTCGTGACGCTCGCGTACTTCCGCCGCGAGCGCGACGAGGCAGCCGAGCGCTCCGACCGGCTTTTGCTGAACGTGCTTCCTCGCGAGATCGCAGCCCGACTGAAGCGTGGCGAGAACCCGATAGTCGACACCCTGCAGGAGATCACGGTCCTCTTCGCGGATATGACTGGCTTCACAACCCGCTCAATAGACGAGCATCCGGCCGAGACAGTCAAAGTGCTCAATGAGGTCTTCTCCGCATTTGACGAGCTTGCGGATCGCCACGGCATGCTGCGGATCCGGACCAGCGGTGACAACTACATGGCGGTCGCCGGCGTTCCCCTCCCGCGCACGGACCACGTCCGTGCGGCAGTCGACCTCGCGCTCGACATGCAGGCGGAGGTGGCGCGACTCAACCACGAGCGCGGCTGGCATTTGGCTTTCCGCATGGGCGTCAATTGCGGCCCGGCAGTCGCGGCGGTGATTGGCAGCCGGAAGTTCACCTACGACGTATGGAGCGACGCTGTCAACACTGCAAGCCGGATGGAGTCACATGGTGAGCCAGGACGCATCCATGTGACTGCTGCGATCGCCGCCCGGCTCGGCGAGGGCTACGTGCTCACCCCGCGGGGCGGGATCGAAATCAAGGGCAAGGGAAGGATGGACACCTTCTTTGTTGAGAGCGCAGCACCGGATGGCAGGCTTTCCCGGCTAGCACAGCCTGACCGCACTACATAACTCGGCGCCTCTCGTTCAGTCTCCCACCTCGTTAGCACAGCGCTGCGTTCAGCCGGGCGTGGTGGCAAATGAGAAGATCTCGTCTGATGACCACCGAGCCTCTAGTGACCTTGCGGAGCGAATAGGGTCCTGTGGCAACGGCTCGACCGGTTACGCTGGCGCTCCTAGGTACCGGTTCCCGGGGTCGCACGTTCTCCAGCTTTGCGCAGCGGTATCCGGACCGGGCTCGTGTGGTGGCGGTCGCCGATCCGCGCACCGATCGCCGTGAAATGTTGGCCGACCAGCTCGGGGTGGCGGCCGATAAGCGGTTCGACGACTGGCGCGACGTGGCCGCACAGGCCCGGCTCGCGGATGCCGTGATTGTCACTACTCCGGACCGCGAGCACGTAGGCCCGGCATGCCGCTTCGCTGAGCTGGGCTACCACGTGCTGCTGGAGAAGCCGATCGCACCAACCCGGGCGGGGTGCCTCGAGGTCGTTGAGGCTGTCGAGAAGGCCGGGGTCATCCTCGCGGTCTGCCATGTGATGCGGTACACGACCTACACAGACCAGGTGAAGACGATCTTGGCCCAGGGTAGGCTCGGCCAGCTCGTCGGCGTGGAGCACCTCGAGCCGGTCGGCTGGTGGCACTTCGCCCACTCGTACGTGCGGGGCAACTGGCGCCGCTCGGACCAGGCGGGGCCTAGCATCCTGACCAAGTGCTGTCATGACCTGGACTGGCTGCGCTACGTCGTGGGCCGGCCAGCGGTCAGAGTATCCAGCCGGGGCGGGCTGCATCACTTCACTGCAGCCAGCCGGCCTGCCGGCGCAGCCGAGCGGTGCCTGGACTGTGCCGTGGAGCCCGACTGCCCGTACTCAGCCCTGCGGCTCTACCTTGGCTGCCTGGGCGACCCGGAGCGGGAGCGCTGGCCGCTCTCTGTGGTTACGACCGACCTGACGGAACCGGGGGTACGGCGTGCGCTGCGCGACGGCCAGTACGGGCGCTGCGTCTACGCATGTGACAACGATGTGGCCGACCACCAGGTCGTGACGATCGAGTTTGAGGGTGGGGTGACGGGCACACTGACGATGAGCGCATTCACGCCTGTCGGCCGGCGTCGGACGCGGATCATGGGTAGCCGAGGTTTTCTGGAGGGGGACGGTAATCGGCTCACCATCACCGACTTCGTCACCGGAGAGGTCGAGTCGTTCGATACCGGAGCGGATGCAAGGGATGGCCACGACGGAGGCGACTTCGGTGTCATGGGCGCCTTCCTGGATGCTGTCTCAATCGGTGATTGGTCATTAGTCCGGTCGGGGCCGCGCGAGTCGTTGGAGAGCCATCTCATGGCATTCGCCGCAGAGCGGAGCCGGTTGACTGGACTTCCGGTAACCGTGTGGGACTAGCGGCCGCCACTCTCAACCTGGCTGGACGCCTCGTGGGTTCCCGAGTTGACCGCGGAGGTAGGTGGTTCGAGTCCCGGCTGTAGTGGCGGCAAATCCTTCAGTTCCGGATCTGGCGGCACGGGTCAAGCACCGTCATAGCCTTTCCAAGACGAGTGACTTAAACCGCCGGAGATTCGTGCGCGGCCACCGAAGTGTTCTGCAGGGCGATGATCCTCCAGCCTCCGGGCGCGTCTTCAACGACTGCGGTTAGCACGCCGAGGCCTGGTGGCAGCTGCTGGCCTTGGCGGTTCATCGCCCCGCTCAGCTCGATAACGGCGTGGGCGATCGCCAGGTCGGGCCTATGGAAGCGGACCTCGACACGTTTCTCAGTGAAGCGACTGTTCTGGAAAACGGTGGCATGACGCTGGGTGAGCGCTTTTTCGATGGCCGTCCTTTCCTCAAACCAGTTGCCGAAAACATCGACGAAGTCGGCATCTTCTGAAAACAGGGCCGACAGCATTTTCATGTCGTGGCGATTCCAAGCATCTATGAACGCGTTAATAACCGCGCGGACAGCCGCCTCGTCTTCGGTTGCCATATTTCTCCTCGCTTATCAAACGGGCGGGTTTTCCTAACTGGGCAGAGGCACCACCAAACGAGTTCAAAACAACCACACGCGCTGTGTGCAAATGTGGGTGTGCCGGCACCATGACATCCCACCCCTAGCCTCGCACCACGGCGTCGAATTGAGCGCGGCGGGGGTCACCGCTTTTTTTATCTCAAAATTGGCGATCGGGGGCTTATTCTGTCGCCGGGGTAGCTAGGGATCGGGAGCCAGGACGATGGTGTATCCATCCGAGCGGGCACATCGCCCGGATCCACGGCTCGCCATACCCTTGGCAATCTCTAGCTGGCGCTCGGCTTGATCAGCCGGGCGTCAGGCGTTTCTGACGTTCGGGAAGGACGTCGTGAGCTCCATTCGCCGGCCCGACCTGCTCAGACCGGCGCCCAGGACGGGAATGAGCTCGGAATCTGGTCTGGGGGCGCGCCAATAACCAGAGCGATCTCCTTTCGGTCTGTGAGCGGGATATCCACCACCTTTCCCGAATAGCGCTTGCCATCCACGTAAACGGCAATCGTGGTCGCGGGCTGGCAATACATACCGATGCACGCATCGCTGAGGACGACGTCCCACTCGGTAAAGAACTGACCAAGTCGGTCGGGGACGTTGGCAGCCGACTCGGTGTGAATGACTCCCGACTCGTCATGCGTGTGCAGGGGCGAGATGCAGGGCTGCGCGCACCCGGCGATATGCCCGTAAGTCGTGGCGCCGTTCCACTGGCCGCGCTTGACCGCCGGGTCTGTGATGTTGACGCCGATGCCGGCGGGAACCAAAACGGGACGCCCATCGACAAGGACGTCAAGGTGGGCGTGCACATGGAACGTAAGGCTCTCCTTGGGTTCCGGCTTCAAGCCTGCCTTCACGGTCAGCGCAAGCGGATGGTCGGGTGCCGGCCAGACCACCTCTCCCGGAGCTGGTGGAGTGGGGGTAGCCTCCGATGCCGAACCGCAAGCCCCCAGGATCGTGACCATCAGCGCCGCCACTAGAACCGAGGGGCCGGCTCGGTCGGTGATCATCGGGTCAAATTATTGCGAACGCTTTGATCTCGCCTTGGTGAGCCCATCAGGCGGAGAGCCGGCCTTTGTCGAATCTGGCTAGGGTCATTCGTCGTATGGGGTGTTCAAAGCCAATTACATGAGGAGAAATTCGACATGGCCAAGTACATCTTCCTTCAGTACGTAGACGAGTCCCGCGCGCCGCGGCCCGGTTCACCCGAGCTGCACGCCACGATCGACGCTTTCGCGAAATACTTGGACGAAGTCAAGGCGGCAGGCGCCTTCAAGGACGGCGACCCTTGCCAGCCGTCGGCCGCCGGCTTCAGCGTCGCGGTCCGCGACGGGCAGGCGAAAACCACTGACGGGCCAATGTATGCCGCGTCGCCGTGGCTCAACGGCTACTTCGTCCTCGACTGCAAAGACCGCGCCGAAGCGGTTGCCTGGGCGGCCAAGAACCCGGCCGCGCAGGGTGGCACCGTCGAGGTGCACCCGATCCTGTCGCTGTAGTCGGAGCGGGCCAACCAGCTGCTGCACAGCGCCTCTGTCGGTCAAGGGCGGGGGCGCTGTGCCTCTGGCAGGTGGAGTCCATACTCTCGCCCATGCTCCCGGCGAGAGCTCAGAACCTCAGGCGGTCTCGAGCCTGGTTAGGGGCATGCGTCGCCGCCTCAACGCTGGTCCTCGCGGCCTGCGGTTCCACGCCGGGCGGTGCTTCTGCATCGCCCTCCGCCGTCACCACGCCTTCGGTGCCGGCAAACCCAAACGCGCTCATACATTCGGATGGATTCATCGCGCTCGACGGGCAGGGAAATACCTATGTCTCCTCGGGCGACGGCCCGAATCCTCATATTTCGAAGTTGTCTACATCCGGCCAGCTGCTTGCCAAGTTCGTCGGTTTCACAGGCGACATTGGTGTGCAGGGGGTGGCGGTCGACGGCCAGGGGAACGTCTATGGCGCTGAGCAGGGCGCCAACGACGTGGTCAAGTTCTCGCCCGACGGCCAGGTCATATCCAGAATCGGCGCATCCCAGATCGGCGGACCTGGTGGCCTGGCGGTGGACTTGCGTGGCGTTCTGTACGTCGCCGATGAAGTCAATAACGCAGTCGAGGTCTTCTCCCCAAACGGCACTTTGAAGCAGACCATTCGCGGAGCCTTTGGCAAGACGCGCGGCCTCGCGGTCGACGGCCTCGGCCAGCTTTACGTGGCCGACCACGAGAGCGGCCGTGTTCTGAAACTCGATCCGAGCGGAAAGCTGCTGGCATCTTTTGGCCAAGGCGTGAACGACATCATGCTCAGCTACCCGATCGATGTCGCACTGGATCGCCAGGGCGATATATTCGTCACCGATCCCGGAGGCATGGCACTCCAGAAGATCTCACCGGATGGGATGTTGCTCGCCAAATGGCCGGCTCGCGACAGTCACCATCCGATTTCGGTCGAAGCGCTGCCGGATGGCACCACGTACACGACGGAAGATGCCGACGATGGAAAGTCCGCCCGCATTGTCGAGCGATCTCCAACCGGCAGCGAGCTCGCAGTCTGGAGCTGAACAGCCCCCACGATCGGCTGGGCGGCCGTCAACGCCCGCACCGAGACTTCGGTCGAAAGCCGATTCTTCCGAACCGTCCGTGAGGCGTTACACTCCTCACCCGTGACGAGCGTCGGCGACAGCTTCGCGTGGCCGTTCCAGGACCCGGGCTGGTTCAGCAAGATGATCGTCCAGGGACTGATCGCGATCATCCCCATCATCGGCTGGATCGCCCTGATCGGCTGGCTGTTGATGACCATCGACAACTACCGCGCCGGTCGCCGCGAGCTGGCCCCGGCCGGCTTCCACCTGGAGCGCGGGATCGCTCTGTTCGTCGTCTTTTTGATCTGGGCGGTGGTTTTCGGGATTCCCGGCGGGATTCTCGCCGGCGCGGGAAACTCCTCTCACAGCGCAGGCCTGGCCGGGTTCGGCAACCTGATCAGCTTCGTGCTCAGCCTGTTGCTGGCCTTTCTGGCTCCGGCGATCATCCTGCACACATACCGCGCAGGTTTCGCAGGCGGCTTCGATGTCGGCGGCATCTGGCAGACGGCGACGAGCAACCCGACCAACACGATCGTGGCCGGCCTGCTGATCTACGTCGCCCGAATCATCGGTGTCTTGGGTGTGATCCTTTGCTGCATCGGGTTGCTCTTCACGATCCCGTACAGCGTCGCAATCACAGCCGGCGTGGTGGCCTGGTACGAGCGGGTGATGGCCGGACCCGCACCGATGGGTCCAGCGCCGACGACTCCCGCCTAGCTCCCGGCTTCAGTCTCCGCGGTCCCCCTGGCGGGCCGGCTTCTTGTGCTGAGCGTGCTGGAGACGGTCGCGTGAAAGGGAGCGGCTCACATTGGTCATCTCGGTGAAACGACCCTGATCGTCACGCCTTGCAAACGCTTTGTTGCGTCCGGTGTCGATTCGTTCTCGAGGTCCAGATGGGGTCTTTTTCTTGCTCATACCTCGGTAACCGATGAGCGCTCCAGAGTCACCGGTCCGAATGCTTGGAGCGCCTGGGCCGAGGGACACCTGTTGTCCCCCGACGCCACCCAGGCGCTCTTGGTCTGGCAGAAAAACTGATTACCAGGTCATTGCATCAGCTGCCTGTAGCGGCGTGGCCTGACACGCAAGCCGCGAACGTCTGGTGCTCGGCCTTGTCCTCTGTGTGCTCTGCGGCCTTGGCTGCTTTGCGCGCGGCCTTGTCGCCATGGTTCGGGGAAGCCGTCGCGTGTTCAGATGCGTCTTCGCTCGCGTCGGCCGCTTTGCAAGCTTTAACAGCAGCGGCCTGGGCTCCGTCTTCGTTCTCCTGTCCCTCCGCGGATGCGACGGCGCTCACGCACGCGCCGTGCACGCCGTCTGGACCGTGCGGACACGTGGTGCGAGCAGCCGAAGCGACGGCATCACCGTGCGCGTCGTCGTCGGTTCCGCTCGCGCCTTCCTGCATCGCGAAAGCGGATGCGGTTCCGAGCGTGAGAGCCGCGACGGCTCCAAGGATGGCAATTCGCAACCTTTGCATCGATCCCTCCTGCGTCGCTGATTACGACCCTTTCCCCTCGATGGAAAGCAACAACGCCGAAGCGAGGGCAAGTAACCAAACTCGGGAACCTGCAGGAAATCGGCGCCCCCCTCGTTAGAGTCCTTAACGGTCCATATAACCCCCGGAGGCAACATGTCAGCACTGCGTCACAGAAAAATCATCGCAACGTTGTTGAAACTGTTTTGGGGATCGCGACGCCCGCGGTCCCTCGCGGTTGGTCCCGGCTGCACGTGCGAGAGCTGCGTGCAAGCCTGGGACCGCCATCTTCCGACCCCGGTCTCAGCCCCACGCAAGACGCGCCGGCTGCGTCCAGGCCTCTACTGATCCGCGACCGTTGACAGCCGCACCTCGCGGCGATTAGATTCCCCCCATAGATAGTGCGACCGCCGGTGCGGTCGCCTGGGTTTCAGGGAGGGAAGCACGCGATGGAGATCCGCCGATCATTTCGTGCCGCGACTGCATCGGCGCTGGCCCTGATCGCGCTCCTCGCCGGCAACGGCCCGGCGGGCGCGGGGGGGAGCAGCTGGTCGATCACAACCGTGGTGTCTGGACTGGAAGGTCCACGAGGGGTTGCCTACGACGGCCGTGGCAACCTATATGTTTCGGAAACCGGAAAGTACTTTGACATCGCACCCGGACCGTTCGGGGTTTCGCGTACCGGCGCGGTCGACAGATTCCGCCTATCGCCAAGCGGAGCGCACCTGGTGTGGTCGACCAAATTCGATTCGCTCTTCGACAGCGCGCATGGAGCGCCTGAAGTCCTGGGTCCTGAAGGTATAACCACCTTCTGCCCAGGTACGGCGGCAGACAGTTGCCAGGTGCGCATGATCGAAAGTGAATCCCGGGATGGCGTCAACGCAACCACTCCCGGCCTTTCCTTCTCGCAGATCGGTCATCTCTATGCGCTCAATTCAGAGACTGGCAAGCCGACCGACAAGAGCGACGTGGGGGACCAGCAGTACGCGTGGGCGGCTGCTAACGCAAGTCTTTGGGAAGAGTTCCCTGACTCCAATCCGTACGGCGTATTGATGACCAGGGATGGGAAGACCGGCAAGCCACGCACATTCGTCGTCGATGCCGGCGCGAACACAGTGCTTGAAGTCATGAACAACGGCACCACGCGCGTCATCGCTTTCATCCCCAACGATCCGGTTCGAGACTCAACCCCGACGTGCGCCGCGATGGGACCTGACGGGGCGCTGTATGTGGGCACACTCGACTTCGTCGCCAACCTCTTTGTGTTTGGGCCCGGGCAGTCGCACGTGTATCGGGTAGACCCCGACACCAGGGAAGACTTCTTGACCGCCGGCTCTCATGTTTGGGCGAGTGGCCTGAGCACGATCACCGCGTGCACGTTCGACCGGAGCGGCAACTTCTGGGGAACCGAGATGTTCCAGCCGAACTCAGCCGGACCGCCGGGAGACCTCGTACGCATCCCGTTCAGCAACCCAACCACCCACGAGCACGTGGGCGGCGGCTCGCTGCCCCTGCCTGGCGGTGTCACCAACGGGCCAGGCGGATCGCTTTACGTCAGCGTGAACTCGGCCAACACAGAGCCCGGCAGCGGGGCGGTGGTGCGCGTCGCCGCCGCATAGAGACTGAGCCTCCAGGCGGGCAGCGGCACCAGGCCGCTGCTCGTCCCGTCGCCGGTTGTCTAGTTCTGGATCAGCAGCGCCAGGTTGCTGAGCGACACGCCGGCGAGGCAGATCGTCACCACCTGGACGGCGATCAACGAAAAGCGAAAGGTGACGCGCGACAGGCGGTGCTCATCTTCATGGACCTTGCGGGCGGCGGCGACCAGAGCCGCCGCGGCGCCGGCGACGATCAGAACCTTGAAGCTCCAGAACAGAGCTACACCGCCGACCTCGAGCAGCCGAGCGCTGATGGGCATCGACTCGATGGCACCCTGAGCTCGGTCGATCGCGGTCGTCAGCGTGTCGGTCGCCTGGCTCCCCAGCAGCAGGCCACTCCAGAGCAAGGCCTGCCGGATCTCCACGATGGTAAAACGCGCCGACCTTTCGGGCTGGCTTCGGGATCACGATTGCGTTTCGCCAATTTTCAGGGGTCGCGAGTCGGTCAGGAGATGCGCCTCAGGACGATGAACTTCTCGTCGACGTCGGTTTCGGAGAGGCCCGCGAACGAAATCGTGGTGGCGCCGTCGACGTCGAGCTGGCTGTCGGGCACGCCGGGCATCTGAAACACGCGTACCACCTGGTACCGGGCCGCCACGCCGGGGAACTGCTCGCGCAGCGACTTGAGCTCCCACGGCCGGAGCACCAACCAGTCGGGTTGCAGGGCCGCGACCAGGTGCGGCAGGTCGCGCTCGTCCGGAGGCACAGCCTGGAGTGCGTGCACGGACGTCTTGGAGGTCAGGCCGGGGTAGTCGTACAGCTTCACCCCGCTGTAGAAGCCGACGTACCCCGCCGACTCCGAGGTCACTGACTCACCGGGGGCCACGGTGGCCTTGAGATAGGTGGCCACGTTGGTCCTCACCTGGTTTTCGACCGCCTGCACCCGCGACTCGACGGCGAAGCTGAACGGCATGTGGACGGCGAACGCGAAGGCAAGGGCGACCGCCAACGTGCTCGCGATCGCCGGGCGAACGGCCGCGATCCGCTGCATGCCGACGGCCACGACGATCATCACCAGCGCCAGGAAGGGCGGCAGGTACCAGTCGTAGTAGTTGATCGCGGGGATGAAATAGACCCGGTATGCGAAGAAGAGACCGAGGAACAGCAGCACG
>VBEF01000017.1:0-87986 GCA_005881275.1 Chloroflexota bacterium
GGGCAGATCGTGACCATCGCCCCGACCGTCACCTTCGGGTTGCCGCGCGGACCGGACTAGATTTCTGGGGTGGACCGGTCGGGGGCAATTCGCTTGCCGCTTCTGGTGATCGCGGCGGCATGCGCTGCGGCGGTCGCCGGTCTCACGGTCCTGGTGAGGACGACGCCCTACATCGCGCTCGACGACGCGGTCGCGAAAGCGATCCAGTCCCTGGACCTCGGCCCACTCGCCGCCCCATTTCCCTTCTTCAGGTGGGCCGGCGGGCCAGGCGGACCGTACATGGCGGCCGCGACCATCGCGCTCGTCCTCCTCTTCAACCGCCGCGCCTGGTTGCTGGCGATTCTGGCCATCGCCGGGGGCGTCTGGTACGAGGCTCTCCTTGTCCTGGCGCAGCGCCCGCGACCGACAGCGGATCAGGTTCTGCGCATCACGGAGCATCCCGGGGCCACGAGCTATCCCAGCGGCCATGTGATCTTCCTCACGATCAACCTCGCCGTCCTTGTGCTGTGCATCGGACACCGATACCTACCGACAAAGGGGCAGGTCATCGCATGGGCAATCACCGGCGCGATCGCGCTCCTCGTCGCCATCAGCCGGGTGTACGCCGGCACCCACTGGCCACTAGATGTCATCGCGAGCCTGCTCGTCGTGGTCGGATGGCTGTGCCTCGTCGTCTCCATCCGCGCGATCTCCGACCCCGCCTTCCGCAAGAATTAAGAAGGACGTGACGTGACGGGAAACCACACCGACCGATACGCCCGCATGCGGTACCGCCGCACCGGGCACAGCGGGCTGAAGCTGCCGGCGATCTCGCTCGGGCTGTGGCAGAACTTCGGCGGCGACGCCCCGTTCGAGCGCCAGCGAGCGATCGTGCGCCGGGCCTTCGACCTCGGGATCACGCACTTCGACCTGGCCAACAACTACGGCCCGCCGCCCGGTTCGGCGGAGGAAAACTTCGGCCGCACGCTGGCGACGGACCTGGAAGGCCACCGCGACGAGCTGATCATCTCGACCAAGGCGGGTTACGACATGTGGCCCGGGCCGTACGGAGAGTGGGGCTCGCGCAAGTACCTACTGGCGAGCCTCGATCAGAGCCTCAAGCGCATGGGTCTCGACTACGTCGACATCTTCTACTCACATCGCGTCGATCCGGACACTCCGCTCGAGGAGACGATGGGGGCGCTCGACACCGCGCTGCGCCACGGCAAAGCGCTGTACGTGGGCATCTCCTCCTACTCGGCGAAACGCACCAGAGAGGCCGCCGCCACGCTCAGACAAATGGGGACGCGGCTGCTCATCCACCAGCCGTCGTACTCGATGCTCAACCGGTGGGCCGAGCCCGAGCTGTTCGACGTTCTGAGGCAAGAGGGGATCGGCTGCATCGTCTTCTCGCCCCTGGCGCAGGGCCTCCTGACAGACCGCTATCTCAACGGCGTGCCTGAAGGCTCGCGCGCCAGCCACCCCGGGTCCATGTCGCACGACATGCTCACGGACGCGAACCTGGCCAAGATCCGTGCCCTCAACGAGATCGCCCGGCGGCGCGGCCAGTCGCTGGCCGAGATGGCCATTGCCTGGACCCTGCGCGACCCCGTCGTGACCTCGGCCCTCGTCGGGGCCAGCAGCGTCGCCCAGCTCGAGCAAAACATTGCTGCCCTGGACAAGCTCGAGTTCTCGCCCGCCGAGCTCAAGGAGATCGACGGCCACGCCACTGACAGCGGAATCAACATCTGGGCCCGATCGAGCGACGCTTGACGCCAAGGTGGAGCCGGCGGACAAAAAGCCGGGCCGTCGTTTGGTGTCGTGTCCACAGCCACACGTGGTCACCGAGACGCTATCCTTGCCTGGAATCTATGCGTAGATCGATGGCTCACGCTCCTGTCCTCACTCGGCGACGAGCGATCGACTACGTCCGCTGCGCCAGCTGCTTCTGTAGCTAGCCGAACTCTCTGACCGGGCCGCAAGGCCCAACCACGCCCGGGCGTGGGTCCTTTTTCGGCATCAGCGAATCAAGCGGAGGCGCATCCAGTTTGTCCAATCTGTCCGACGGAACATCGGCCGACACCTTCTCCAAGAACGAGTCCATAAAGGCGGCCAGCAACCACCTTCGAGGGCTCATCAAGGAGGAGCTCGTCGAAGACACGCCCGTGTTCAGCGACGATTCCGAGCAGCTGCTCAAGTTCCACGGGATCTATCAACAGGACGACCGCGACCGCCGCAAGGAAGCGAGGGCAAAGGGCCTCGACAAGCACCACCAGCTGATGATCCGGACGCGGATCCCTGGGGGCATCGTGTCCGCGGACGCGTACATCGCTCACGACGACATCAGCCAGAAATGGGCCAACGGCACCCTGCGCGTGACCACCCGGCAGGACTTCCAGCTCCACGGTGTGCTCAAGGGCGACCTCAAGAAATCGATCGCCGGCATCAACGACGCACTGCTCACGACCCTCGGCGGGTGTGGCGACGTCAACCGCAACGTCATGTGCTGCCCCGAGCCGAAGGCGGATGCCTTCCACGAACACCTGAATCGCTCGATCACGTCGATCGTCTCCGCTCTGACCCCGCGGACCGCCGCGTACCACGAGATATGGCTCGACGGCGAGGTCGTGCGCTCGTCCGAGCCAGAGGTTGAACCTGTCTACGGCGAGCAGTACTTACCGCGCAAGTTCAAGACGACCGTCGCGCTCGAGGGCGACAACTGCGTCGACATCTACGCCCACGACCTCGCGCTCGTCGCCATGCGGGGACCGAATGGCTCGGTGAGAGGATTCAACGTCCTCGTCGGCGGCGGCCTCGGCCGGACGCACAACAAGCCTGAGACATTTGTGGCCGTCGCGCGGCCGATGGCGTTCGTCCAGCCCGACCAGGTAGTCGACCTCGCGCGCGAAGTCGTCGCCGTGCAGCGCGACTACGGGGACCGCAGCAACCGCAAGCACGCGCGTCTCAAATACACGATCGCGGACCGCGGGCTCGATTGGTTTCGCGCCGAGGTGCAAAAGCGGCTTCCGTTCCCGCTGCAGCCGCCCGAACCGCTGCGCTGGAAACCTGTCGACGACCACCTGGGCTGGCACGAGCAGGGCGACGGGAATCTTTACCTCGGCGTCTACGTCGAGAACGGCCGCATCGCGGACGCGGGCGAGGTGCGGATGCGCACCGGGCTGCGCGCGATCATCGAAGAGATCCGGCCGGAGGTCCGCCTGACCGCGCAGCAAAACGTGATCCTGGCCGGCGTCAAGCCCGCGCAGAAGGCCCGCGTGGACGAGCTCCTGGCGGAACAGGGCATCGCGGCGGTCGAGTCGATTCCCCACGCCATCCGCTACGCCATGGCGTGCCCCGCCATCCCGACGTGCGGCCTGGCCGTGGCCGAGGCCGAGCGCGCGCTTCCTTCTCTCATCCGCCAGATCGCCTCGATGCTCGACGAGCTCGGGCTGGGCGAGGAGCGGATCAGCTTCCGGATGAGCGGCTGCCCCAACGGTTGCTCGCGTCCTTATCTGGGCGATGTCGGCTTTGTCGGCACCACCCTCGGCAAGTACGACGTCATGCTGGCGGGGGACTTCGACGGCACGCGTCTCAACCGCCTGTACGCGCCAAACGTGCCTATTGGCACGATTCCATCCCTGCTCCGCCCGATGTTCATCGAGTTCGGTGCGAACCGCGCGCCGGGCGAAGGCTTTGGCGATTGGGTCGAGCGGATCGGCTTCGAGTCGCTGCGCGAGCGCGCGGAGCAGACGGCATGATCGCGACGCTTCCCGCGGAGCTTGCCTCGAACCCCCAGCCGGCAGACGTGCTGCGGTGGGCGTACGGCAACTTCAGCCGGGTCGCGATCGTGGCGAGCTTTCAGGCCGAGTCGTCGGTAATCATCGACATCGCCTCCAGGATCCGGTCCGACCTGTCGGTGCTTACGCTCGACACCGGCCGCCTCCCTCAGGAGACGCACGACATGATCGACCGCGTCCGCGAGCGCTACCAGATAGAGATCCAGGTCGTGCACCCAGACGCCGGCGAGGTGCAGCGGATCGTCACGGAGCACGGCGCCAACCTCTTCCACCACTCGCCGCAGCTCCGGCGCCTCTGCTGCGACGTGCGCAAATCGCGGCCCCTGGACCGGGCGCTGAGCGGCTACGACGCCTGGGTGACCGGCGTCCGGCGCCAGCAATCGGCGACCCGGGCCGAAACCCAGCTCTTCGCCCTCGACGAGCATCACAACGGTATCGCCAAGATCGCGCCCCTTGCGACCTGGACGAAGGCCCGCGTCTGGGATTACATCCGCGCCAACCACCTTCCCTACCACGCGCTCTACGACCAGGGCTACACCTCGATCGGGTGTGCCCCGTGCACCCGAGCCACCACGGCAGGCGAGGACGAGAGGGCGGGCCGTTGGTGGTGGGAGCAGAACGAAGTCAAAGAGTGCGGAATCCACCACTCGCCCAACGGACGACCGTACCCATTGAGCGCGAGCAAAAAGCGGTGAATCGTTTGAAAACCCTCGGCCTCGGCGCGGCGATGCTGCTGGCCGCCGCCTGCGGCGCGGCTTCAGCGGGCGCGCCCAGCGACGACAGCCCGCTCACGCTTCGGCTTGGCTTCTTCCCCAACCTCACCCACGCCCCTGCGCTGATCGGAGTCAACAAGAATTTCTTTGCCGGAAGCCTGGACAGCAAAGTGACGTTGGAGACCAAGACCTTCAACGCGGGTGGCGACGCCGTCACGGCGATTCTGTCCGACTCGATCGACGCCACGTTTGTCGGTCCGAATCCGACGGTCAACGCATTTGCCCAGTCCCACGGCCAGGCGATCAGGGTCGTCGCCGGCGCCACCTCAGGTGGGGCTCTGCTGGTCGTGAAGCCGAGCATCAAATCCCCAGCCGAGCTGAAGGGCAAGAAGATCGCCGATCCGCAGCTTGGCGCGACCCAGGACGTAGCGCTGCGCTGGTATCTGAAGAGCCAGGGGCTCAACGCGGACGCTGCGGGAGGCGGCGACGTGAGCGTCGTGCCGCAGGACAACGCTCAGACCCTGACCGCATTCAAGCAAGGCCAGATCGCCGGCGCCTGGCTGCCCGAGCCATGGGCCAGCAGGCTGGTTGTCGAAGGGGGCGCGAAGGTTCTGGTTGACGAGCGAGACCTCTGGCCTCAGGGCAGGTTCGTGACCACCAACCTGATCGTCCGAAGCGACTTTCTCGCCGCTCACCCGAAGCGAATCAAGGCGCTCCTCGAGGGCCTCTACCAATCGGTCGCCTATCTCAACTCGAACGGCTCCGAGTCGCAGAGCTTGACCAACGACGCGGTCGGGCAGATCACCGGCAAGAAGCTGGCAGCTGGTGTCATTTCAGCCGCGTGGTCGCATCTCAGCTTCAGCATCGACCCTCTGGCCTCCACCCTCAAGGCTTCAGCGGATCACGCCCACAGCGTCGGTCTGCTTCCGAGCACCGACCTGAAAGGCCTGTATGACCTCACGCTGCTGAACCAGGTGCTGGCATCCCATCGCGAACAAGCGGTCCCCGGCCTGTGAGCCAGGTCCTCGAGCTCTCCAACAAACACGCGCTGAGCGTCGAGCGGCTGACGATGGCTTTCCCGCATGGCGATCGGTTGCTTCTCGCCTTGCAGGGAGCCACGCTGGAAGTCAAGCGAGGCGAGCTGGTTTGTGTGGTGGGTGCCTCAGGTTCGGGAAAGAGCACGCTTCTCAACATTCTCGCGGGACTCGATCGCCCCACCGCCGGGCGCGCGCACGTGCACGGACGCGTTGCGCTGATGTTCCAGGAAGCGGCGTTGCTGCCCTGGTTGACCGCAGCCGGAAACGTCGAGCTGGCGCTCGAGCTGCGCGGGGTGAGAGCCTCGCAGCGCCGGACCATCGCTTGCGAGCTTCTGAATCGAGTCCACCTTGCAGGCTTTGAGAAGCGGCGGCCCCACGAGCTGTCCGGTGGCATGAAGCAGCGTGTCGCCCTGGCGCGCGCGCTGGCCCAAGATGCGGATGTCCTGCTGATGGACGAGCCGTTTGCAGCCCTGGACGCCATCACCCGCGACCTCCTCCATGAGGAGCTCGTACGGATCTGGAACGAGTCGGGGCTCACGATTCTGTTCGTCACGCACAACGCACGCGAGGCTGTGCGGCTGGGTGATCGCGTCCTTGTGTTCACCAGCCGGCCGGGTCGCGTCGCGCAGGAGATAAGAGTCGACCTGCCCCGACCCCGCAGCCTCGACTCACCTGAGCTCGCGGTCATCGCCGGCCGCATCACTGATCGCTTGAAGCACGAGATGACCCCGAATGGCGACTGAGATCGCTACCGGTTTTGCGCTCCCCGAGATCAGCGAGGCGGCGTCGCCGCCGCACGGCGCTCCGGCGCTTCAGGTGTGGCGCAATGTCTGGCCGAAGGTCGCGGCGGTCGGACTCGCCCTCGCGGCCTGGCAGGTGGTGGTTTGGTCGGGTTGGAAACCGGACTACGTCCTGCCCGGCCCGGCGGCGGTGCTCGGCCGCCTGGCCGCGGACCTGCGCCACGCCGATTTCTATGTCGGGGTTGCCATCACCCTGCGGAGGGCACTCATCGGCTACGCCATCGCGGTCGCCATCGGAAGCGCGGTCGGGATCCTCGTCGCGCGCGTGTCGCTTCTACGCAAAGCGGTGGGCTCGGCGATCTTGGGCCTGCAGTCGATGCCCTCGATCGCGTGGTTTCCGCTCGCCATCCTCCTGTTCCAGCTGAGCGAGGGCGCCATCACGTTCGTCGTCATCCTGGGCGCCGCCCCGGCCATCGCGGCCGGGCTCCTGAGTGGCGTCGACCACGTGCAGCCGCTGCTGGTTCGCGTCGGACAGGTGATGGGTGCGAAGGGCCTTGGTTTGTACAGGCATGTGATCCTGCCCGCGGCGTTTCCCTCTTTCGTCGGTGGTCTGAAGCAAGGTTGGGCCTTTGCGTGGCGCAGCCTGATGGCCGGCGAGCTGCTTGTCATCGTCAACCACCAGGCGTCGCTTGGCCAGCAGCTGCAGTTCGCGCGAGACCTGGCTGACGCCGAGCAGCTGCTCGCCTTGATGATCGTGATCTTCGCCATCGGCGTTGCGATCGACAGCCTCTTCGGCACGCTCGATCGCGCCATCAGACAGCGTTGGGGTTTGGGAGGAGAGGTGTGAGCAAGGGTTTCGTCGTGTGGTTCACCGGGCTTTCAGGAGCGGGCAAATCGACGATTGCGACCGCGTTGCAAGCCGAGCTCTCGCGTCGAGGCCGGCACCCCGAGCTGCTCGACGGCGACGAGGTGCGCACCCATCTCTCCAAGGGTCTCGGGTTCTCCAAAGAAGACCGCGACACGAACATCAGGCGCATCGGCTACGTGGCGCGGCTCATCGCGCGGAGCGGTGGTGTCGCGATCACGGCAGCGATTTCTCCGTATCGCGACGTGCGCGACGAGTTGCGCGGCCAGACGCCTGGCTTCGTCGAGGTGTTCGTCCGGGCGCCGCTTGACACGCTGGTCGAGCGGGACACCAAAGGCCTTTACCGCAAGGCCATCGCCGGCGAGATCGCCAACTTCACCGGCGTGAGCGATCCCTACGAGGAACCGCTCCATCCTGAGGTGGTCTGCGATACGTCGGTCGAGAGCCTCGCCCAGTCGGTGACGAAGGTGCTCGACAGGCTGGAGCGGCTCGGCCATCTGCCGCGCCCGCCGTTCGAGCGACTTCCCTCGGGGGAGGAGCTGTTGGAGCTCCGGGCTGAGGCGAGGCGCTTGCCGCAGCTCCAGGTCGGTCAGCGCGAGCTGTCGGACATCTTCATGCTCGGCGCGGGCGCGCTGTCGCCGGTCGATGGATTTCTGGGTCGCGAGGACTACGAATCGGTGGTCGCGCGAGGCCGCCTCGCGGGCGGAGCGCCCTTCACGATCCCGATCGTTCTCCGCACGGACGATGTGCCGGCTGCCGATCGGGTCGGGCTCTTCACCGGTGACAAGCCCGTCGGGATCATGGAGATCGCGGAGGCATACGAGGCCGACCCTGGGCGCGAGGCGCTCGCGGTTTACGGGACGGATGACGAACGGCATCCGGGCGTGCGCCTGCTCAAGGATGCGGGTCGTTGGGCCATCGGCGGCGCGGTGATCGCGCTCGCGAGACCGACGTCAGGCTTCCCCGACTACGACCTGACACCGGCGCAGGTCAGAGAGGTCAAGGCGCAGCGCGGGTGGAGGACGATGGTTGGCTTCCAGACGCGCAATCCGGTCCACCGCGCGCACGAATATCTGCAGAAGGTGGCGCTGGAGAGCGTCGATGGACTGCTCCTGCATCCGCTCGTCGGCGAAACCAAGAGCGATGACATTCCCGCGGCTGTCCGCATGCGCTGCTACGAAGAGCTGCTCGCGGGCTACTACCCGGCCGATCGCGTCCTTCTGTCGACCAACCCCGCGTGGATGCGCTACGCCGGACCGAAGGAGGCGGTGTTCCACGCCATCGTCCGCCGCAACTACGGATGCACGCACTTCATAGTCGGCCGCGACCACGCCGGCGTGGGCAACTACTACGACACCTACGCCGCGCACCGCATCTTCGATGAGTACACACCGAGCGAGCTCGGGATCGAGATCCTGCGCTTCGAGCACACCTTCTACTGCTCAGCCTGCGGCGGCATGGCGTCGACCCGTACATGCCCTCATCCGAAGGAGCTGCACAGGACGTTGAGCGGAACCGCTGTGAGGAAGCTGCTCGATGAGGGAGCTGACCTCCCGGTGGAGTTCACGCGTCCCGAGGTGGCACGCGTTCTGCTCGACGCCGCACGAGAAGAGGCGACCGCGTGAGGTACTACCCCGTCTTCCTCGATCTCGCGGACGAGCCATGCGTCGTGTTGGGCGAGGGCAAGCTCGCTGCCGAGAAAGCCGCCGGCTTGCGTGAAGCCGGAGCAGCGGTGCGTGTGATCGCATCGAAGGACTACCGGCGTGGCGACCTCGCGGGCGCTCGCCTTGTCTTCGACGCCAGCGACGATCCCGCGGTCAACCGCGAGAGCTGGGCGGAGGCGGAGGCCGCCGGCATCCTGATCAACGTCGTCGACCGGCCGGCGCAGTGCCGTTTCATCGCACCGGCGATCGTGCGCCGCGACCCGCTCCTGATCGCGATCTCGACGGAGGGCCAGAGCCCGTTCCTCGCCTCGACCCTGAGGGCCCGGCTAGAGCGCTGGCTGGGTCGCGAATGGGGACCATTCACGGCGCTGATCGGTCGCACGCGGCGTGAGCTGCGCGAGCGGGGTATCCCGATTCAGCAGCAGACGAAGATCTACAAGCGGCTGCTCGCTTCGGACATCCGCAAGATGCTCCGCAACGACGACATCAGCGGTGCGCAGCACGCGGCGGCGGCGATCTCGCGCGCGGATTTGGGCGCCGGGGGGCGCGTCGCGCTCGTCGGCGCCGGACCTGGCGATCCCGACCTCCTGACGGTTCGGGCTCGAGAGCTGCTGGGGGACGCGGACTTTGTGCTCCACGACGCGCTGGTGAGCGCCGAAACGCTTGCGCTGTGCGGCCCGGAAGCGCGCCTCGAGGACGTGGGCAAGCGTGCGGGCAGGCGCAGCGCGCGGCAGGCGGATATCACGGCGCGTCTCATCGAGCTGGCGCGACAAGGCCATCTCGTGGTGCGCCTCAAAGGAGGCGATCCGTTCGTCTTCGGACGAGGCGGTGAGGAGATGCGCGATCTGATTGCGGCCGGAGTCGACGTCGTCGTCGTGCCCGGGGTTAGCGCGGCAATCGCAGCACCGGCTGCGGCAGGGATCCCGCTCACGATGCGCGGCGTCGCCTCATCGATCGCGGTGACGACGGGTGAGGGCAATGCTCCTGCCGCTCGCCTCCAGCAGCTCGCCGCGGCCGCGGACACGCTCGTCGTCCTGATGGCCCATGGCAAGCTCGAAGGTATTGCTTCGACGCTCGCCGAGCCGCTCGGCCGCAACCGGCCCGCGGCGGTGATCAGCAGCGCGACGCTGCCCGAGCAAGAGGTCGTGACCGGCACGTTGGGAGACATCGCCGAGCGGGTCGCGCGCTCCGGGCTGCTCCCGCCGGCGACACTGGTCGTGGGCGAGGTGGCGGCGCAGGCCGCATCGAACCTCGACCAGGTGGTAGATTTGGCGAGTTTTGGATAGGAATGATGGGAACCGCTGGTTCACGCTGGGCGAGGCGAGCCGCACACTCGGGGTAACGCCGAACACCCTCCGTCGCTGGGCCGATCGGGGTCAGATTCCATCGTTCACGACCCCTGGCGGTCACAGGCGCTTCCTCGTCACCGCGGTGCAGGCTTTGGTCCCGACCGCGCGCACCCGACGCCCCGCCCTGGCGGGTACCTCGGACCACATGGCTCGCGCCTACCGCCGGGCGCGACCGCTTGCTCCCAGGCATGAGCCCGCGCCCTGGCTGGCCAACCTGTCGGAATCCGAGCGCATGCGGTTCCGCGAACGCGGCATGCAGCTCGTCGGTGACCTGCTCGCGCACCTCGACGCCGAACGCGGCGACCTGGTCGTTGCGGAGCGGCATGCAAACGAGTACGGGGCAGAGGCGGCGAAGTTCGGCGCATCGCTCAGCGACACCGTCGAAGGATTTCTCCGCTATCGCAAACCTTTCATCGATCAGCTGGCGGCGCTTGCTCGACAGCGGCGCCTCGATACCCGCGAGGCGACGGCGCTCTTGGTCGACGCGGAGTCAGCGCTCGATCGGCTGCTCGTTGCGTTGATGACAGGACATACGAAGTCTTGATCGAACCCTGGGCGGTCACGGTATCGGCGGCCGGCGCAAGCGCCACCGCTCGCGCCGGCGTCGCGCGCGAGATGGAGGACTGGCTCGCCCATGGCGGTCACGGAGTGGCGCTGGTGACGTGCCATCGCGCCGAGCTCTACGGAGTCGGCTCCATGCCTCATCTCGGGCCGGCGGTCGCGCTGGCCGGGGAGAGCGCGGTCGCGCATCTGCTGCGGGTGGCGTGCGGTCTGGAGAGCGTCATCGTCGGCGAGGACGAGGTGCTGCACCAGGTTCGCGGGGCGCTGACCCAGGCTCGCTTGACAGAAAGCCTGGAGCCGCGTCTGCAGCGCCTGTTCGAGCTCGCGATCGCGGCCGGTCGCAAAGCTCGTTCGCGGCGAACCGCCTCGAGCGCCAACCTCGCACAGAGCGCTGTGGCGTGGCTGCAACTCCGAGCGTCCCTTGCCGGTCGGACTGTGGTGGTCGCCGGCGCGGGCCGCATGGGCGCCGCCCTCGCTCACTCGCTGGACAAGGTCGGGGCGGACCTGATCATCGCGAGCCGTGACCCGGCCCGCGCCGTTCGGCTGGCGCGGGTGCACGCGGGTCGTGGCGTCGGTCTGGACGAGGGTGCTGACCTGTCCGGCGGCGCAGCCGGTGTCGCCGTCGCCCTCGGCGGGCCGTGGATCGAGCTGGCGAAAGCGAAGAGCAAAGATCTGCCGCCGATCGCCGACATCTCCGCGCCGCAAGCAATACCTGACGCCGTCCGGCGCCGCCTCAACGGAAGCTTCCTCGGCATCGACGACCTCTACACCCAGAGCCGGCCCCTGCCGGGCGCATATATAGAGGACGCGAGGCGTCTGGTCGCGCTCAAGACGGCGGAGTACATGGCCTACCTCGGGCAGCCGCGATGAGGATCCGGCTCGGCACGCGCGGCTCCATGCTCGCTCTGACCCAGAGCGATTGGGTCGCCGGCCGTCTTCGCCTCGCCGGCCATGACGTCGAGGTGGTGAGGATGGTGACCGAGGGCGATGTGCGGCCGGCGGACACTGTCCCTGGCGAAGGCATCTTCGTCGCGGCGATCGCAACCGCGCTGAAACATGGCGAGATCGACGTGGCGGTCCACAGCGCCAAGGATGTCCCTCTGGAAGAAGAGTCAGAGCTCGTGATCGCCGCGTACCCGGCGAGGGCGGATCCACGCGACGCGCTCGTGACGAAGTCGCACGCCGCGTCCCTCGCGAGCCTGCCGGCGAACGCGACTGTGGGCACCGACAGCCCGCGGCGCGCGGGATTCGTCCGCGCCGCGCGTCCGGACCTGCGCATCGTGCCGCTCCACGGGAATGTCGATACGCGGCTGCGCCGCCTCGACGGGGGCGATGTCGAGGCGCTCGTCATCGCTGCGGCCGGGCTCGACCGCCTGGGCCGCGGCGCGCGCATCGATCAACGAATCGATCCGAAGCTGGTCACGCCCGCTCCCGCGCAGGGCGCGCTCGCCGTTCAGGCCCGGCGCTCAGACGTGGCCCTGCTGGAGTTGCTTGGGAGCCTGGATCAGCCTGACATCCGTCTCGCGGTCGAGGCCGAGAGAGGCGTTCTCTCCGCAACCGGCGGGACCTGTCGCGCCCCGGTGGGCGCCCTCGCTTCGATCGATGGTGACCGCTTCACGATGATCGTCGGGGGCGTGAACAGCGATGGCTCCGACCTCCGCATCGAGTCGATCGAAGGCGACCGGTCCGAGGCGATCGCCGAAGCGGAGGCTGCCGGCCGCAGACTGGCCGGCGCGGTGGCGCTCAGATGACCGCCGTCCTGGTGACGAGGCCTCTGGGTGACAGGGATCCACTGCTGGCCGAGCTCAGCGCCCGTGGTTATCGCGTGAGCGCAGTGCCGACCGTTCTGACGCGAGCGGTTCCCGTCGATTGGCCGGACTTCGCTCGCTACGACTGGGTCGTCGTGACCAGCGCCGCGGGCGCCGCGACTCTGCCCCAGGCAATCGCGGGCCCGCGTTGGGCGGCGGTAGGCGAGGCGACGGCCACGGCCCTTAGAGAGAGGGGCGTGAAAGTGGATGTCGTTCCGGCAGAGGCCAACGGTGCCGCGCTCGCGGAGGCGATCCCCGATCCGGCGGGTGCGCGCGTTCTGCTCGTGCGCGCATCGCTCGCAAATCCCGATCTCCCGGCCGTGCTGCGCGGGCGTGGGGCCCATGTTGACGAGATCACCGCGTACGAGACGGTCGAAGGTCCGGCGGAATCGGCGGAACAGCTTCGCCAGGCCCTGCGGCAACCCGACATCGCGGCGGTCGTCTTCGCCTCGGGATCCGCCGTGCGCGGTTTCATGAAGCTCGGCGGCGCGACCAATCTGCCCGCGATCACAATTGGACCGCGCACCTCCGCCGTCGCGCGAGACTCGGGTTTCAATGTCGTCGCCGAGGCCGCGGGGACGAGCGCCAGGCATCTGGCGGCCGCCGTCACGCGGGCGGTCCCAACGGTCGCGGCTTCGGCTGCGCAAAGGCCGCGGCGCCTGAGAACCAATCCCGCCATGCGCGCGCTGGTCCGCGAGACAAGGCTCGATCCGTCGCAGCTGATCGCTCCTCTATTTGTCATCGGTGGCCGCGGGCAGCTCTACGACATACCGTCGCTCAAGGGCCATCACCGGATGACGCCTGATCTCGCCCTGCGCGAGGCCCATCGTTTCGCGGAGCTGGGAGTTGGCGGCGTGCTGCTCTTTGGCATCCCGGAGGCAAAGGATCCCAACGGCTCGGGCGCCGAGGACCCGCGCGGCCCGGTGCCGGAGACGCTGCGCCTGATGCGCGGCGAGGGCCTGCCCCTGGTGCTCGCCGCCGACGTCTGCCTGTGCGAGTACACGTCGCACGGTCATTGCGGAATCCTCAATGGAGAGGAGATCGACAACGACGCGACCCTGCCGCGCCTCGCGGCGGCAGCGGTCGCGTATGGCGAAGCCGGCGCGGACATCGCGGGTCCGAGCGCGATGATGGATGGACAGGTCGCCGCAATTCGCTCCGGGCTCGACGCCGCGGGACTCGATGTCGTCGGGATCATGGCGTACGCGTCGAAGCACGCTTCCAGCTTCTATGGGCCCTTCCGCGAAGCGGCCGGCTCGACGCCGAGCTTCGGGGACCGCAAGTCGTATCAGATGGATCCGGCCAACGCGCACGAGGCGCTGCGCGAGATGCAGCTCGACGCCGACGAGGGCGCCGATATCCTCATGGTCAAACCTGCGATCACGTCGCTCGATCTGCTGGCGCGCGCCCGACAGCGTTTCGACCTACCGCTGGCCGCGTATCAGGTCAGCGGTGAGGCCGCGATGATCGAGGCTGCCGCCGAGCGCGGTTGGATCGACCGGCGGGGCGCCGTCCTCGAGTCGCTCACGGCGATCGCCCGTGCGGGGGCCGGCACGATCATCACCTACTTCGCCGCGGACGCAGCGGCGTGGCTGCGGGCTCGATGAGCGAAAGCCTCTTCGTGCACGCTCTCGGCCTGGGACTGGATCCCGCCTGGCGCCGCCAGACCCGCGACGATCGATGCCGCAGCGCCGAGGACTTCTGCGCCGCCCTTGACGCTGAGTCGGAGGTCACAACGTTCACCTACTCGATGATCGGCCTGAAGGCCGGCGTCGATCTCATGCTCTGGAGTCTTGCACCCAGCTTCGAGGCGCTCGAGGCAAAGATCGCGGCGGGGCTGCGGACTGGTATGGGCGCATGGATGACCCCGCGTCACAGCCTCCTTGGCGTGATCCGGCCGTCGCAGTACGTCAAGCGTCCAACTCAGCAGGAGCAATCGCTCTTCAGCGGCGAGCGCTCGAAGTACCTGGTCGTCTACCCCTTCACCAAGAGCACGGACTGGTACCTGCTCAGCCAGGAGGAACGGCAGAAGGTCATGAACGAGCACATGAAGGTCGGGCATCGCTACCAGCAGGTGCGACAGCTGCTCGCCTACTCGTTCGGCGTGGACGATATGGATTTCCTCGTCGCCTACGAGACGGATGACCTCGCGGCGTTCGGCGATCTGGTGCGTGAGCTGCGCGGCACCGAGAGCCGGCGCTCGACGGTTCGGGACACGCCCATCCTGACCGGGATCCACAGGCCGATCGAGTCGATCACGCGCCTGCTCGGCGCCGAATGACGGTCGCGGCGGACCTCTTTCCGGGCGGCGTGAACAGCCCCGTTCGCGCCTACCGCGCGGTTGGGGGGGAGCCACCCGTGCTCGTGCGTGGCGAGGGCGCGGTGGTCTGGGATGAGGCGGGGCGGCGATACATCGACTACGTCGGCGCGTTCGGTCCGCTGCTGCTCGGCCACGCCAATCGCGGCGTCGTCGAGGCGATCCACAGCGCCGCCGAGGCGGGAGGCTCGTTTGGCGTCACGGGCCCGGGCGAGGTGCGGCTGGCGCAGCTCATCCGGAAGCGGATGCCGTCAATCGAGCGGATCAGGTTCGTCAACAGCGGGACGGAAGCCGCGATGAGCGCCCTTCGCGTTGCGCGCGCCGCCACCGGCCGGGATCTCATCGTCAAGTTCGACGGCGGATATCACGGTCACGCGGACTCGCTCCTGGTCGAAGCCGGCTCGGGTGTGGCCACGCTGTCGATACCCGGCAGCGCCGGCGTCGCCCGCGCGGTCGCGGCGCAGACCGTTGTCGCCGCCTACAACGACCTCGATTCGGTCGAGGCGCTTCTCGAGTCACACCCGGGACACGTGGCCGCGGTCATCGTGGAGCCGGTCGCGGCCAACATGGGCGTTGTCGCGCCCGCTACCGGATTTCTAAAAGGACTGCGCGAGCTGACCGAACGGGCCGGCGCGCTCCTCATCTTCGATGAGGTCATCACGGGATTTCGCGTCGCACCCGGCGGAGCCCAGGCGCTCTACGGCGTGCGTCCGGATCTGACCGTGCTCGGCAAGATCATCGGCGGCGGGCTGCCGGTCGGGGCGTATGGGGGACGCGCGGACCTGATGGATCTCGTCGCCCCGTCGGGACCGGTGTATCAGGCGGGCACGCTGTCGGGACATCCGGTCGTGATGGCGGCCGGCGAGGCCGCGCTCGCCCAGCTGACCCCGGAGGTCTACGCCGGGATCGAGGCGCAGGCGGCCCGCCTCGAAGCCGGGCTTCAGGTGAGAGGAGCATCCGTGGCGCGCGTCGGATCCCTGCTCACTCTGTTCTTTCGCGAGCGGCCGCCGCGAAACTTCGCCGAGGCAAGGGGATCGGACGTCAAGGCTTTCGCGCAGTTCTTCCACTCCATGCTCGAGGCCGGCGTGCTCCTGCCACCGTCGCAGTTCGAAGCGTGGTTCGTTTCGGCGGCGCACGACGCTCCGGTCATCGACGTCACGCTCGAGGCACTCGCGTGAGCCGCTTCCTCGACGCCGCGCGCCGCAGGCAGGTGGACGCCACGCCGGTCTGGCTCATGCGCCAGGCGGGCCGTTCTCTGCCCGAGTACCGCAAGCTGCGAGAGCGGTGGACGCTGCAAGACATCGTCGCCCAACCCGAGCTCTGCGCCGAGGTCACCCTCCAGCCGGTGCGCCGCCTGGGTGTGGACGCGGCGGTGATGTTCGCTGACATCATGCTGCCGGTGGGCGGCATGGGCGTGGAGTTCGAGCTGGTTGAGAACATAGGCCCGGTCATCGCTCATCCCATCGCGAGCGCCGACGACGTGGCCCGCCTTCGCGTGCCTGAAGGTGACGAGGCCGCGCCTCGGGTGATCGACGCCGTACGGCGCGTGGTGGCCGATTCGCCAGTCCCTGTGATCTGCTTCTCGGGCGCGCCGTTCACGCTGGCCGGCTACCTGATCGAAGGCCGGCCCTCGCGCACCTTCGCCAGGGCCAAAGCCTTCATGTACACGCAGCCACAGGCCTTCGATCTCTTGCTCGACAAGCTCGCCAGGACGATGGGCCGGTATCTCCAGGCCCAGGTTGCGGCCGGTGCGCAGGCGGTCCAGATCTTCGATTCATGGGTGGGGGCGCTGACCCGAGACGATTACGAGACACGCATCGCGCGCCACACGCGAGCGATCTTCGATGCCCTCGCGCCAAGCGGCGTGCCGCGCATCCATTTCGGAACCGATACGGCGCACCTGCTCGAGCCGATCGCTCAGACGGGGCCCGATATCGTCTCGCTGGATTGGCGCGTCCCCCTCGACGACGGGTGGAATCGCGTCGGACGCGAGCGAGGCATCCAGGGCAACCTCGACCCGGCGGTGCTGCTCGGACCGCCGGAGCTTGTCCGGGCACGGACGAATGACGTGCTGCGGAGGGCAGCCGGCCGGCCCGGCCACATCTTCAACCTGGGTCACGGGGTGCTGCCGGAGTCGACTGTCGAAAACCTCCAGCTCCTCGTCGAGACCGTGCACTCGTGGGTTCCAGCCAGTGTCGCCTGAGCCGCTGACCGGAGTTCTGTGCATGGCTTACGGGAGCCCCGCCACAGAGGCGGACGTCGCCGCGTACTACACGCACATCCGAGGCGGCAGGCCGCCGTCGCCCGAGGCGCTCGAGGAGCTGCTCCAGCGCTATCGAGCCATCAACGGGTCACCGCTCACCGAGATCACCCGCGCCCAGGCGGAAGCGCTGTCCGGCCGCACGGGCCTGCCGGTTTTTGCGGGCATGAAGCACGCGCCGCCGTTCATTGCCGACGCCGCGGCTGAGGCGCGGGCCGCCGGCGTAGGGCGGCTCGTCGGCCTGCCGCTGGCTCCGCACTACGCGCGCATGAGCCTCGGCGCCTACCAGAAGGCGCTTCAAGACGCCTGGGACCGCGAGCTCGTTTTCGTCCCTGGCTTTCACGACCATCCCTCCTTCATCCGCGCGGTGCAGGGCCTGCTGCGGGAGGCGCTCGCCGCGGGTCGGCCAGAGCGCCTGTTCTTCACCGCCCACAGCCTGCCGGCGTGGATCATCGCCACAGGCGATCCGTACCACGACCAGCTGATCGAGAGCTGCCGGCTCGTGACCTCCGGCATGGACCTGCCGGAGTGGGAGTTCGCCTTCCAGTCGGCCAGCCACACGGGCGAGCCATGGCTCGGTCCCGACCTGCTGGAGGCGGTGGCGCGCTCCGGGGCCCGGGACGTTCTCGTTTGCCCGATCGGCTTCGTCGCCGACCACCTCGAGATCTTGTTCGACCTGGACGTCGAGGCGCAGGCGTTCGCCCGCGAGAAGGGCCTTCGCATCCGCCGGACGGCGTCCTTCAACACGCGTCCCGAGTTCATCGGGACGCTGGCTGACATAGTGGGAGACGTCTTGGTTCGGGTCGCCTGACCGGCCCGCCGCAAACTCGAGCAGGATTAGCTTCGATTCGCCGTTACCGCAAACGGACAAGTGCGCCCAATCGTCGAGTTTGCCGGCGTGACGCGGATTTATGGATCTCGTGTCGCGCTCGATGACGTTCACCTCGAGTTGCTCCCGGGGGAGCTCACCTTTCTTGTCGGCCCGAGTGGCGCCGGCAAGACCACCCTCCTGAAGCTGATCAACCGCGAGCTGCGTCCCACCAGCGGCCGGCTCTGGGTTGCCGGCCTCGCGGCCCACACCCTGAAGGCATCGCGTGTCGCCGAGTTGCGGCGCCGGGTGGGAGTGGTCTTCCAGGACTACAAGCTCCTGCCCCGGCTGACCGCACTCGAGAACGTCGCGTTCGGGCTCCAGGCCGGCGACCTTCGTGTTTCGGACGAGGAGGCGCGGGATCGCTCCCAGGACGCGCTCGACGCGGTGGGCCTCGGCGATCGCGGCGATGCCTTCCCGCACCAGCTTTCCGGCGGGCAGCAGCAGCGCGTTGCGGTGGCTCGAGCGGTCGTCGCCCAGCCCCCGCTGTTGATCGCGGACGAGCCCACCGGCAACCTCGACCAGGAGACGGCCTGGGAGATGATGGACCTGTTCGAGGACATCGCGGCCTGGGGCACGTCGGTCCTGGTCGCGACCCACAACGTAGCGATCGTCACGCGCCTTCAGCGCCGGGTGCTGACCCTGGTCCACGGCCGCCTCGTGCGCGACCAACCAGCGGGACGGACGGGGAGGATGGCGTGGCTGGCGTCGTCGTAAGGGGGCGCTTCCCCCGGCGGCGAATCGTTCAGGCCGTCGTCACCAATCTCGTCCGTCACCTGTTCGGAGGCGCGGCCCGGAGCTGGGCCCGAAACCTGGGCAGCACGGCCCCCGCCCTCGGGTCGATGACCCTGCTGCTCCTGATGTCTGGGCTGGTCGGCCTGACGGGTTTTGCGCTTCACAACCTGCAGCAGGTCGAGACGGGCCAGGCCTCTTTGCTTCATGTCTATTTGCGTGACGACGCGACAGACCCCGACGTCATCATGCTGTCGCAGCGTCTACAAAACGACGCGCGCGTCGCCGGATTGACCTACGTCAACAAGGCGCAGGCTCTCGAGCGCGCGCAGCGCATCCCCGGTCTGCCGCAGCTGGCCGACGCCAGCGAGAGCAATCCGTTCCCGGCCAGCCTCGACGTGCAGGTCAAGACGATCGACGATATGGCGGCGATCGACGCCCTGGTCCGTGACGACGTCGCGGTCGATCCGGTTTATCCCACCTCGTACGACAAGGGCGCTTATCAGCGCATCCAGGCGGTTCTGCTCGGTACCGCCGTCGCGGGTTTTGCGTTCCTCGGACTTCTCGGTTTCATTGCCGTGA
Source organism: Chloroflexota bacterium (assembly GCA_005881275.1). Taxonomy (GTDB): domain Bacteria; phylum Chloroflexota; class Dormibacteria; order Dormibacterales; family Dormibacteraceae; genus 40CM-4-65-16. Next base: position 19,273 of record VBEF01000017.1, read on the forward strand.
CTGTCACCGCGAACAGCATCAAGGCCGCGATTCATGCCCGGCGCGACGAGATCACGATCATGCAGCTGGTCGGCGCGCCGCGATGGATGGTGCGCGGGCCGTTCGTGGTGGAGGGGGCGATCACCGGCGCGGCGGCCGGCTTGGTCGCCGGTCTCATTACGTTTGGCCTGACGTTCGCCGCGATCACGGCCGCGGCCGGTGCTTTCATGCGGTTTGCGCCAGGCGTCACAGTCACGGTTGCCGCGCTCGCGGCCGCGATCGTCCTCCTGGTCGGTCTTGGCCTGGGCTCCGGCTCATCGCTGATCAGCCTGCGGAGGCACATGGAGACGTGAGAGGGGGGCTGATCGCTCTCGTGCTTGCGCTTCTCGTGCTCGGCGCCGACCGTCTTCCGGCAACGGCAGAGGGAAGTCCTTCCGACCCGGCGCAGCAGCAGGCGATCATCGACCAGGTCCGCGCCCAGCTCGGAAGCAATCTGGCTGACGCATTGGCCGCTCAGCAGCAGTTGCAGCAGTCCCTGCAGGACAACGCTGCCCAGCAGCGCGTGCTCCAGGGCAAGATCAGCGCGGCCGAGGCGAAGATCGCCGATCTCGACCTGCAGATCGCGGACGCAAAAAGGCGCGAGGCGATCCTTGCCCGGCGCATCGAGGTCAAGCGCGCGCAGCTCCGCCAGCTGGCTCGCGCGGTTTATTCGGCGCCGGAGTCGGCGCTGGTTGTGCTCGCCGAATCGGAGAGCCTGAGCGACCTGCTGACCCGCATCGCGGATCTGAACGTCGCGGGAGCGCGTGCTGCGGAGATCAAGGATTCCCTGAAGCGTGATCTCGCAGCATTGCAGTTGGAGCGCGAGAAGGAAGAGGCTGCGCGTGCCGAGCAGATCAAGCTGCGGGACCAGCTCGGCTCGGATCTGTCGCAGCTGAAGAGCCTTCAGGCGCAGCAGGAAACCTCGCTGGCGCAGCTGGAGGTGAAGATCGCCCAGACGCGAACAGAGCTGGCGCGCTTGAACACGCAGTCGGCGCAGCTGGCGCAGCAGGTCACGCAAATGCTGCAGCAACAGCAGGACGCGATCATCGCCGCGGCCATGCAATCGGTCTGGACGCAGCTGCAGCTGTGGGTCCAATCGAACAATGTGGGCCAGATTCCAACCAGCAGCGGCCACTCGACCAAGTTCCGCTTCATCTGGCCCGAGCCTCAGGCTCAGATCTCCCAACCATTCGGGCCCAGCACCTATTGGTTCGAACCTCCCTATGGCAGCTATCCGCACTTCCACACCGGCATCGACCTGGTCGAGCCGTTTGGATCGCCGGTGCAGGCGGCCGACGACGGGGTCGTGGCGCTGGTCGGCAGCTCGAGCAGCGGGTACGGCAACTACGTCGTGATCGCGCACTCGGGCGGGTTGAACACCCTGTACGGCCACCTGTCGACGGCTCTCGTCAGTGTCGGCCAGCAGGTCACGCAGGGCACCGTGGTCGGGCTCGAGGGATCGACCGGAAACTCGACGGGCGCGCATCTGCACTTCGAGCTGCGGATCAACCAGAACCCGGTCAACCCGGCGCCGTATCTGCCGCCGGGAGCGCCCTCCGCCTTCCGGGGCTAGCTCGGCAAGCAGGCACCCGATTCGCGCGCGCCGGCCAATCTCCTAGCCCTCAGGCCTTGCCGCCTTGACTTTTATCTGCATACAGTTAGACTAAAGTAGTTCAGACCTTAACTATCTTGAGGTGAGGGGAATGCCCGAGACGGTTATCGACCAGGCGGCCGCGGCCGGCCTGGTGCGTGAGCTCCAGAAGTCTCTCTCCGGCGACGTTCTGGCGCTCGGGGAGCCGGGCTACGACGAGGCGCGGGCCATCTGGAACGCGATGGTCGACAAGAAGCCGGCGGTCATCGCGCGCTGCGCCACGACAGAGGACGTCGTCAGCGCGGTCAACGCCGCGCGCAACCACGGCCTCCAGGTCTCCGTGCGATGTGGCGGCCACGGCGTGACCGGCAAGGCCCTCGCCGATGGAGGCCTGACGATCGACCTGACGCGCATGCGCCGGGTTGAGGTCAACGCGGGCGACCAATTGGTGCGGGTCCAGGGAGGCTGTCTGCTGGGCGACATCGACGCCGCGACCGCGCAGCATGGCTTGATCGTTCCGGCCGGCATCGTCTCGGAAACGGGCGTGGGGGGCCTGGCGCTCGGGGGAGGCATCGGCTGGTTCTCCCGCAAGCACGGCTTGACGTGCGACAACTTCAAGTCGCTCGAGCTCGTGACCGCTGCCGGCGAAGTCATCCGGGCCAGCGAAACCGAGCACCCCGATCTCTTCTGGGCATTGCATGGAGGAGGCGGGAACTTCGGCGCCGTGACCGAGTTCGAGTTCGAGGCTCATCGCTTCGGACCAGAGATGCGGATCGGAGTCGCGCTGCACCATCCAGAGGATGCAGCCGCAGCGCTCGCGGAGTACGCGCAGATCTATCCCGAGCTTTCTGACCGCGTGGGCTGGCATGCCGCGCTCAAGCAATCCATGCCCGGGCTGCCCTTCGTTCCCGAGCCCTTGCGCGGCAAGCGTCTGCTCCTGATGATCGTCATGTATCTCGACGACGCCCAGTCAGACGATGGCATCAAGCTCGTCGAGCGCTTGATCGGCGTCGGCAAGCCGGCCGCCAAGGCGGTGACCGTGATGCCGTTTGGCGCGCGGGTCCAGAAGCTGCTCGACCCCGAGTTCCCCAACGGGAATCGGTACTACACGAAAGAAGCTCACATCAACGCCCTGCCTGAAGAAGCGCTCGAGATCCTCGTCAGCCGGTGGGGCGAGATGAAGATGTCGGGCGAGATCGAGATCATCGGGCTGGGCGGCGCCATGGCACGAGTCAGCCCTGAGGCAACCGCATTCCCCAATCGCCATCACAACTGGTGGCTCAACTTCGCCCTGCACTGGGATAAGGCGTCAGAGGACGTGAGCAACGTCGCCCAGATTCGGGCCGCGCATGACGCGTTGAAGCCCTGGCTCGGCAGCGGCATCTACGCGAACATGCTCAACTTCGACGAAGCCGACCGGCTGGTCGACGCCTACGGCGGCCAGGAGCGCTACGACCGCCTGGCCCGCGTCAAAGCGCGGTACGACCAGGACAACTTCTTCCGCTCGAACAACGCGGCCATCGCCCCGATTGGAGGGCGCAGCCGGGTCACCAACTGAGCAACGGGAGGGCTGCTATGGGAGATCTTGAGAATCGTGTCGTCATCGTCACCGGTGGAGCACGAGGCATCGGCCTGGGGATCGCGGAGGCCGTCGCCGAACAGGGGGCCCGCGTGGTGGTGGCGGACATCCTCGAAGACGAGGCCGAGGAGAGCGCGAAGAAGCTCGGCAACGGACACCTCGCGGTCAAACACGACGTACGCAAGGCGGAATCCGCGAAAAACCTCGTCGAGACGACGCTGGAGAAATTCGGCCGCATAGACGTCCTGGTCAACAATGCCGGGGTCGGGCCGAATCCCACGCCGATCCAGGACCTGACGGAGGAGGAGTACGACCGCGTTCTCGACATCAACCTGCGCGGCGTGTTCCTCACGACCCGTGCGGTGGTACCTCACCTGATCAAGCAGCAGTCAGGGCGCATCATCAACATCGCGTCCATCGTCGGCCAGACCGGCTTCGCGATGATCGTTCCCTACGCCGCATCGAAATTCGCGGTGATCGGCGTCACACAGTGCCTCGCGCACGAGCTGGCGCCGTACGGCATCACCGCCAACAACGTCTGTCCTGGGATCGTCGAGACGGCGCTCCACTCGCGGGTCGTGGAGCAGTTCTCGGCGATGCAGGGTCAAACTGTCGAGGAGGGCTGGGACTTCTTCCGCAACCGGATCCCGCTGCATCGGTTTCAGACCCCGCGTGACCTGGGCGAGATGGTGGCGTTCCTGGCTTCAGACCGCGCGAAGAACATCACCGGCGCCACCTTCAACGTGGACGGTGGCTGGGAGATGCACTGATTGTCGGATGGCTTGATGTTGACGCCGGGCGCGGGTCGCGTGATCGCCGGCGGCGGACTCCACGCGACGCTCAAGGTGCCAGGAGGCAACCCCGCGGTTGCGTCGACGTTCGAGGTCGTCGTACCGCCGGGATTCGACGTTGGCGCGCACGTGCACCGGTCGGCCCAGGAGCTCTTCTACGTGCTCGAGGGTGAGCTCGACCTGCTCGCGTTCGAACCCCAATCGCGCTCGGAGGGCGACTGGCACGAGTGGGTGTCGTCGAATGGCCAGAAATTCCTGAGGGGCGGCCCGGGCTCGCTGCTCTTCATCCCGCCCGGCTGCCCGCACGCTTTCTCCAACCCCACGTCCGAACCGGCGCGCGTCCTGTTCCAGGCCGCGCCATCAGGTCATGAGGATTATCTCGACGAACTGGCCGCGCTGCTGCGCGAAGCCAAGGGCAAACCGCATCCCGCGGCCGTGGCCGAGCTGCGCCGCCGATACGACATCGAGCAGCTCACCGCGCTCCGCAATCCGCCCCAGCACGCCCACGTGGGTAGTGCACGTTGACTTTTATCTGCATACAGTTAGACTGGCCGGTAGTACAGAACTTAACTATCTGCCTAGGTCGGGAGGGCTGACATGGCTTCGACCGTTTTGGTGACAGGCGCGACCGGCACGGTATCGACGGCGCTGCGAGAAACACTCAAGGGCAAAGTCGGCCTGAAGATCCGCACGCTGGTCCGGGATTCGGCGAAGGCCGACGCGTTGAAGAAGGACGGTTATGAGGTCGTCATCGGCGACCTGGAGGAGCTCGACACGCTCGCCGAAGCCTTCGACGGCGTCGACATCCTCTGGCTGCTGACGCCTGCTTCGGCCCTGGAGCCGTCGATGGGCTCGAACGCGGTCCAGGCCGCCAAGCGAGCGAAGGTCAAACACATCGTGCGGAACTCGGCCATCAAGGCGGGACATGACGCCCCGAACAGGAACGGCCGCCTGCATGCCCTCGTCGAAGAGTCCGTGAAAGCCTCGGGCATCCCATGGACGATCCTCCGTCCGCATTACTACATGCAGAACCTGCTCAGCTCGGCAAGCTCGGTGAGCTCGGACGGCATGCTCTACATGAACATGGGCCAGGGCCGCGTCGGGACGATTGACGGGCGCGACGTGGGCGTGTTCGCCGCCAAGATCATCGAGCACCCGGACCGTCACGCCGGCAAGACCTACACCCCGACCGGTCCGGAGTCGATCGACATGGGATCGGCAGCGAATGCCCTGAGCCGGGTCCTCGGCAAACCGGTGACGTACGTCGCTCTGCCGCCAGAGGCCGCGCAGCAGGCGATGCTCGGCTTCGGCCTCTCGCGCTGGTTCGTCGGGAACGTGGTGGACTACGGCCGCGCGTATTCCGAGGGGTGGGGTGATTTCACAACGAGCGAATTCAAGGATGTCATCGGGCACGAGGCCCGCTCCTTCCAGCAGTTCGCGACGGACTTCGCACCGGCCTTCGGTGGCTCGGTGAAGGAAGCAGCGCATGCTTGATAGGCAGGAGGTTGGCTGATGTCGAACGAGTTTTTCGCCCTGGATTCCGAGGGCGGCGACCCGCTCTGGTACCTCCAGGTCCTGATGACGATCAAGGCGAGCGGCGACAAGACGGGCGGCGCGCTCGGCCTGCTCGACTTCAAAACGCCGGCCGGCCAGACACCTCTCCATGTCCATCACCACGAGGACGAGGGCTGGTATTTGCTGGAGGGCCAGATCTCATGCACGTGCGGCGAGGAGAGCGTGACCGCCGGGCCGGGAGCGTTCCTGTGGCTGCCGCGCGACGTGCCGCACCGGTTGCGCTTCGAGACCGAATGCCATCTCCTGCAGATCGCGATCCCGGCGGGCCTGGAGGCCTTCCACAAGAAGATGGGCCAGCCCGCGCCGCGCATCGAGCTCCCCCCTCCTGGGCAGGTCCTCGACAAGGAGAAGTACCGCCGGCTCGCGTCCGAGCACGGCCTCGAGATCATTGAGCTCCCGCAGTGGGACAAGAAGGAGGAAGCCAAGCGATGACGGTTCTCGAGTACGACACGTTCACAGAAGGCGCAGTCGACCCCACCAAGTGGGTGCCGCTGCAGCTGCCCACGCCCGACGGGAGCATGTGGTCTTACGGCGACCCGCAGGCCAAGGTCGAGGCCCACGACGGCACGCTGACCATCACAGTCAACCCATTCCGGCTCAAGCACGACAGCGTCCACATGCTCGACGACCCCAAGCACCTGCTGGTCACGCCGCAGCCGATCCCAGTCCCAGCGACCGGGGCGCGCATCTCCGCAGAGATGGCCTGCGAGACCTACAACGGCAACCCGGACGACATCACCGACGGATGGGTCGGCCTCGTCGTGGGCGACTTCTCGACCGGGATGATATTCGACTGGATGCTCAGCGGGACGCGCGTGGGCGCCCTCTATGAGCGCCTGCCGATCCCCGGCGTGACTCCCGAAGGCGGCTCGTTCAGCTACCTGGTGCAATCGCCATTCGTCGCGATCAACGAACCTGGCAAGTTCAGGTCCTATGAGATCGCGCTCAACCCCAAAGCGCGCTCAGCCGAATGGAAGGTCGACGGCCAGGCTTTCTATCGCACCGAGGGGATCCCGGTGGAGGTCCAGTCGGTCACGTTGGGCCTGATCGTGTGCACGCTGAAGCCCACCGGCCCGCACGGCAGCACCTCGGTGCACGGCCAGGGTGCCAGGGGCAGCTGGCGGCACCTCAAGGTCGCGAGCGGGTAGCGGTACTCAGGTTCCCTCGAGCGCCGAGAAGAGCTGCAATGCGGTGCGGACAAGGGTGGGCTCGCGCTCGGGAGCGATCTGCGCCATGAGCGTGAGCGCGGCTCGCGCCGAGTGCTTGGCCACCAGCGACGCCGCCTTGCTCGCGTCCTTCCTCTTGCACGCGCGGAGGATTGCCTCGTGTTCCTCGAGCAGGCGAACGCCGCCCTGGATCTCCTCGGTCTGGAACATGCGCCGGAAGCGTTCCGCGCGGTCGAAGTACGTCGAGAGCGTGCGCGCAAACTCGCGCCCCGCCTCGGGGATCAGCGCGCGGTGGAACCGCCGGTGGGCACGCGCCCACGTTTCCGCGTTTGTGTCGGAGGCGTGCTTGCGCATCTCCTGCACGGCCTCGGCCAGCTCCTGGAGCCTGGATTGGTCGAGCAGCGGCACGGTGACCAGGACGCCGGTCGCTTCCAGCAGCACCCGGCTCCCATACACCGTATCGATGTCGCCGACGTCAAGCGCGGTCACGTGCGTGCGGCGGTTGTGCTCCGACTGGACGATACCCTCCGCTTGCAGCATGCGCATCGCTTCACGTAGCGGAGTCCGGCTGACGCCGAGGCGCTCGGCCAGCTCGACTTGGGAGATGCTCGCTCCGTTCGGGATGGCGCCGTCGAGGATCAGCCGGCGCAGGTATTCATGCAGCGAGCCCGCGGTCGCGCGGCCGTTGCGCCGGTACGGTTTGATCGCATCGAGTGAGACGCTGGAGCGTCGTCGGCGTTGCGGCGTTGCCATCGCAGCGGACAGTGTATGCAGTTAAGGACCATGCGCCGCATCGACGTTCACTGCCACCCCAACACCGCGGAGTGGTTCAACGCGATCACGCCGTACGTCGAGGCGCTGCGCACATACTGGAACCGCCCGTGGGCCCCGCTGCGCGAAGAGCAGGTCATCGAGGAGCTGCGCCAGGCGGAGGTTGAGGTGCTGATGGTCGCCTTCGATACCGAAACGGTCACCGGCTGCCCGCCGTGCACCAACGACTACGTGGCCGGGCTGCGCGACCGGCATCCCGACGTGGTGCTCAACGCGTGGGCGTCGGTGGATCCGTGGAAAGGCCCGAAGGCGATCCAGGAGGCGGAACACGCCATCAACGACCTCGGTCTCATCGGCTTTCACTTCCATCCGATCTGCGGCGACTTCTCGGTCGACGACCCGAAACTGCGTCCACTCTTCGAGAAGATCACGGAGCTCGGCGTGCCCGTGCTCATCGACGTCGGCACGACCGGCATGGGCGCGGGCGCGCCGGGGGGCCTCGGCCGGCGTCTCAAGATGTCGCGGCCCCTGCCCGCGCTCGACGACCTCGCCGCCGACTTCCCCCAGCTCAAGATCATCGCCGCGCATCCCGGATGGCCTTGGACCGACGAGGTGCTGATGATCTGCCTGCATAAAGGCAACGTGTTCTGGGAGATGTCAGGCTGGGGTCCCGAATATTTCCCCGAAGCGTTGAAGCACGATATCCCGCGACGGTTGAAGGACAGGGTGATGTTTGGAAGCGACTACCCAAGTCTTACGCACAGAAGGCTTTTCGAGGGCTGGTCGAAGCTCGGGTACAGCGACGAGGTGATGGACGGGGTGTTCCACTCCAACGCCGAGCGCATCCTGAATTTAGCGATGGCAAGGAGGGCGTGATGATCACAGCGATCGGACATGTCGCTCTCCAGGTCCCGAACCTGGACGAGTCGGTGGCTTGGGCGACGACGGTGATGGGGCTGCGCGAGGTGGCGCGCGAGGGCGCCGGGCGCGCGCGGGGCTCACCTGCGGGCTCGACCTCCTTTCTGACGCATGGTGGCGCGCATCACTCGCTCATCTACATCGAGGCGGGCGAGGCGGCGCTCGATCACATCTCGCTCCAGGCCCGAGACGAGGACGCGATGCATGAGCTGAACGACCAGCTCGCCAAGCACGGCGTGAGAACCATCGACCACCAGCGGGAACCTGGCGTGAAGGACTCAATCCGCTTCGCGGGCCCCGACGGCCATGTCTTCGAGGTCTTTACGGGGATGAGTCAGGACCAGCCCCGTCACACCGGCAAGGGCGTGCAGCCGCGCAAGTTCGGTCATCCGATGCTCAAGTCGGAAAGGCCGCGAGAGACGCAGCAGTTCATCGAGCAGGTGCTCGGGTTCCGCCTCTCCGACGATGTGGGCGACGGCACCCTGCTCTTCCTGCGTTGCAACGCCGACCATCACGGAATCGGCATCACCAAGGGCGGGGAGGGTCTGCACCACTACGCGTGGGAGGTGGAGAACATCGGAGCCCTCGGCATGCTGGGCGACGTCCTGGAGAAGAACGACGGCCGCTTTCTGTGGGGGCCAGGTCGCCACGGCGCGGGCGGCAACCTCTTTACCTACCACCTCGATCCCGCGGGCTGCGTTGTCGAGTACTACGCGGACCTGATCAAGATCTACGACGAGGCGACCTACAAGCCCGGTCGCTGGGAGATGTCCAACTATCGCTTCGCCAATCTCTGGGGTCCGGGCATTCCGGGCCACGAGTTTTTTGATGCCGGGGCAAACCTGCCGCGCGCGGGGGCGACCGCGAGCAAGAAGTGAAACCCTGGAGCCTCGTCACGTACCGGACCGCGTCGGGGGAAGAGCGCGCCGGCGCCTGGCAGGACGGACGCGTGTCCGAGCTGCCGGTCGCGGCCTGTGGTGTGCTCGAGCTGATCGAGCTCTGGGCCGAGACGGAGCCGATCCTTCGTGGCTTCGACCCTCAAGCCGCAACCGAGGTGGCCGGTGCCGAGCTCGTGCTCCCCCTGAAGTATCCGCGCAAGGTGCTCTGCTCGGGCGCCAACTATCACGCGCACATGCGCGAGATGAAGGTCGATCGTCCCGATGACGCGCGTCCTTACTTCTTCCTCAAGCCGCCGACCACCGCGCTGGTCGGTCCGGGCGAGCCCATCGTGGTACCCGCCGATCCCGCAGCCAGGGTCGATTGGGAGGCCGAGCTCGCTGTGGTGATAGGTCGCCGCGGACATCACATCAACCAGTCCGACGCGCTCACGTACGTCGCCGGCTACTCGGCTGTGAATGATGTTTCTCTGCGCGGCCCCCATCGCGTGCAGCATCCGATCGGCGCGCCGTTCGAGTGGGACTGGCTGGCGTCGAAAGGCGCCGACCGATCGACGCCGCTTGGTCCGGGGATCAGGCCCGCATTCATGGTCGGAGATCCGCAGCACCTCGACCTTCGCCTGTGGGTCAACGGCAAGCTGAAGCAAGAGGCCAACACCTCGGACATGGTCGTCGGAGTGGCGGCTCTCATCGCCGCAGCGAGCGAGCTGGTCACCCTCGAGCCTGGCGACGTCATCGCCACCGGCACGCCCGACGGCGTCGGCCTCCCGCGCGGCGAGTTCCTCCATCCGGGCGACCTGGTCGAGATGGAGGTCGCGGACTTTGGCCGACTCTCCAACCGCGTGGAGGCGGAATCGGCATGAAGGCGGCAGTAATTCACGAGTTCGGCTCGCCGGATGTGCTGCGCATCGAGGACGCATCGGCGCCTCGCCCCGCGGCAGACGAGGTGCTGGTTCGAGTCCACGCCATCCGCGTAGGCGGGTTGCTGGACGTCGGCACACGCGCGGGCCGCAATCCCTTCGCGCGTTTGACCTTTCCGCACATCCTTGGCGCTGACTTCGCCGGCGAGGTCGTCGAGGTGGGGGATGCGGTCACCAGCGTCAAGCCAGGCGACCGTGTGGCGGTCACGCCTTTCGTGGCCTGCGGCCGCTGCCCCGCGTGCCTGGCCGGCCGCGATTATGGATGTCCGAGCGCGCAGCTGGTCGGTGTCCACCGCCAGGGCTCCTACGCCGAGATGGTCTCGGTTCCTGAAAAGGTTGTGCGGCGAATCCCGCCGGGCCTCAGCTACGAGCAGGGCGCGGCCATGGCGTTGAGCGGTCCTGTCGCATTCACCCAGTTCTCAGTCGTCGGGCTCAAGGCGGGCGACTGGGTGCTGGTCACTGCTGCGGCGTCGGGCCTGGGTCTCGTCACTGCGCTCGTAGCCAAGGCACTGGGCGCGCGCGTCATCGCCACCTCGCGTAAGGATTGGAAGCGCGAGATGCTTCGTGAGCGCGGTTTCGAAGCGGTGCTCGATACCGACGACGACGCATTCGGCAACCAGGTCGGCGAGCTCACGGGAGGCCAGGGCGTGGCGATCGCGGTCGACAACACGTCGTCGGCCACGATGTTCCCCGAGGTCCAGGGCGCGCTCGCCAGGCTGGGGGTGATCGTGACGTCCGGCGCCCAGGTGGCCGAGCCTGTTCCTGTCGACCTGCGCTCGCTCTACCTGAAAAGTCAGTCGGTGATCGGAATCCGGACCCACACGCAGGCGGCGCTCGACGGTTTCTGGCGCCTGGCGGGGAACGGCATGGAGACGCTTGTCGACAAGACGTTTCCACTCGAGCAGGTGGGGGACGCGCATCGGTATGTCGAGGCGGAGAAGAACTTCGGCCGGGTGCTGCTGACGATCGATTAGTGCGCTGCGGAGAGCTTCTCCGCCACCTGCTTGGTCAGGACGTTCTTCGCCACCTTGCCGAACTTGGACAGCGGAAGATCATCCGTCAGCTCGAGCCGCTCCGGCAGCTTGAATTTGGCCAGCCCCTTCTCCGCGAGGAACGCGGTCAGCTCAGGCAGGGTCAAGCTCCGGCCCGCCTTGAGGATGACGAATGCGCACGTCTTCTCGCCCAGGACAGGGTCAGGCATGGGAACGCACGCCACGTTCATCACGGCGGGGTGCGACAGGATCAGGTTCTCGATCTCCTCCGCGCTGATCTTTTCCCCACCGCGATTGATGAGGTCCTTCTTGCGCCCCTCGACCACGTAGTTGCCCGACGGGTGGCGTCGCATCAGGTCACCCGACATGTAGAAACCGTCAGGCGTGAAGGTGCGCGCGTTGTACTCCGGCACGCCGTAGTAGCCGCGCAGCGTGTACGGGCCTCGGACCAGTAGCTCTCCGATCTCGCCGTCCGTCACTGGGTTGCGTTCGTCGTCGACGATCATGATCTCGTCGTCGGGACAGACCGGCCGGCCCACCGTTTCGAATCGAACCTCGTCGGGGTCGTCGAGGCGGACGAACATCAGCAGACCCTCGGCCATGCCGAAGACCTCTTGCACGCGGGCGCTTGGAAAAAGGGCCTCGGCACGGCGCTTGACTTCGGGCTGCAGCTTCTGACCACCCGTGTTGATGACGCGCACGGAGCTGAGGTCGAAGCCGCCGATCGACGGCGCGTTGACGTAGCGGATGAGCAGGGCCGGCACGAGCTCTAGATGCGTCACGCGCTCGCGCTCAATCAGCGGAAACACGTCGTCCGCCCGCGCTGACTCTGTCAGCACGACGCGCGCGCCTTCGACGAAGAAGCCGCTTATGCCGGGGCAGGCGAGCGGGAAGTTGTGCGCGATGGGGAGGACCACGAGGAGGCAATCGCCCGGTCGGACATCGTTGACCGCCACCGCCGCCTTGGTGTTGTACACGTAGTCGTTGTGCGTGCGGGGAATGAGCTTGGGCACGCCGGTCGTGCCGCCCGACAGCTGCAGGATGCACGGCTCTTCCGGGTCGACCTCGACCCTGTCCAGGCTCGCTTGCTCCAGCGACGGCTTGCGCGTAAGCAGCTGCCGGATCGTGGCAGCGCCGAGGACGACGCGCAGCTCGGGGTGGGCCTCGCGGATGGGCGCGATCAGCTGGCTCGAATCGAAATCGCCAAGCTTTTCGCTGACCGCATAGCCGCTTGCCTCGGAGAGCTCGAAGAATGCGTTGATCTCCGTCCAACGATGTGAGGCAAGGGCCATGATCGGGATGGCTCCGAGGCGCTGCAGGGCAAAGTACAGATAGACGAACTCAGGCACGTTGGGCAGCTGGACCACCCAGCGGTCGAGTGGCGCGACGCCGAGCTCCAGCAGATGGAGCGCGAGCCGGTCGATCCTCTCCTTGAGCTGCGCGAACGTCACCCGATCGTCACCGCTTACCATGGCCACCAGGTCGCCGTGCGTCGCGAAGACGTCGTTGTAGTAGCGTCCCTGCGGGTTGTCTTCCCAGTAACCGAGCTCGCGATAACGCGCGGCGAGCTCCTCCGGAAACGGGGTGACGCCGGGCAGCTTGCTCACCTCACGATTGGGCGGCTTCGACTTCAGGGATCTGGGCTGCGAGGTGGACCTGAAGCCGACCGAGCAGCGAGATGAGGAGCTCCTTCTCGTTGGACCCGAGGACGGAGGCCATCGCGCGTTCGGCCGCGAAGTGCTCCGGCAGCAGACCATCGAGCAGCTTCTTGCCCGCGTCGGTGATCACGATGAGCGACATGCGGCCGTCGACCCCGCTCCGGTTGCGCCGGATCAGCTTTTTGGCCTCGAGCGCGTCGAGGATCGCGGTTACCGCGGCCCGCGTCACCAGAAGGCGATCTGCGATCTCGTGCGGATTCACCGCTTCGGACGACTGGCGGAGGATGACAAGCGCATTGAAGCCGGACAGCGACAGTCCATAACGCCGAAAACGCCGGCTCAGCGCTGTGGTGACCAGGCTGTCCGTGCGGATCAAGTTGATCAACACCTCCGTGGCGCGCCGCTCCATCTGCGGAAACTCCCGCTGGAGGGTGGAGGAGACGCGGACCGGAGCGTGAAGGTCCTTGCGCGTTGCCATGTTCGATATAGTACACTAGTTAACTACTTTGGCAGCAAGGTTCGGGGACGGGCACATGGGCTTCACCTGTCACACCGGTGACCTCACGTGGGACGAGCTGATCTCATGGGTCCAGGAGGGGGAGAGGCTCGGCTACACAGCGTTCTGCACGACGGAAGAGTCGGGCAAGGACGCTTTTGCCGTGCTGGCCGTCCTCGCTCGGGAGACGCGCACGATCAGCCTGGGCACGGCGATCGTCAACTTCTACTCGCGGACGCCAACGCTCCTTGCGATGAGTGCGCGCAGCATTCACGACCTGTCCGGCGGCCGGTTCGGACCGTTCGGCCTGGGCGCCGGTGGAATCGGGTTCATGCAGCGGGGTCACGGCATACACATTGAGAAGCCGCTGGCGCGGGCGAAGGAGACCGTAGCCATCGTGCGGGGCCTCCTGACGCAGAAGAAGTTCTCTTATGACGGGCAGTGGTTCAAGCCGAACGACTTCCACCTGCGCGAGGGTCCGATCGGTCAGGCCGCTCCGCCCATATGGCTCGCGGGACTCGGACCGAAGATGGTGGGCACCGCGGCCCAGGTGGCCGACGGCGTGATCGCCAACTGGCTCACGGAGGAGTCGCTGGCGGAGTACAGAGGGCTGATCGCGCAGGGAGCAGCGGAGGGGAACCGCGATCCGGACGGGGTTCAGGTCGCGACTCTATTGATGACTTGCGTCGATCCAGATGACGAAGCCGCCCTCTTTGCGGCGCGGCGCGGCCTCGCTTTTTACTGCGCCTCAGAGCACTACCTGCACATCGCCGATATATGCGGCCTGGGCGCTGACGCGCGCGAGGTCAAAGTGGCGTGGGAGGATCGGGAATTCGATCGAGCTACCCATCTCGTCTCTGACCGGCTGCTCGAAAAGTTCTGCCTCGTGGGCACGCCAGAGCAAAACGCCGAACGCATTCGGTGGCTGTTCGACAACGGGGTCTACCCGATTGTCTATCCCCTGCCCCGTCGGGAGCGGATGGTCGAAGACCACCATGCCGTCCTGCGACTTGCTTCGGGCTGGGCGGACGCGCTGGACGCGACGCCGTCGGTCGGCTGAGGTCGCGGCCTACTTCAGCAGGAGACCGATCGAGACGTTGCTGATGTCGGGGTGCGCACGCAGCGCGGCGAGCACGGCCTGGCCGGAGAACTTGCGCACATCGTATTGGCACAGCGCCACGCAGGGAAACCGGTCGCCCACTGTGTTGAACATCGCCTCGAAGTCGAGCAATTCTCGCTCTGACGTAAACACGTCTCGCACCGACGCCATCTCGCCCACCACGCGGATGACGGTGGCCTGGCGGTCGACCGCGGACCAGAGCACCTTCTCGAAGTAGTCGAGCGCCTCACGTGCGTTGGAGCCAGGGGCGGCCCCGATCGTGAGCAGGCCAGACGCGATGGCCGCGTCTAGGTCGATGCCGGGCATGGCGTCCAGCGACTCCATGTAGCTGGCGAGGTCTTCACCGTGCGCCATGAGGAACGCCGGCTGGCCGGCGCGAATGCCGTCGGCAAGGAACGGAGCGGTGAGGCGCGTCCGCGCGGCGTCGGTGTCGTACAGCGTGGCGAGGTGAGTCGGGACGTCGACCACCTGACCGGCGACGGTAACTCGAGGTCGATCCGAGCGGGGGGGCGGTCCGGCCGGAGCGGGAGCTACGAAGCGATCGACATGCTCCGCCTTGAACCGCCTTTCCAGGCGCTTACCCACCCGCTGAACGGGGAGAAGGCCCCGATCGCTCCAGCGCCGGACGGACGCCTCGCTGACCCCGAGGCGCTTCGCCGCCTGCAGCGTGCTCAGCCAGCTCATCTATCTCTCAGCAAGATACCGTGAATGATAGACCGGTATAGTCCAGGGCACAGATGGCAACCATGGCGCCACCGGGCGGCGGACGGGGAGGGACGCAGTCGACCAGCGTCCAGTCGGACGACCTGCCCAACCGTGGGTTTATCGCCGAGCTCTCGCCGGCCCTGACGGCTGAGCTCATCGAGGGAGCCCCTTCGGTCTACTACCCCGAGGGAAGCATCATCTTCTCCAACGGCAGCGGAACCACGGCTGCTCTGGTGGTTTCTGGGCTTCTGCGCTACTACATGGCTGGAGCCGACGGGCGGGAGCTGACGGTCAGGTACGTTGGCCCTGGGGACATGGTCGGCACGCTTATCAGTGAGCGGTCCAGCCTCAGCACCCGGGCGCAGGCGATCCGGCCTTCGGTGCTCCTGCACCTGGACGTGGACCGTGTCCAGGCTCTCGCCCTGCGCCGCCCGGAGCTCTCGCAAGCCTTCATCAACGAGCTGTCCAGCAGGCTGCGTTTCGCGTTTCGGGCCCTCGCGGCCAGCGCGTTCATGCCTGTCCGCGCGCGTGTGGCCCGGGACCTGGTGGAGCGCGCGAAGATGTTGGGCCCGGTCGAGGCCGGCGTTCGCGTGGCCGTCACGCAGCAGTCACTCGCCGACGCCACCGGCTCGGTCCGCGAGGTCGTCGCCAGAGCCTTGCGAGAGCTTCGCCGGGAAGGCGCGATCGCGACGGCGGACGACGGATTGACCATCCTTGACCCCGACGCCCTGAAACGCATCGCAGCCGTGTGACTTAAGTCGACGCCAGCCGCGCCTTGAGTCACTGCAAAAGTGGCCACGTCGGCATCACGGTCGAAGCGGTGGAATTTCCTGGCGTCGGCGCGGAATCGCTTTTGGCTCGGGTCACCGACGACCTCGCGGACGCCGCTGCGGATGTGTTTGCGATCCTCGCCGCGGCGACGACCAGTCTCAGCCGGGTTCAGCAGGGCACCTGGATCGCGGTGCTCATGGATCCGGACCCGAGCACGTCCCACGTGTTGGTCGCCGACGACTCAGACGGGGCGATGGCCACCTACATGAATCAATTTGTCGGCGCGCTGACCGGCCCCGCCGGCACGCCCACGCTCGCAATGTCGCAGCGGGTGATCGAGTCGTCCAGCCCGCTTCTGATCCCGGGTGTGCCATTCGACGAGTTCATTTCCATCCTGTCGCCGGCAGGCCAGGACTACTTCGTGCGCCACCCGCCTCCGGTCGCGATGCCTGCCGTCGGACTCCTTGTCGTCCCGATGCGCGTGGGCGGCGCGACGATCGGGACACTCGGAAGATTCGATTGGCGTCAGCAACCCCCCTTGACCGAGGCGGACGTGGATCCGGTGCAGCTGGTTGCCGATCACGTGGCGCTGCTGCTCGAGAACGCTCGCCTCCACGCGGCCGTCAAGGATCAGGCTGAGCGTCTTGCGGTGGTAGAAGGTGTCGCGTTTGCGAGCAGGGTGGGTCAGGATCTCCGTCTTACGTTGCGGGTCGTGGTCGAGCAAATCACCGCAAGACTCAGAGTCGACGCCGCCGATGTCCTGCTGGCCACCGAGCAGGGCGACTTCCTGTTCGTGGCCGCCAGCGCCGGGTTTCATTCCTCATCGATACCGGACTACCGCTTGCCGGCCGGCGCTTGGCAATCGATTCCAGCCGGATCACGACCGCATGTCGAGAACTTGAGAGACCTCGACCGCATGTTGCCGAATCCACGCCGGTCTCTCTACGCACGAGAGGGATTTCAGAGCTACGTCGGTTTGCCGCTCCACGCTCGCGGCCGGCTGGTCGGAGTGCTGGAGGTCTACAACCGAACGGTCGCGGTTTGGGACCAGGCGTCGCTGGCCTTCCTCGACACGATCGGGGGCATCGTGACGGTCGCGGTCGATTACGCGGCCGCCTCGGCCGCGGCAGGCCTGGATCGCGTGACTGGCGCGCCGCGCCCCGGCATGAGCGACCTCGAGATGGAGATCTTGCGTCAGATCGTCGAGGGGCTAACCAACCGGGACATCGCCGAGAAGACGCACAGGAGCGAGAACACGATCAAGTTCCACGTCAGGCGGATTCTCGAGAAGGCTGGGGCGGCCAACCGGACAGAACTGGCTCGCAGGGCGACGCGCGAGGGGTGGCTCTGATCGGCGTCTGCCCATACTGCAGCAGCGGGCCCGAAAAAGAAGTGACCAGCGATCCGTCCGGCTTGCGCCCTTCGAACCACTGGCCACTTGGATCGTCGCACCCACCGGAAAAGTTTGCAAGAGGCGATTTTCGTCGCCAGGCAACCTTCAGTAGCTATCAGCCCCCGGATGCCGCTTGACGGGATTGGTCAGCTGGCCGATCCCGTCGATGCGGATGGTCACGACGTCCCCTTCCTGCAGGGTGAAGTCCGACGGCGGCACGATGCCGGTCCCGGTCAACAGGAAGCAGCCGGCATCGAACCGCTGGTCTCGTCCCAGGTAGGCGACCAGCTCGGGGATCTCGCGCCGCATCGCCGAGGTCGACGTGCTGTTCCGGTAGACGAGCGCGGCGTCGCGGCTGATATCCAGCTCGATTGCTCGGTCGGAAGGCGAGTAGTCCCACGCGAGCGCGATCGCCGGTCCCAGCGCGCACGAGCCGTCGAACACTTTCGCCTGCGGCACGTACAGCGGGTTCTCGCCTTCGATGCTTCGCGAGCTGACGTCGTTGCCGATCGTGTAGCCGACCACCTGCATCCGGCTGTTGCACACGACGGCAAGCTCCGGCTCGGGCACGTCCCAGGTCGAGTCCGATCGGATGAAGATCGCCTCGCCATGCCCCCGCACGCGGTTCGCGGTCGCCTTGAAGAACAGCTCGGGTCTGGCCGCCGCGTAGACGCGGTCGTACGGATCCGAGCTCACCGCCTCATCGGTGCGTGCCTCCAGGCTTCGCCTGTAGGTCACGCCGGCCGCCCAAACCTCCTGGCTTCCGATCGGGGCGCCGATGTCGGCGCCATCCCGCGGTTGGATCTCTGGGCGCTTCTCCTCCAGCAATCGGCTGAGCTCGTCTTGCGGAAGCCGCAGCAGGGAGTCGATCGTGGAACCGTCGAGACGGCTCCAGGTCCCGTCCTTCTTCATATATGTGGCGCCGTCCAGCTGGACCAGGTGCCGGCCGGCGGCCGGCACGACATCGGTGCTCAGTCGGTCCTCCAGGCGGGGCCCGAAGGGTAGGCAAACTCACGGAGCGACTCTGGGCGCATGGTGATGCTGTAACCCGGTGCTCGCGGCGGGACATAGCAACCGTCGCGAATGACCACCGGGTCGAGGAAGTGCTCGTGCAGGTGCTCGACGTACTCGAGCACGCGATTCTCGAGCGACCCGCTCACCGCTATGTAGTCGAACATCGATATGTGCTGAACGTACTCGCAAAGCCCGACACCTCCGGCGTGCGGGCAGACCGGCACCCCGAACTTCGCGGCGAGGAGGAGGACCGCCAGGACCTCGTTCAGCCCACCCAGGCGGCAGGCGTCGAGCTGGCAGAAGCCGATTGCGTCCGACTGGAACAGCTGCTTGAAGATGACCCGGTTCTGGCAGTGCTCGCCGGTGGCGACCTTGATCGGCGCGATCGCCCGCGCGATCGTGGCGTGGCCCAGCACGTCGTCGGGGCTGGTCGGCTCTTCGATCCAGTAGGGCCCGAACTCGGCGAGCCGCTTCATGTTAGTGATCGCGTCGCCGACCTCCCAGACCTGGTTCGCGTCCATCATGAGCCGGCGGTCCGGCCCGATCTCCTCCCGCACGATCCGCGCGCGTCGGACATCGTCCTCGATCTTCTGGCCGACCTTCATTTTTATGTGCGACCATCCCGCGGCGACGGCTTCACGGCAGAGTTGACGCAGCTTCTCGTCGGAGTAACCGAGCCATCCCGCCGAGGTCGTGTACGCCGGATACCCGGCGCGCAGCATATCGGCCTCGCGCTTGGCGCGCGTCGGCGCCATGCGTTCGAGGATTCCGATCGCTTCCCCCGGAGTCAAGGCGTCGCTGATGTACCGGAAGTCGATGCACGCGACCAGCTGCTCTGGGGTCATGTCGATGAGGAGCTTCCACAGCGGCTTGCCTTCCACCTTCGCGTACAGGTCCCAGACTGCATTGACCAGCGCTGCGGCCGCGAGATGGATTGCGCCTTTCTCGGGACCGAGCCACCGCAATTGCTGCTCGCCGGTGACCGCGCGCCAGAACGTCCGCATATCCGAGGTGATGGAGTCGAGCGTCTGGCCGACGACGACCGGCGCCAGCGCGTTGATCGCGGCGACGCACACTTCGGTGCCGCGACCGAGGGTGAAGGCGAGACCGTGCCCTTCGAGGTGATCGCTCGAGTCCGTCCTCAGCACGACGTAGGCGGCCGAGTAGTCAGGGTTCGTGTGCATGGCATCGGAGCCGGCGAGGGTCCGCGAGGTGGGAAAGCGCACGTCGTGCGCGGTGGCGCTGATGATGCGGTGCATGCCTATCCTTTCACCGCGCCGACCAGCAGGCCCTTGGCGATGTAACGCTCGAGCGCGATCGCCATCGCGATCACCGGCCCGATCATGATCAGGATGAGCACGGACATGTACCACCACTGCGGTCCGCGGGTTGCGTTCTGCGCCGCGACCGTGAGAGGGAGCGTCTGCGCGTTCGCGCTGGTCAGGAAGAGGGCGATGAGGTATTCGTTCCACGCGAAGACGAGGACGAAGAGGAACGTCGCGACCAGCCCCGGCACCGCAAGGGGCAGCACGATCGAGCGGAAGATCCTGTAGGGCGACGCGCCGTCGATGGCAGCGCTTTCCTCCAGCTCGACAGGCACGCTCTGGAAGTAGTCGCGCATGAGCCAGACCACGATGGGCAGGTGCGCCGCGGTGTAGGTGATGATCAGTGCCGCCCACGTGTCGAGAAGCTGGAGCTGCTGGAAGAAGATGTAGATGGGGATGACCGTGGCGACCGGCGGCAGCATGCGCTGCGAGATCATCCAGAACGCGATGTCGTCGTTGCCGACGCCGCGCTTGAAACGTCGAGCGACCGTTTGCAGCAGCAGCACGAACACTGCAATCCCGGCCACGAGACCGACCGGCCACGGCCCACCTGCTACCACGACGACGACGGCGATCGCGAGCGCGATCACGAAGGATCCGATCGCGCCAAAACCGACCTGGTAACGCATGCGCACAAGGGCGTAAGCAGCCATCGAGCCGAGCAGAACGGTGATCGCCGTGCTCGTCAGCCCGACCACCACCGTGTTGGTGTAAGGGCGGAACGTGTCCTCTCGGAGGTCGAAGAAGATGTAGTGCCACGAGTCGAGCGTCGGCTGAAAGTCGCGCCACGGGATGTAGAACGGCCCGCCGTTCACCTCCAACGGCGTCTTGAGCGCGGTCACGGCCAGCCAGTAGAGCGGAAACAGGACCACGAAGGTCCAGGCGAAAAGAGCGATGTACGAGAGCGTCATCGCAGGGAACGAGATCGAAGTCGTCGAGACCGAACCGCCGCGTCTCCGGATGCTCGCCATCGAGGTCAGGCCGCCGCCGCGCGAGGGCGCAACAGGTTGACATAGGAGATGCCGACGAACGTCACCACGATGAGCAGCATGTAGGCGACCGCCGCGGAGCCCCCGATGTCGAGCGCTCGCCAGATCGTGTAGGCATGCAGCGTGAGCGATTCAGTGGCCGTTCCGGGGCCTCCGTTCGTGAGCACGTTCGGCAGGTCGACGATCTTGAAGCCCTCGATGATGCGGATCAGCACGACGGTGACCGTCGCGGGCAGGATCTGCGGAAAGGTGATCCGCCAGAACACCTGCAAGCGGTTGGCGCCGTCCACGACCGCCGCCTCGACCAGCTCATGGGGCAGCGTCTCGATCGCGGCCAGGAGCACGATGAAGATGAACGGCGTCCACTGCCAGATGTCGCCGACCATCACCGCCAGTCGCGCGCCCCATGGATTGGTGACCCACGAAATGTCCGTCAATCCGAAGTGCGCCCACAGCGGGTACAGCGGACCTTTGCTCGTGTCCACAAGCATCCGGAACAGGTAGGCCACGCCGACGGGGGTGATCATCATCGGGAGCAAGAAGACCACCCGGAAAAAGCGCCGTCCCGGGAGGTGCTGCACGACGAGCAAGGCCAGTCCCAGGCCGAGCAGGTACTGGACGGACACGTCGACGGCGACGTAAACGAGCGTCACGACCAGCGTTCCCGGACGGCCGCTGGTCAGGATCGTGTTGACGACCAGCCAGACAAGCGCGCCGGCGATGGCCGTCGCCAGCACCCGGCCGACGAGTCCTCCAACGGTGAGGTTCGGTCCGCGCGCGTAGCGATAGAGCAGAAAGGCGAACAGCCCGTAGATCGCGACCAACACCGCGATCCCGATGGGCGTCAGCGGTCCGGATACCCCCAGAAAGTGGGGTCGGTCGATGCCGAACAGCAGCTTCGCGTAGTTCGCGAAGCCGACAAACTTCAGCTGCACCCCGCCCTCCGAGAAGCCCAGGCGCGACAGAGAGACATAGAGCGACGTGAGCAGAGGAAAGATCGAGAAAGCGAGGATGACCAGGACGGCCGGGAGGATGAACACGCCGCCCGCGAAGCGGTCGAGGCGTGCGGCAACCGGACGCCACCAGGACGAGGCCCTCAGCGCGCGCGGCGACGCATGGATGCTCACGGAGTCGGAATCCTTTTCACCAGTTCCTGGCACTGAATGGGATGAAGAGGGGCGGCGAGGTGCGTGACCCCGCCGCCCGTCGGTTTACTTCGTGATGCTCAGACTGGATCTGTAGGCGTCCAGCTGTGACTGGCGGCCGATCTCGTCCGTCTTCGCGTTCCATTGGTTGGTGATCTGAGTCATCGTCTGGCTCAGCGAGATCTCACCCGCCAGGAACTGAGCGAGAGCCGTGTCCAGCGCGGTCTGCTGGTAGAACGCCGTCTGCGGGATGCGCAGGTCGAGGACCATGTTGGGGCTCTGCAGGCTCGACTGGATGGCTCCGAGATAGTCCTTCGCGGCCTGGTCGCTCATGCCCGAAGCGGTCCATGGACCCATGTTGGTGAAGTGCGAAGAGCGGTAGGGGTTGAATCCAGTCTTGCCGATCGTCACGTCGACGCTCGACTGCGCCGGCTGAGACATGTAGGAGAGGAACGCGAACGCGGCGTCCTTCACCTTGGCCGAGGCCGCCTTGTTGATCGCGCCTGACCAGCCGCCGAAGGCGGCGAATGGAGAGTGGTTCACGCCGTTGGTCGCGTAAGGGCACAGAGTGGCGTTGCAGTCGACCAGCTGGTTGCTCGACCGGTCGAGCACCTTCTTCGATCCGGGCAGAATGACTGCCCCGACCTTGTCCTGCACGGTGGACTGAGTCTTGTCGACCGCGAGCGGGCCGATGTCGCCCCAGTCGAGGGACAGGGCGCAGCGACCAGTCACGAACAGGCCGCGCGAGTCGCCGACGTCCTGGTTGAGCTGCTCAGGAGGGCCGATCTTGGAAAGCTGCTTGTAGACGGTTAGGGCCGCGGCGGCCGCCGGGTTGTTCGTCAATGGCTGCATGGTGTCGGTGTTGAAGAAAGCACCCTGCTTCGTGCCCTGGCTCTGCAGGTACGCCGCGGCGATCGAAATCCATGCCCAATACGACTGCGCGCTGCGCTTCATGGCCAGGCATGAGCCGTAGTCGGGCTTGCCATCGCCGTTCAAGTCCTTGCCCTGGAAGTGCTGGGCGATGCTGATGTAGTCATCCCAGGTCTCAGGCGCCTTGAGGCCGTCCTTCTGGAGCAGGTCCTTGCGGTAGTAGACCATCTGAAAGTCGCCGTCGAGGGGAATGGTGTAGACCTTGCCCTTGAACGTGGCGCTGAAGTCGCGGAAGAACGGTGCGATGTCGTTCCACTGCAGGGCCGAGTCGTTCTTGACCCGGTCGGTCAGGTCTTCGAGGTAGCCGGGCGGCACGTAGTCGCCCATCCACTGCGGGTCGAAGACCGTCGCGTCATACGAGTTTGTCTTCGTCGAGAAGTCCGTGAGGACCTTCTGGTACAGGTCGGAGAACGGGACTGTGATGATCTGCACCTTGGCGCCAGTCGCCTTCTCGAAGTCGGGGGCCCGGCGCTGCAGCGGCTCCGCGATCTGAGGACCGGTGAAAGTCACGACCCGAATCGTGGTGCCGCTGAACGATTGGTTCGAGGACGTATTCGACCCGTTGCTGCAGGCCGCAATCACGCCCACCCCCACCAACAGGACCAGGGCTCTCGCCAGGATTCGACTCATCTCTCTTTATCCCCTCTTGTAGCGCAAGAAGCCGCGGCCCGGGCCACCAGGGGGCCGTGGCATATCCGATGAATACCGGATATTTAGCGCGTCCAGGCCGAATTGTCAAGCACAGACTGGCTAGTCATCCGATGTATACGCCTTAGGCAGGGGTCGCCAGGTCAAGGCTGAACCGGCCCAGCACACGGTGGAACAGGCCGACCAGGGCGGCCACCGGGGCCAGCGAGACGATCAGCGCGGCCGCTGCCGTCGGCCAGTCGAGCTCCCGTTCGAAGGTGAAGAAGTCGGACAGCCCAAGGGGAATGGTCTTGATCTCGCCCGAGGTCAGGACCAGCGGGACGAGCAGCATGTTCCAGTCCAGCACGAAGAGCACGAGCGCGGTCGCGACCACGCTCGGCGCGACGAGCGGCAGGATGACGCGGCCGATCACGCGAAAGAGCCCCGCGCCGTCGAGCACCGCGGCCTCCTCCCATTCGGGCGCCAGCTGCGCGACGGCCCCGTGGAGGACGAATACCGCAAGAGGCGCCGTGGCGGCTGCTTCGCTTAGAACCACGGCGGCGAAGCTGTCCAGGAGGTGCACCCGCCGCATGAGGTCGCTCAACGGGATCACGTAGGCCATGGCGGGCAGGCTGGCGAGGACGAGGAATCCCTGCGTGACGAAGCGGCTCGATCGAAACGGGGCGCGGGCGAGGCCGTACGCGGCAAAAAAGCCCGCGCCCACTGCGATCGCCGCGGCGCATGCGGACGTGAGAACGCTCGTCACGAGCTCGTTCCAGAACGCCGGCTCGGCAATCCCGACCTCGGCGAAGTGATCCAGGGATGCAGACCCGCGCCACGATGGCGGACGGCTGCTGTTGTCGGGCAGCACTCCAAGCGACGCGAGCGCCGTCCACAAGAGGGGAAGCAGAAACGCGAGGAGGGTCGCCGCCACGAGAACGCCTCGAAGCCTCATTCGACAAACCTTGTCCTGGACAACCGGAGGTAGATGAGCCCCGCGCCGAGGACGGCCGCCGCGATCAACCAACCCGAGGTGGCGCCGACGGGCCAGTCGTTGACTCCGAAGGCGCGGTTGTAGCTGTACAGGGCCGGTGTCACGGTCGCCGGCCCCGGGCCGCCCCCGGTCAGGATCAGGACCGCGTCGAACGTCCCCAACGACAGGCCGGTGAGCAGCATCGTGATCGTGAGCAGTAGAGGGCGGACGGCGGGGATGGCGACGTGCCGCACCCGTCCCGTCCACGATGCGCCGCTCAGGGTCGCCTCCTCCCAACGCTCGCTCGGGATAGAAGCCAGGCTTGGCAGGAGCAAGAACGTGACAAACGGAGCCACCCGCCACACCTCGACCGCGATCACGGCGGGAAGCGCAAGGCGCGGGTCGCCCAGCGGCGACGGCAGGTCCGGCCGGCCAAGCCAGCCCAGGACGAAATCCACGACGCCGGTAGCGCTGCCGAACAGGAAATGCCACATCACTCCGCTCGCGATGGGACTGACCAGCCACGGCAGCAGGAGCAAGACCCGCAGCGCCGCGCGCCCGTGGAACGGGCGGCGCAGCAAATAGGCGACGCTGAACCCGATCACGAGCTCGAGCGGCACGGCCACGAGCGTGAAGACGGCGACGTTGCGGGCCGCGGAGCCGAACAGGGGGTCGCGGATGACCGCCGCGTAGTTGGCGAGCCCCGAAAAATGCACGCCGATCGCGAACGGCGAGTACGTCGTGAACGTCGCGAGCAAACCGAGGAGCGCGGGAAGGACGAGCCAGCCGGCGAGGAGAAGGGCAAGCGGCGCGAACAGGAACAGCCTGTCGCGACGCGTCAGACGCACGTCTTACTTTGTGCCGCTGACGCCGCCGTCGACGACCAACCCCGACGCCATCACGAACCTGGATTCGTCCGACGCGAGGTAGAGCGCCGCGTTCGCGACGTCCTCTGGCCGTCCCAGGTCGTTCGTGAGCTGTCGCTTGCGAATCGCCGCCATACCTTCCTCCGGGTCGGTGTAAGACTCCTTCAGATAGCGTTCGACAAACGGCGTGAGTATGGTGCCGGGCAGCAGGGCGTTGACCCGAATCCCGTGCGGCGCCACATCGACCTGCATCGACTTGGTCAGGGACAGAACCGCGCCCTTGGAGGCCGCGTATGAAACGCGGCGCGCGAGGCCGATCTCCGCGATGCACGACGACATGTTGATGATCGAGCCCGAACGCTGCTTGATCATGTACGGCACCACGGCACGGCTCATCAGGTAGACGCCGCGGACGTTCACCCGCATCACGCGGTCGAACAGCTCGGGCTCCGTCTCCAGCACATCTCCGACGCCGCCTATGCCGGCGTTGTTGAACAGGACGTCGATACGCTCGAATCGATGCACCACGCGCTCCGCCAGGGCCAGGGTCTCGGCCTGGTCGGTGACGTCGACGTGCTCCGCAACCGCTTCGCCCCCTGCCTTGGTGATCTCCTCAGCCGTCGTCTCGGCTGCGCCGAGATCGACATCCGAGACGATCACGCGCGCGCCCTCGCGCGCAAACAGGCGCGCGCTCGTCTGGCCGATGCCCGAGCCCGCGCCCGTGATCACGCAAACCTTTCCGTCGAGTCTGCCCATCGCGTTAGCTATATGCTGAAGCTCCGATGTTTGTCAATCAAATCGGGCCGTCCTATGCATTTTGGAACGAATGAAGGCACCGAACGTCGGACCTCTGGCGGGCAATGGATCAGGTCGCAAACGAGGCGCCGCCCGCGCCCCGAGCGTCACCGACGACGCCATCGACAAGATCCGAGAGCGAATTGTGTCAGGTGCCTGGGGCCCGGGCGACCGGCTGCCGAAAGAGAGCGAGCTGGCCGCGGAGCTCGGGCTCTCCCGCAACTCGCTCCGCGAAGCCGTCCGCGCGCTCTCCCAGCTGCGCGTGTTGGAGGTGCGCCAGGGCGACGGCACCTACGTCAGCAGCCTCGAACCCGACCTGCTCCTGGAGAGCACCGGCTTCATCAGCCACCTCTTGCTGGGCGAGACGGCGATCGCGCTGTACGAGGTCCGTCGCATCCTCGAAGCCGCCGCCGCGGCCCTGGCCGCCGCGCGTATCGACGATGAGGAAAAACAGGACCTCGGATCCAGTCTCGATCGGATGCGCGAGGCGCAGGGAGTCGAGGAGCTCGTCGAGGCCGATGTAGCCTTTCATGCCGTGATCGCCCGCGCGACCGGGAACCCGGTTCTGATCTCCCTGCTCGCCAGCCTTTCGACGCGTATGCATCGCGTCCGCCTCTGGCACGGCCGGGCCGCCGACAACGCGCTCGATGTGACGCGCGAAGAGCACCGCCGGATCTACGAGGCGATCATGCAGGGTGACCCCGAGCTGGCGCGGGCAGCGGCGACGGCGCACATCGCCAGCGGCGAGCGCTGGCTGCGGAAGCAGGTCGAAACGGGAGCGTCAGCCTGAATCCGACAGAGCGGGTCAAGCTTGGCCCCACGTCGCTCCAGGTCACACGGCTGGGTTTCGGCACTGCTCCCCTGGGGGGTCTGTTTCAGGCCCTCGCGGATGACGAGGCGCACCGCGTCGTCGAGGCCGCGTGGTCGGCGGGCATTCGCTTTTTCGATACCGCGCCGCAGTATGGAAACGGCCTCGCGGAGCAGCGTCTCGGCACCGTCCTGAGAGCCAAACCGCGCGATCAGTTCGTGCTCGCGACCAAGGTCGGCCGCCTTCTCCGCGCGGGCGCTCCGCCACAGAGCGAGACGTTTCCCGATGCGCCCCCGCTCAATCCCGTCTTTGACTTCTCTTACGACGGCGTCATGCGTTCGGTCGAGGAGAGCGTTGCGCGGCTGGGCATCGAGCGCATCGACATCCTTCACATCCACGACCCTGACGATCACTTCGCCGAAGCCCTGTCCGAAGCGTATCCGGCACTCGACCGGCTTCGGGCGGAAGGGACCATCACGGCGGTCGGAGCCGGCATGAACCAGGCCGAGATGCTGGCTCGTTTCGCGCGCGAGGCGAACTTCGACTGCTTCCTGCTCGCCGGCCGGTACACGCTGCTCGACCAGGTCGGCTTGAAGGAGCTGCTGCCGCTTTGCGCAGAGCGCGGGATCGCGATCATCGCGGGCGGAGTTTTCAACAGCGGCATCCTGGCCGATCCGACGCCCGGCACTCACTACAACTACAAGGCCGCCCCCGACGAGCTCGTCCAGCGAGCCGGGCGCATCAAAGCCGTCTGCGAGCGCCACGGCGTATCGCAGAAGGCCGCGGCGATCCAGTTTCCACTTGGGCATCCGGCCGTGCAGACAGTACTCACCGGATGCCGGTCGGTGGACGAGCTCAACGAAAACGTGGAGGCGTTTCAGGCGCCGATACCGCCGGCTGCGTGGGACGAGCTCAAGGCTGATGGCCTCCTCGTGGCCGACGCGCCGGTCCCCTGATGGTGGTCGATGCCCACCACCATCTCTGGGATCCCGCCCACCGGAAGTATCCGTGGATGGAGGATGACCTGGCCTCGATTCGCAGGCGCTTCGACGCGGGCGACCTGAAGCCGCTGCTCGACGCGAACGGCATCGACCGAACGGTGGTCGTCCAGACTGTCTCGAGCCTGGAGGAGACGCGCGAGTTCCTCGAGGCCGCCGCGGAAAACGAGTTCATCGCCGGCGTGGTCGGCTGGGTGGACCTGACCGATCGGTCGGTGGCGAAGACCCTGGCCGGACTCCGCCGGAGCGAGGGTGGGAGCTTCCTGGTCGGGATCCGTCACCAGGTCCACGACGAGCCCGATCCGACGTGGCTGCTGCGTGAAGATGTGCAGCACGGGATCGCCGCGGTGGGGGAGGCCGGGCTGGCCTATGACGTCCTTGTTCGCACCCGAGAGCTGCCGGCCGCGCTGAAGACCGTGAAGCGGCACCCCCAGATTCGGTTTGTCATCGACCACGCCGCGAAGCCGCGCATCGCCGCCGGGGCCTGGGACTCCGCCTGGGAAGAAGCGCTCGCGCCGCTGAGCGAGCTGCCCAACGTCACGTGCAAGGTCTCCGGTCTTTTCACCGAAGCGGACTGGAAATCCTGGAAGGCCGAGCACGTAGAGCCCTACGTGCGACGGGTGATCGACTGGTTCGGCGCCGACCGGTGCATGTTCGGGTCGGACTGGCCGGTCTCATTGCTGGCCGCGTCATATCAGCAGGTTGTCACGACGATGCGCGACCTCGTCGCGAACGACGATCAGATCATGGGCGGCACGGCCGCGAAGGTGTACGGCCTGAGCTAGCGTCTTGCTCCTCACCATTTAAGGGGATGTGGCGCCGAAGGCGCCGGAGGGGCCAGGCGCTCGCGCCTAGGGCCTGCAGGTTCACCGTCGCCGGAGACACGCTCCCAACGCTACGTGGGGGATCTAGCTGTCCGACTCCCAGCGCGGGCGTTGCTCGGCGACGACGGTGTCCACGGCGTCGATGAACTCCTGGATGTCCTGCTCGCCCATCGGCGTCGACAGGGCCCCCATCGCACGCGGCGCCATCAGGGTTCCGTGGTTGACGAGGCCGAGAAAGAATTCATGCGTCCTCTTCTTGTTGGCCGCCGCCATTGTCCGGTAGTCGACGACCGGACGGGCGGTGAAATGCAGCGCCAGGAGCGATCCGGCGCCGTTCACCTGCACGGCGACACCGTGTGAGGCGAACACCTCGGTCAGCTGCTCGCAAACCCGGGCGCCGTTGCGGTTCAGGTCCTCGTACACGTCGGGCGTCAGCTCGGTCATCGCTGCCAGACCGGCCGCCATGCCGAGGGGGTTGCCGTTGTACGTCCCGCCCTGCGCTATGTTCGGCTCGCGGCGCGGGTCGAGCAGCTCCATCACGTCAGCGCGCCCGCCGAACGCCGCGACCGGCAGCCCGCCGCCGATGATCTTGCCCAGCGTCGTGAGGTCCGGCGTCACGCCATAAAGCTGCTGCGCCCCACCGGGCGCGACGCGAAACGAGATCACCTCGTCGAAGATCAAAAGGATGCCGAGCTCCTCCGTCACCTGGCGCAACCGCCGCAGGAACTCTGTCGTGGCCGGGATCACGCCGCCCGCGCCAATGATCGGTTCGAGGATCACTCCGGCGACCTCGCCCGCGTGGCGGCGGATGATCGCCTCAGCCGCATCCGGGTTGTTGAAGGGCAGGACCACGGTCTCCTCGAGCGCCCAGGTGGGCGTGCCCATCGAGTCAGGTCTTGGGATCGGTGCGTCCGCCGGCCCGGCTTCGGACACGACCGGATGCGTGCTGACCTCGGCATGGTCGTGGGTGCCGTGGTATCCGCCTTCCATGCGCGCGATCTTGGGCCGGGCCGTGAACGCGCGGGCGAGCCGCATGGCGAACATCGTCGCCTCGGTTCCGGAGTTGCAGAACCGAACCGCGTCCAGGCTGGGCACCCGCTCACACAGGAGCGTTGCGAGCTTGACCTCGACAGGGTTCGCCGCCGCGAACCCCGTGCCGCGCGCGGCCTGCCGGCTGATCGCCTCCACGACTTTCGGATGCGCATGGCCGAGGATCATCGCGGTGTAGTTGCCGAGCATGTCGATGCGCTCGGTGCCGTCTGCGTCCCAGACGCGACAGCCCTGCCCGCGGTCTATGTAGAGGGGATAGGGGTCGAAGTACGTGGTCGTTCGCGTCGTGCCTCCCGGCATGACCCTGACAGCAGCCTCGTGGATCGCTCTCGATGAGGGCGTGGTCTGCCGATAGACGGCCTCCGGATCGTCAGTCACGGGACGGGACTCTCGTGGCCCGCACGTCGACCGGCTGCCGTCGCGTCGCCGACTCGACCGCCGCCGCCATGAACGCCACGGTGCCGACGTTTTCGCGGCCGGAGCACTCGGGTTCGCGTTTCTCGCGGATCGCGTGGGCGAACTCGGTCAGCGTTCCCCAACGATCGACCCGCATCTCTGGCATGGGCAGTCGTTTCGACCGTCCGCCCAGAGGCCGGATCATGACCCTGTCGGCGAGCGCGCCATTGTCGTTGCGGCTCGTCCACGCGACCTCACCGCGCTCGAACTCCATGCGCCACTCGCCGGCCCAAGGCGTGATCGGGGCGGCGCTGACCCAGCTCCCGCGATAGCTCACGACGATGTCGCCGAAAACGACGGTGGCGACGGCAACCGCCGGACCTGCAAATGCGCTCCAGGCTGG
The DNA here is from genome assembly GCA_005881275.1 of Chloroflexota bacterium. Taxonomy (GTDB): domain Bacteria; phylum Chloroflexota; class Dormibacteria; order Dormibacterales; family Dormibacteraceae; genus 40CM-4-65-16. Next base: position 49,776 of record VBEF01000017.1, read on the forward strand.
ATTCCAAGACTCGCAGTAGATCCGATCGGGTTCGCGGTTGAGGAGCATGCGGAGCAGGTCGAAGTGGTGGATCGACATGTCGACCAGCAGCGGCTGCTCATCGCCGTGATGGCGCGCCCGGACCGTGGTGCTGACGCCTGAGAAGCGGCGGAAGTCGATCGATACCTCGGCGAGCTTGCCGAGCGCTTGCTCCTGGATGAGTCGCGCGACGGTCCGCACAGCTGGGAAGAAGCGGTAGTTCTGGCTCACCATCAGGGCCACGCCCTTCGATGCGGCGGCGCTGACGAGCTCCTCGGCCGTCATGACGTCGGGCGCGAACGGCTTCTCGACCAGGACGTGAAGTCCGGCGTCGACGGCGGCCCGGGTCAGCGGCGCGTGACCGTCGAGGGTCGCGGTGACAAGCACCGCCTCAGCCTCTGTCTTGGCGATGGCCTCGCGCAGCGTTGCGAAGCACCGATCCGCCGCACCGGGAACTTCTTGCTGAAGCAGCTTCAGCGACCCTGGATCGGAGTCGACGTAGCCGGCGACCTCGACTTCCTTGACCTCGGGGATGACTCGCCAGGCCCAATCTCGCCCCCAGCCGCCCAACCCGACCTGCAGCAACCGAATCGGCTTCACGGTTTCGGCAAGAATAAGGCAGGTCGTGAAGCCAATCACCGAGATCGGCGCCGCCGTTGTCGGCACAGGGTTCATCGGCGTCGTCCACGTCGAGGCGCTGAGGCGCCTCGGTGTCCAGGTCCATGGTGTGGTCGGGTCGAGCCGGCAGCGCGCGGCATCGAGAGCCCGCGACCTCGGTTTGCCCCCCGCCTATGAGAGCTTTCAGGCGATGCTGAATGATGCGCGAGTCGACGTCGTTCACATCACGTCGCCCAATCACCTGCACCACGAGCACGCGAAGGCCGCGCTGGAGGCGGGCAAGCACGTCGTCTGCGAGAAGCCGCTGGCGATGAGCTCAGCGCAATCGGCCGAGCTGCTCGAGGTGGCGCAGCGGAGCGGGCGCGTGCACGCGGTGAACTTCAACCTGCGCTTCTACGCCACGAATCAGCACGTCCACGGCATGATTGCGAACCGCGAGCTGGGCGACGTCCGTCTGGTTTCAGGTCACTACCTGCAGGACTGGCTGCTGCTCGACACGGACTGGAACTGGCGCCTGGACCCTCAGCTCGGTGGAGACCTTCGAGCCGTTGCCGACATCGGGTCGCACTGGATGGACCTGACAACTTTTCTCACGGGCAAGCGGATCACAGCGGTGATGGCCGACCTGACCACGTTCATCAAGACCCGGCACCAACCATCCGGTCCGGTCGAGACGTTCGCCACAGGTCGGGCGGTCGATGCGGTAGCGCGCGAGATCCATACGGAGGACGTCGCGACCATCTTGCTTCACTATGAGGACGGCGCTCGCGGTGCGGTCACCGTCTCTCAGCTCAGTGCCGGCCGGAAGAACTCGCTCGTATTCGAGATCGACGGCTCGAGCTCCGCCGCCTCCTGGAACTCAGAGAATCCTGATGAGCTGTGGATCGGGCATCGGGGCAGGCCCAACGAGCTGCTCCTGCGCGACCCGGCAATCCTGAACGACGACGGACGAAGGGTGGCGAGCCTCCCGGGTGGTCACGTCGAGGGCTTCGCCGACACCTTCAAAGCCCTGTACGCGGAGGTCTATCGCTCGGTCGCCGCAGGAAGACCGGCGGCCGGATACCCGACGTTTGCCGACGGCCACGACTCGATGCTCGTCTGCGAGGCCGTGGCGCGCAGCTCGAAGGAGGCTCACTGGGTCGAGGTCGAGAGAAGCCGCGCCGCGGCCGAACGAAGGCGATGAAGCTCGGCCTGCTGACCGCCGCGTTTCCCTCGCTGACGCTCGAGCAGGTCGCTCAGTGGGCACACGACAACGGGTTCGAGGCGCTGGAGATCGCCTGCTGGCCGTCCGCCGCTGGCGAGGGGCGGCGCTACGCGGGGGTTGCGCACATCGACGTCGACCGTCTCGAGCCGAAACGAGTCCGCGACCTGATGAGGCGGTACAACCTGGAGATCTCGTCTCTCGCGTACTACCCGAACAACCTCGACCCCGACTCGGCGACAAGACAAGCGGCCAACGATCACCTGCGCGGGGTGATCGAAGCGGCAGAGCGGCTCGAGGTGGAAACAGTGGGCACATTCGTCGGCCGCGACCAGAACCGTTCGCTGGCCGACAACCTCGAAGACTTCAAGAAGGTTTGGCCGCCGATCATCAAGTTCGCCGCCCAGCACAAAGTGAAGGTCGCGATCGAGAACTGCCCGATGATCTTCTCCTCGGACGAGTGGCCGGGCGGCCGCAACCTGGCATACTCGCCGGCCATCTGGCGGCAGATGTTCGAGCTCATTCCGGATGAGAACTTCGGCTTGAACTTCGACCCTTCGCATCTTGTCTGGCAGTTCATCGACTACACGCGAGCGGTGCGCGAGTTCGGACCGCGCATCTTCCATGTCCACGCCAAAGATATGGAGATCGACCGCGACGGGCTTTACGAAAACGGCGTGATGTCAGCCGGCCTCGGCTGGCAGGTGCCGAGACTTCCCGGCCTCGGCGAAGTCCGGTGGGATCGGTTCATCAGCACGCTGTACGCGATCGGCTACGACTGGGTGGTCTCGATCGAGCACGAGGACCGCAAGTTCGAAGGCGAGCTCGAGCTGGTGCAGCGCGGCTTCCTCGTCGCCCGCAACACCCTCAGGCCGCTGCTCGTCTGAGGGCGTAGTATTCGGCCGTCACTCGCGTGGAGTGGGGTGGATAAAAACGCGGGAGGACGACATGAGCACTACCGCCGAACGGTCTGGCGAGATCACCGAGCACGAGTCCCAGCAGGTCGAGCGTGCGAACGCATCAGGCCGCACGCCCGTCGTGTTCATCCACGGCTTGTGGCTCTTGCCGAGCAGCTGGGACCGATGGGCGGAATTGTTCGAGAACGCCGGCTTCACGGCGGTGAAGCCAGGTTGGCCCGACGATCCGGAAACCGTCTCGGAGGCGAAGGCGCATCCAGAGGTCTTCGCGGGCAAGAAGGTGGGCCAGGTCGCGGACCATGTCGACGCGGTCATCCACCGTCTGAACAAGAAGCCTGTCGTCATGGGCCACTCTTTCGGCGGGCTGCTGACGCAGATCGTCGCGGGCCGAGGTCACTCGGCGGCGTCGGTTGCGATCGACCCGGCGCCATTCCGCGGCGTGCTTCCACTCCCGATCTCGTCCCTCAAGTCCGCATCCCCGGTGCTTCAGAACCCAGCGAACTGGAACCGAGCAATCCCGCTCACCTATGAGCAGTTCCGCTACGCGTTCGCCAATGCCGTCAGCGAAGCGGAGGCGAGGGAGCTCTACGACACTTTCGCCGTCCCGGCGCCCGGCGCGCCTCTGTTTCAGGCCGCGGCCGCCAACGTGAACCCCTGGACGGAGGTGAAGGTCAACACCGTGAACCCCGAGCGGGGACCGCTGCTGATCATCTCCGGCGAGAAAGACCACACGGTTCCGTGGGCCATCGCGAATGCGTCCTACAAGCGCCAGAAGCGAAATCCAGGAGTGACCGAGATCACAGAGATGCCGAACCGCGGCCACGCCCTGGTCATCGACAACGGCTGGAAGGAGGTCGCGGAGACAGCGCTCGCCTTCATCAAGCGCTTCGTCTGAGGGCGGCAACGGTCCACACCGGACCTCGCTGATCGAGAATCGGCTCCAGGCCGCGGCGCTTCGTCGTCGCGATGATCTCCTCGGGCGGGTGCACGAAGATGTGGAACTCGCGGCGCAAGAGCCACAGCAAGAGGTTGCTGATGCCGAGGCCGGCGCGCATCCACCACGCGCCCGTCGGGTAGCTCAGGACGAGCAGCTGCCGCGCGCGATCCGCGGCCGCGCCCGCCAGCCGAGGCATATCGGGGTAGCAGCAGATGACGCGGTTCATGATCACGACGTCCGCGCCCTCGACCTGGCTCGCCGCCTGGGCGAAGTCCGTCACCTTGCGCTCGACGCGGTCGGTCAACCCAGCGTCGCTCAGCAGGCGCGCGGCGACGTCCTCATACGTTGGCGTCAGCTCGATGCTCACCGCGCGAGCCGCACCGGCTTTCAGGAGTTCGATCTGGACGGTTCCGATGCCGCCGCCCACCTCGAGCACGGTTCGGCCTTCGACGCCTTGAGACTTCAAAAAGTCCACGATCCGGCGCGAAGTTCCATCAAGGCCCCTGCGGCGGTAGCGGCGCGCCTCGGCACGTGCGCTGCGCTCGCTGAAGACCCATTTGTAACCCTTCGGCGAGCAGCAGTCGGTCACGAGTCAGATCTTCCGGCGACCGGCCGAGGAGAGGGATCCATGGGGCTTCCCTCTCATTATTTCTAGATCCAGCCCCTTCGGCGGAAGAAGTACAGCTGGATCAGTATCGCTATGACCATCGTGCCGATGCCAAGCAGGAAGGCGGCGGTTGGCGTCTCGAGAACAGTGACCAGGTAAGCGAAGTTCATGCCGTAGAAGCCGGTCAGGAAGCTCAATGGCAGGAACAAGCTAGCGATCACGGTGAGCGCCTTCGTCGTCTGGTTGAGCCGGTTCGACACCGTGGACAGATACACATCCATCGCGCTGCTCAGCAGGTCGCGCAGGGAGTCAGCGGTCTCGTATTGCCGCACGATGTGGTCGTAGACGTCGCGGTAATAGAGGGTCATGTCCTGCTGCTGCAGGTGGATGCCGTGCGTGATGAGGGCCTGGAAGACGTCGCGCTGCGCGCCGAGAAACCGGCGCAGCTCCGTGACCGTGTGCTTCAGATGGTAGATGCGCTGGAGCGAATCCTGGGTGGCCTTCGCGGTGATCTCGTCCTCCAGGACATCGACCTCGTCATCGAGCTTTTCGAGCACCGGAAACGTCGTGTCGACGAGCGCGTCGATGGCGAGGTAGGTGAGGAACGCGGGCTTGCCGTGAGTGAGGTCCGGGCTCTTGTGAATTCGTTCCTGTAGCTCCTTGAGCTCTGCCGAGGGCTCGTGGTGGACGGTGATCAGGTAGTGCGCGCCGACGTACAGGTGGTGCTCGCGCAGAGCAATTTCGTCGTTCTCCCAGACGGCGAGGAATATGACCGTGAAGTTGTAATCCGGGTATTCGTCGACTTTCGGCCGCTGGTTCTGGTGGCGGATGTCCTCGATGGTCAGGGGATGGAACTTGAACGTGTGCTCGAGTAGCTCGTAGTCGGATTCATCGGGCGCCTCGATGTCGAGCCAGAACCCGGACTCGTGCGCCTCGTCGAAGCAGCGCGTGATGTCCTCCACGCGCGTGGCGGGCGTCTTCCCGGTGACGGTGAGCAGGGTGCGCAAAGGCAGTACACAGTCTGCCGGAACGCGCCGATGGCGCAGCCGTCAGTGGCACCATTGGCTGAGCGCAGCCGTCTTCTTGGCCCTGTTCGGGCTCGCGATCCTGGCGATCGTCGGGGTCGCCCGCCGCTCGCCATGGGCGCGATGGGTCGCCCTCGCGGATGGCATCGTGATCTCCCTGACCTGCCTGGGCCTCGTGCTCGGGATCCCGATCATCGTCGCCGCGGCACGGGCGCCTTTGGGTAGGCCTGCGTCGCCTACGGTTTCCTGATTCCGGTGGCCGCGGCGGCCAGCCCGAGCGCGACGTAGGTCGCGGCGGCCACTCGACCCGTGCGGACTTGCGCGACACGGCTCCGCATGAAGCGCCGCGACACAGCTGCCGCCGCCAGCACATACGTCGCATCGACCACGATCGCGATCGCGATGTAGACGATGCCCAGCACGATGACCTGCGGCGCAATGGGATGCGAGGTGTTCAGAAACTGGGGCATGAAGGCGACGAAGAACACCGCCACCTTCGGGTTGAGCAGCTGGGTCACGAACCCCTGAACGAACATCCGGCCAAGCGGGGCGGGCTGCGGCGCCTGCACGTGGCCGACCTGACGCCACCGCTGGATGCCGAGATAGATCAGGTAGGCGGCGCCGCCCAGTCGCAGCGCGTCGAGCGCTGCCGCCGAGGCGGCAAGCAGGGCCGCGACGCCGGTTGCGGCGGCCGCGATCCAGAGCATCTCGCCGAACTCGATGCCGAACATCGAGGCAAAACCCGCGCGTCTGCCCTGGGCGAGGCTCCGTGCCGTCACGTACAACACGCCCGGCCCCGGCGAGACGGTCAGCAGAAAGGTGGCGAGGGCGAAGAGGAGAACCGTGGTGGCGGCGGGCATCGCGTTGATGATGATGTTTGATCGAGACTTCTTGGGGCGGTGGCGGGATCGACCCGCCTGGAATCCGCTTCCGGGATCAAAAAAGACGAGCGCGGTGCAGCGCTCGTCTTTGCTAGGTGCCTGCGCTTACCAGCGATACCAGCGTCCGCCGGACGATCCGCGAAAGACGAATCCGAGGGCCCACAGGATCAGGCCGATCAGCAGCACGATCCACAAAATTTGCAGCGACGAAGAGAGGAGACCGCCCCCGCCGAAAAGCAGGAGAAGGAGAACGAGAACGATCAGGGCAGCAACCATCTGTATACCTCCTTGTTATTGATCGGCGAGCTTCTCGCGCGCCGCCTATCAAAGAAACAAGTCAGGCCGGACGATTACTTCCGCTTCTTGCCCCCAACGTCCGATACCGGAAAAGAACCCGCTCAGGTCGTCCGCATCGGCTCGCGCTTCACCATGTGCACGATCGCGACCAGGACGATAGCCCCGATCAGGGCGACGATGAACGAGATGACAAGGCCCGCCGGCTGGGTTCCGAAGAGCAGGGAGAAGACGAATCCGCCCAGGAATGACCCGACGATGCCAACCACGATGTCCCAGATGATCCCGTAGCCGTGCCCGCTCATGATCTTGCCGGCCAGCCAGCCCACGATGGCTCCCATGATCAGAAACCCGATGAGATGCATCTAACGCAACCTCCAACTTGGTTTGGCTCGCCCGCAGCGCGAGTCTCAATCAGGTAACCCGGTCCAGCCGCTTACTACCTGACCCCCGGGCGGCGTTTTCGGCCCGTGGGTGGCCCGAAAAAGTGGTATTGACCACTTGGCCGATCTGTGCTTAACTTTCGCGGATGAGTTGGCTTGGAGGGCAATACCACTTGCGAGAGGCAGCGTGAGCAAGCAGGAGGACACGCGGGACCGCGTGCTCGACCTGGTCGAGTCACTCGCGGTGGGGCAGCCGATCCCGGCCGAGCGCCAGCTCGCGATCGACCTCGGCGTGTCCCGCCTGACGCTCAGGGCCGCCCTTGACGAGCTGGTCCGCGACGGCTACCTCGACCGGCGTCACGGAAGCGGCACCTACGTCACCGAACCCAAGATCGCCCAACCTCTGACACTGACGTCATTCAGCGACGACATGCGCCGTCGCGGCATGACTCCCGGCAGCCGGACCCTGGAGCTCAACTCGATGCTCGCGGGAGCGCGCCTGGCCCACCGGCTGGGTGTGTCCCCGGAGGCGCGGCTGATCCGTGTCAAGCGTCTGCGCCTGGCCGACTCGATGCCGATGGCGATGGAGATCCTTCACGTCCCCGAGGCGTTGGTGCCGGGGCTGACGCGCGCCGACTTCGAAGGCCACTCGTTCTATGAGCTGCTGCGCGAGAGATACGGCATCACGATCGTCTCGGGCACGCAGTCGATCGAGCCCACGGTGACCAGCGAGGACGAATCGGACGTCCTCGGGGTACCGCTTCACTCCCCTGCATTTCTCTTCGAGCGGACGACGATCTCCGAGTCAGGGCGGATCGTCGAGTTCGTCCGCTCCATCTATCGCGGCGACCGTTATCGCCTGGTCGCCGAGCTCGTACCGCAGCGAAGCCGCAACGGGCGCTCGGCCGGCGCCCTGCGCGGCTCAAATGCTGTGGTGGGGAATCGTGGTGGCGACCATCAGCAGGGCGCACCCGCGCCGCATTCAAAAACATAGGGGGAAATCGCCTAGATGAAATCGCGCAAAGCACCGTTAAGCGTCATCGGGATACTGATGGCGTTGGTGGCCGCCGCCTGTGGCGGCACCACCAGCTCCAACAACCCATCGACCCAAACTGGAACCCTCACGGTCTGGCTGATGAACGGAAGCGCTCCTCAGAGCGTGGTCGACGGCGTCAACGCCGACTTCAAAGCCAAATACCCCAACGTGACGGTCAACGTCGAGCTCCAGCAGTGGGGAGACATCGGCACCAAGCTCGATACCGCGTTTGCCGGCAGCACGCCGCCTGACGTGGTCGAGCTGGGCAACACGCTGGTGGCCAAGTACGCCGCGGCCGGGGCGCTCGGGGACATCAGCGGCAAGAAGTCGTCTTTCGACAACTCCGGAACCTGGCTGCAGTCCCTGACGGACTCCTGCACAGTGTCCGGCAAGCTCTACTGCGTCCCGTATTACGCGGGCAGCCGCGCGATCATCTACCGCAAGGATTTCTTCGCGGCGGCCAACGTCCAGCCTCCTGACAGCATGGACGGACTGCTCACCGTGGGCCAGAAGCTGATGGCGGCGCACAGCTCCGACCCGAACTTCTCGGCGCTCTACTACCCCGGCAAGTACTGGTACGCCGCGCTGCCGTTCGTGTGGGACTTCGGCGGCGACATCGCCACGCAGTCCGGCGGCAAGTGGCAGGGCTCGCTGAACTCACCGAACGCTCAGCAGGGTCTGACGAAGCTCAACAGCCTGGTCGCAGCGCTCTCTCGCGCCGACAAGACGGGAGACGAGGCCAAGCAGGACGCGGCGTTCGCGCAGGGCCACATCGCGATGATCATCGCCAACGGGTGGGAAGTCGGCGTCATCACCGACCCCAAGGCGGGCGACCCGAGTCTCAAGGACAAGCTCGGCGCGTTCCCAATCCCGAGCCACACCGCCGGGCAGACCGCCCCGGTGTTCCTCGGCGGCTCCGACCTCGGTGTCGCGGCCAAGAGCAAGCACCAAGACCTGGCGAACGAATGGGTCGCAACCTTCACCAACAACAAGCACATGACCGAGATGGCGACCGTGGGCGGCGTCATCCCCAATAACACCTCGATGCTCAGCCTGGGTACCGGGATCAACGCGGTCTTCTACAGCGCGGCCAAGAACAGCAAGTTCGTGCCCAACTCGCAGAACTGGGCCAGCGTCGAGAATGCAAACGTGCTTCCTGACATGCTCGTCAAGATATTCACCAAGCAGCAGGCGATTCCCGACGCCACTTCGTCGGCGAGCGGTCGCATCACCGCGCTGCTGAACGGCGGCGGCTAACTCCGTAATTTCGTAGCAGACGAAGCAAGGGGGGCTGGTTCGATGGGAGTGGCGATCGTCACGCCTGACCTCGAATCGGCTCCCCGGCGTCCGGGCCGGGTTCGGACAAATCTTCTTCCGTACGCGCTGATCGGGCCGAGCGTGGCGATCATCGCCGGCATCCTGGCGTTTCCGTTGGGGATGCTGGTGTGGCTCTCACTTCAGCGTTACGGCCTGCGCGAGCTCATCGCACATGCGGGCGAGTGGGTGGGGGCCGCCAACTACCAGAGGATCGTGGTCGATCCGCTGTTCCACCAGGTCATCGTCCGCTCGCTCCTGTTCACGCTTGCGTGTGTCGGCCTGACGGTGATCCTCAGCACGCTGATTGCGCTCTTGCTGCTCAAAGTGAGCCAGGCGGTCCGCGTCATCGTGATGAGCGCTCTTGTATTTGTATGGACGACTCCTGTGATCGTTTCTGTCGATATCTGGCAGTGGATGTTCGATTACGAGTTCGGCGTCATCAACTACCTGCTGACCCAGCTTCACGTAGGGAACTTCATCCACCACAACTGGTTTGACAATCCGATCCAGGGCTGGTCGGTCTTCGTCGTCATCGTCGTCTGGGGCGCGATTCCTTTTGTCACGATCACTTTGTTCGCCGGCCTGCTCCAGGTGCCGAGCGATGTGATCGACGCAGCGCATGTCGACGGAGCGGGCGCGTGGCAGAGGTTCTGGTTTGTGACCGCGCCAATGCTCAAGCCCATCTTTCTGATCGTGACCTGCCTTTCCACGATCTGGGATTTCGGCGTGTTCACCCAGATCTACGTGATGCTCAACGCCCGGCCGAGCGCCGACTACTACACGATCGCCATCTATGCGTACCGCGAGTCGTTCGGCGTGACCCAGTACGGAATGGGAGCAGCGATAGCCGTCGTACTCGTGCTCGTGCTCGTGGTCGTCACCTTCTTCTACGTGAGGGAGACGGTCAAGGTGGCGGAGATCGCATGATCGCGCCGGGGACCGCCCAGGGCGTACAGACCGGGCGCGCGCGAGCAGCGACCCAGGTCGGGCTCCGGCTCAACCTGGGGGAGCGCACCAGGCAGCTGCTGTATGACGCCACCGGCCTCGCCGTTGCGGCCGTGATGCTGTTCCCGATCTACTGGATGGTCGCCACGGCGTTCAAGCCGGGCCACGACATCCTCAGCCTCACGCCGAAATGGATCCCCGCACCGTTCACGCTCGAGAACTTCCAGGACGCGATCACCCGTCCGTACTTCCTGGACGATGTCAAAAACAGCGTGATCGTCGTCGGGGTGATGCTCGTGCTTGGGCTGACGATCGCGTTCCTCGCCGCGGTCGGGACTGCTCGATTCGGCTTCAAGGGCCGGACCGCGTTCCTTGTGATGATCATCGGCGTGCAGATGGTGCCGCTGAACGCGCTCATCATCCCGCTGTACCTGATGCTCGATCGCGTCGGGCAGACCGATGCATTGCCCGGCGTCATCGCTGTCTATCTGGCCGTGGTGCTTCCTTTCATGATCTGGACTCTGCGCGGGTTCGTGGCGAACATCCCGGCCGAGCTAGAGGAGTCGGCGATGATCGACGGCTGCAGCAGGGTGGGTGCTTTCTTCCGCATCACTTTCCCTCTCGTGGGCCCCGGTCTCGTGGCGACCGCGATCTTCGGGTTCATCCAGGCGTGGAACGAGTACATCGTGGCCTACGTCCTGCTCTCCAGCCCGAACAATCAGACACTCACGATCTGGCTGGCTTCGTTCACGACGAACCACGGGCCGCAGTGGGGGCCGCTCATGGCCGGCGCGACGCTGACCGGGGTTCCGGTGGTTGTCTTTTTCCTCGTCCTCCAGCGCTACCTGGCCGGCGGGCTGACCGCGGGAGCCGTCAAGGGATGACCTCGATCGAAAGGCTTGCGCTGCGCTGTCTCCTGCCGGGTTTCCAGGGCACCTCGGCGCCCGACTGGGCGCTTCGCAGCGCCGCATTGGGATTGGGTGGCGTCGTCCTCTACGGACGCAACGTGGAGAACCGCGCCCAGCTGAGGGCGCTGAACGCGGCGCTCCACGGCGCGCGTCCGGAGCTGCTGGTTGCGATCGACGAAGAGGGCGGCGACGTTACGCGCCTGGAGGCGACGACCGGCAGCTCCTATCCGGGCAACCTCGCCCTCGGCTCCGCCGGAGACATCGCGCTCACCAAAGAGGTTGCGGGTGCGATCGGCTCCGAGCTGAACGAGGTGGGGGTCGACCTCGACCTGGCGCCGGTCGCGGACGTGAACACAAATCCGCTGAACCCGGTCATCGGCGTCCGCTCGTTCGGCTCCGACGCGTCCGCGGTGGCGGCGCACACCGCCGCCTGGGTCTCCGGGCTGCAGGGGGCGGGCGTCGCGGCGTGCGCCAAGCACTTTCCAGGCCACGGGGACACGTCGGTCGATTCCCATCTCGCGCTGCCCGTGGTCGGCGAGGATCCGCGCATTCGGACCCTCGAGCCGTTCCGCGCGGCGATCGACGGCGGCGTGCAGGCGATCATGAGCGCGCACATTGTTGCGCCGACCATCGACGCCGGGCCGGCGACCATCAGCAGGGCGATCATGACCGGCCTCCTGCGCGAAGAGATGGGCTTCGGGGGCCTCGCCCTCAGTGACGCGCTCGAGATGCGGGGGTTGAGCAACGGCCGTGACGTCGCGGAAGTCGCCGTCCTCGCCCTGATCGCGGGATGCGACGCGCTGTGCATCGGCGGCCACCTGGCGGACGAAGAGATCGTGGAGGAGATCGTCGGCGCCATCGCAACGGCGGTGAAGCAGGGGAACCTTTCCGAGCGGCGTCTGGCGGAGGCCGCGGCCCGCGTTGATGCGCTGGCTGGATGGCGCAAAAGGCAGGGCGGCAACACGCACATCTCGAACGAAATCGGGATGGCCGCCGCCCGCCGGGCTATCTCGAGCGAGGGGCCAGTGCACGTCGGCCGCGAGGCTGCGGTGGTCCAGTTCGAGTCGACCCGCTCCATCGCGGCGGGCGATGTTCCCTGGGGCCTGGCCGCATCGCTCGCCACGCGTGGGGTAAGCGTTACTCGGGTAGAGGACGTCGATGCGGCTGAGGGCAAGAGCCTCATCCTTGTCGTTCGCGATCTGCACCGTCTGCCCGAGCAACGCCAGGCGATCGAGGCATGGCTGGCGCGGCGGCCGGACGCGATCCTGGTCGAGATGGGAGTGCCCGTTTGCAGGCCTTCAAAGGCCCGCGCCTACATTGCGACCAACGGATCGGCACGCGTGTGCGCCGAGGCGGCCGCGGAGCTGATGACGGGATGACCCGTTGAGCGAGAACCTGCACCCACGCGCCGACGAGATCGACGACCTGTCGGCACTCGAGTTCGTCGCCCTGATGCACGCCGAGGACGTAGCCGCCCTCAACGCGATCACGCCCAGGCTAGAGGACGTGGCCCGGGCGGTCGAAGCGGTGACGGAACGCCTCAGCTCAGGTGGGCGGCTGCACTACTTCGGCGCGGGAACGAGCGGTCTGATCGCGGAGCTCGATGCGGCCGAGTGCCCGGCGACGTTCGGCGTGGCCGGCGATCGCGTGCTGGCTCACTCGGTCGAAGATACGCAGGAAGACGATCGCGACCTGGGCGGCGAGACAGCCCGCCGCGCTGCGATCGGCTCCGGCGACGTCGTGGTCGGGATCAGCGCGAGCGGAAGGACGCCCTTTGTTCTGGGTGCGTTCGAGCGAGCGGCGGTCGACGGCCCGCTGCGGATAGCGGTCACGTGCAAACCCGGCTCGCCGCTCGGCCAGGCGGCGGATATCGCGATCGAGGTGGACAAGGGTCCTGAGGTGATCGCCGGTTCGACGCGACTGAAGGCGGGCACCGTCCAGAAGGTGATCCTGAACATGTTGAGCACGGCGGTTTTCACGCGCCTGGCCCACACCCACCGCGGCAGGATGGTCGGCGTCGTCGCCTCCAACGAAAAGCAGCGCGGTCGGGCCGCGGGCGTGGTCGCCGACCTCGGCGCCGCATCGCGTGAGGAGGCCGTGGGCGCTCTGGAAGCCGCGCGTGGAAATGTGAAGGTCGCCATCGTCATGCTCCGCCGCGGCCTGAACCCGGATGAGGCGCGCCTGAGGTTGGACGCCGCGGGCGGCGATCTCAAGGTCGTGCTCGCCGAAGCGCGGCGTCCGTGACGGCCCGAACCAGCCGGTTCCGAGCCGAGATCGCCGAGCAGCCGGAGGTGGCGGCGAGACTGCTCGCCCGTGGCGCCGAAGCAGCTAGCTCCATCGCTTCTCGCGTTCGGGAGGCCGCGCCGCGGGGGTTTGTGATCGCCGCGCGCGGCAGCTCGGACCACGCGGCGCTGTACGCAAAATACCTCTTCGGCGTGCGCAACCAATACCTCGTCGCGCTTGCCGCGCCCTCCCTGTTCACCCACTACGCGCGCCCGCCGCGTCTGGATGGCCAATCTGTGATCGGCATCTCGCAGTCGGGTGAATCGCCTGACGTGATCGCGGTCATCGAGGAGGCAAGGCGCCAGGGCGCGCTGACGCTCGCGATCACGAACGATCCGCGCTCCAAGCTTGCTGCTTCCGCGGAGCTCGTGCTCGCGCTGCAGGCGGGTCCCGAGGTCAGCGTCCCAGCCTCAAAAACCTACACCGCGAGCCTGCTGGCGCTGGCCCTCATCTCCCAGGCGATGAGTCCAGACCCGTCGTTCGAGTCCGCGCTGAAAGCGGCGCCCGAGTCCATCGCGCGCACCCTCGATCGCGAAGCCGAGCTGGAAAGCCTCGTCCCGGCTTTGATGGGCCCGCGCGCCATCGTGCTCGGCCGGGGCTTCAACTTTTCGACCGCTGAGGAGATCGCGTTGAAGCTCAGCGAAACGAGCTACGTGCTCGCGCGTGCGTGGTCGGTTGCGGATTTCGAGCACGGCCCCATCGCGGTGGTCGAGGAGGGTCTGCCCGCGCTCATCGTCGACGGCGGCGGGCTCGTGGCCGCGAACCTCGAAGCGGTGAAGGCGCGCCTGCAGGAGCAGGGCTGCAAGGTGCTGCACCTGCTCGACGTTTCAGGGCTGCCCGAAGAGCTCACCCCGATCACGCTGGCCGTCTCCGGCCAGCTGCTCGCTCACCACGTCGCGGTCGCCCGAGGCTTCGACCCTGATCGTCCGCGGACGATTCAAAAAGTCACCCGGACCTGGTAGTCGCCCGGTGAGGTTCTCGTCGAGGACGATCAGTGCGGGCGTCATGACCGCGAGGAACTCGATCGCGTCTTCGATCGATGTCGCGACCTGGACTTCGAAACCGGCCTGCTCGAACTCACGGCGAGCCGATCGCCGCTTGCGCGGATCGGTCAGGACGATGAGGATCCACGGCGTGACCTGGATCGTGTCTCGCTCGGCGTCGACGGGCGCGACAGCGATCACGCCCCGGCCGCCGAGGCGGCCATCAGGCGATTCACTTCCTCCCGCAGCAACGAAAGGTCGACGGGCTTGCTGATGAAGCTGTCGACACCGCTGCCCTCGAGCGCGTCCCGGACCTCCTGGGAAAGGTCGCCTGTGAGTGCGATGACCTTGATCGGCCGCAAGACGTACCTCTTGCGCAGGAACTGCAGGACCTCAACACCGTCGTACATGGGCATGTGAACGTCCAGGATTACGAGCTGAAAGTCGCCGCTCGTGCCCATCTCGAGCGCGCGGTTGCCATCGTGAGCGATCGAGACCGAAAAGCCGTGCGACTCCAGGAAGTAGGTCAGCAGCTCCGCGCTGGGGGCGTCATCGTCGGCGACGAGTATGCGGCCGCGCCCACTCACTGCGCGACTGCCCGCCGGCCGTCGTTCTCGACACCGGCGGACAGGAGCTGTCTTACCTGGACACCGAACGTGCGAGTGTCGATCGGTTTGGAGATGTAGGCGATGCACCCAGCATCCAGCGCAAGCTCGCGGTCGCCGGTCATCGCATGCGCGGTAAGCGCGACTATTGGTACCGCCGCGGTCGCCGAGTCCGCCTTGATGAGCCGCGTCAACGTGAGCCCGTCCTGGCCGGGCAGCTGGACGTCCATCAGGATGAGGTCGGGGACGCAGTCCCCGAGCACGTCGAGGGCCTCGGGTCCTGAACCGGCGATCCGAACGTCAAAGCCTTCGAGCTCGAGCACCGCGCGAACGAGCATCTGATTGGCCTCGTTGTCTTCGACGACCAGGATCAGGCTTCGTGCCTTCATTTGCCTCCGTTGCGCTGAGCGACCACGTTCTTGAGCAACCCGACGATGTCCGACGTCGCCACGGATCCGCGGCTCAGGATCTGCGACACGCGGCCGTTGAGCTGGCGCTTGTCGGCCTCGGTGAGATTGGCCGCCGTGAGGACCATGATCGGCGTGTCGCGAGTCTTGTCATCGCCGCGCAGCGCCTCGACCACGTCGAAGCCGTTTACGTCCGGCATGAGGAGGTCGAGCAGCACGAGGTCAGGCTTCGACCTCTTCGCAATCTTGATGGCATCGCGGCCCCCGGAGGCGGTCATCACCGTGAAGCCGGCGGGCTCGAGCGCCTCTGTGAGCAGCGTCCGGTTGGCCGGCTCGTCGTCGACCACCAGCACCCGAACCTTGCGATTGCCTGGAGCGTGCGGAGCGTCGAAGCGGTCGAGGCGTTCCACCAGGGCTGAGGCGTTGACGGGCTTGACGAAGTAGTCGATCGCCCCCAGCGCGATGCCGAGCTCGGGGTTGTCGACGACGCTTACGACGACGACCGGGATGTGGCTCGTCGCCGCGTCGCTCTTCAACCTCGTGATGACCTCCCAGCCGTCAAGCTCGGGCATGATGATGTCGAGCGTGATCGCCGCCGGCTTGAGCTCGCGCGCGAGCTCAAGCGCCTGAGTTCCCGATTTCGCCACCTCGGTGCGATAGCCGGCGTTCCCGAGCTGGCGCGTGAGCAGCTCCGCGGCCGCGGGGTCGTCTTCCACCACCAGCACGAGCGGCCCGGCGCCATGTCCGTTCATCGACCTGGCGACGGCAGGCTCGCTCGGCGGCCGGACTGTCGCGTGGATCGGCATCACCAGGGTGAACACGCTGCCTTTGTTGACCTGGCTGCTCACGCGCACGTCGCCGCCGTGAAGAGCGGCGAAACGCCTCGTCAGCGCGAGGCCGAGACCGGTACCTTCGTGCTTGCGGCCTGGTCCAGGGTCGACCTGGTGGAACTCGTGGAAGATCTCCTTCATGTCTGCGTCCGCGATGCCGATCCCGGTATCCGCAACTGAGATCTCCACCGTGTCCTTCACCCGGACGGCGGCGATGGTCACCGTCCCTTCCTCCGGGGTGAACTTGATCGCGTTCGAGACGAGGTTCAGCAGCATCTGCTTCAGCTTGCCGCCGTCGGCGAGCACGTCGCCGGCGCCGTCGACGCTGACGCGCAAGGCGATGTTCTTCTTTCCGACGAGGGGCTCGACCGTCTTCGTGACCTGATCGACGGCCTCGGCAACGGAGACCATGCTCAGCCGAAGCTCCATCTGCCCGGCTTCAACCTTGGACAGGTCGAGGATATCGTTGATCAGCCCGAGCAGGTGCTTCCCGCTCGTCAGGATCTGGCTGAGGAACCTCTTCCGCGTCGCGTCGTCGAACTGACCTTCGCGAGCATCCGTCATCAGCTCGGAGAAGCCGATGATCGCGTTCAGCGGGGTGCGCAGCTCGTGGCTCATGTTGGCGAGGAAGACGCTCTTGTGCCGGTTGGCCTCCTGAAGCGCAAGATTCCGCTGCTCGAGCTCAACGATCAGGTGCCGGCGGTCGAGCGCGGTGACGAACGCGCTCATCAGCTGCTGGGTGCGGTTCATCTCGTCGCCTCCGAAGCCGGGCGTGAACGGCCCAGCCAGAACGACGAGCGTGCCCGAGCCTGACAGCCCCGCCACGGGCAGCACGATCACGCTGCTGTCGACGTCCGACAGGCTGATTCGGCTGACTCCGCGGTGCAGGCGCGGCAGCATGCGTCCCAGTTCGACGACCTGCGCAGAATCGACCCCGCGGCTCGCGGTTGCCTTGCCGGCAGCGTCGAACTGGACCGCCGCGGCGCCTCCCACGAGGCGGGTCGCCCACTCGAGCGCGCGTTTGGCCAGCGCGTCCCGGTCCTCGTCCACGAGCAGGTCCTCCATGAAGGCGCGCAGGCCTTCTTCCTCGGGTGCGCGCCACTGGCGGCGCAGCCACGTCGGTGGCGCGAAGCTCGCGTAGAGCAGGGGGACGATCGCCAGGGCCGCCAGCTCGAAGATGACCTGGATGATGGGTTCTCGAACGAGGAATCCAATCGAGATCGCGAACAAGAGGATCCCAACAAGGCCGCCGAAGCCGATGCTCAGCGAGCGCAGCCTCCACGCCTGGACCGCAGGAAGGTTGCGCGCGACGAGCCAGAAGCGAGCGATCGGCTCGCCCACGCATGCGCACCAGATCAGGACCCAGACGACCGCGATGATCGTACTCGCGGTCCTGCCGACGGAAAGTGCCTGCGCAACGATGAGAAAGACGCTGGCTGCCGCCAACGATGCGATCGCGACGGCATGCCAGCGCCGAGGGAGGGGGATGAGGCTGTCTCGATAGAGGAGCAGCGCGTAACCGGAGCCGGCGAAGCCGAGCAGGTTGAGCGTGCCGAGCAGGGGGATGGTGAAGGGCAGGTGGGCCTGCAGGCGACCCAGTCCGGAAACCGCCGAGAGCAGGATGATGGCGAGGGCGAGGAAACCCATCGACCGGTCTCGGCTCCTCAGCCAGCTGATCGCGGTCACGAGCCCGAGGACCACGAATGCGGCCGCGACCGCGTCTTGCAGCCAGGGAACCAGGTCGTTCATCGATTCACCTCAGGCCGCGCCCAGCGCCGCGAGTGAAGGCATCTCGTTGACGAAGAGCTTCACGACTTCGGGATCCCATTGCCTTCCCGCGCCCGCGCTCAAGATGGCCAGCGCCTCGTCCACCGATTTTCGCTGGCGGTAAGGCCGGTCGTTGACCAGGGCGTCGAAGGCGTCGCTGACCGAAACAATGCGAGCCAGCCTCGGAATGCCGGCGCCTGACAGCCGATCTGGATAGCCGGTGCCGTCGAAGTGCTCGTGGTGGTTGCGGATGATCGGGAGGAGAGTGGCGCCTGAGCGCAGCGGCGCGACGATGTTCGCGCCGATGATCGGGTGCCGTTGCATCTTGGTCATCTCGTCGCTGTCGAGCGGTCCTGGCTTGAGCAGGATCGCGTCGGGGACGCCGATCTTGCCGATGTCGTGGATCAGGCCGCCGCGGTAAAGGGAATCGAGATCAGAGGATGAGAGGCCCAGCCGGGACCCGATCCGCCGCGCCGACTCGGCGACCCTGTGGGTGTGCGCCTCCGTGTATGGGTCTTTGGCTTCGACGGCGGCGGCGAGCGCGAAGATCACGTGCTCGGCGCTGTCCAGCGAGTCGTAGGTGCCCTTCAGGCGTAGCGCGGAGCGCACTCTCGCCACCAGCTCCACGCGGTCGACCGGCTTCGTCATGTAGTCGTCCGCTCCCATCTCGAGCGCGCGCACGCGATCCGCGGTGCGGTCGAGCGACGTGATCATCACGACCGGCACCAGCTTGGACGCAGGATTCGCCTTGATCCGCTTGCACACTTCGTAGCCGTCCATGCCCGGCATCTGGACGTCGAGCAGGATCAGGTCGGGGGGAGACGCGCTTATGAACTTGAGCGCGCTAACCCCGTCTTCGGCCGTTCGCACCTGGCATTCGACTCCGGCGAGGCACGCCTCGATGAGCTCGCGGTTGGCGGCCCCGTCGTCGACCACCAGCACGACGGGTGCGTGATCGGGCCGGGCCAGCTGTCGCGTGACCGGGACGATCGCGACTAGCTCGTCGCCGTGGCCGTTCGGCCATGCGGCGGGTTTCAGGGCGGCGACGAAGGCGGCGGCGGTGGCGAAGCGGTCGTCCGGGCGCTTCGCCAGCGCCTTGCGCAGAACTTCCTCGATGTGCGCGGAAAGCTCACCCCGGAGCTCGCGGGTCGCCGGCATCGGCTTGGTCACGTGGGAGAGGAGCACGGCTGCCGGCGTATCGGCTCCGAAGGGCACACGTCCGGTCAGCATCTCGTAGGCGACGACGGCGAAGGAGTAGATATCTGAGGCCGGGCCGATGGTCTCATCAGCCGCCTGCTCGGGCGACATGTACTCGGGCGTCCCCATCACGGTGCCCGAGCTGGTCAGCCTGCGCATCGAGCCCGCCATCCGGGCCAGGCCGAAGTCCGCGAGCACGGGCGTGCCGTCCTTGTGAAGCAAGATGTTCGAAGGCTTGATGTCCCGGTGCAGGATGCCGTTGGCGTGCGCGTGGTCGAGCGCGCCGGCCAGCTGCTCGAGCGTGTGCACAGACTGGCGAAGGTCCATCGGGGTGCCAACCCGGTCGGACAGGGTGCCGCCCTCGACGAGCTCGAGGACGAGGTAGGCCAGGCCTCCCTCATACCCGAAGTCGAAAACTTCCAGGATGTTGGGGTGCTTCAGGCGGGCCACCGAGCGCGCCTCCTGCTGGAATCTTTCGCGGTACTCCGGGTCCTCGGCGAAGAAGTCGGGGAGGACCTTGATCGCGACGTATCGGTCGAGGCCCGGGTGATAAGCCCGGTGCACGGTTGCCATGCCGCCGCGGCCGATGCGCTCCATCACGCGGTAGGGGCCGAGCGCCATCCCTTCGCGGATGTTCATCCGGCCACACCCAGCAGGACCAGGAGCGCCACAGCCGGCGGCAGGCCCATGAATCCGAGCGTCACGGCCGGCACAGCCAGGCTCATGACCGGCCGGCGGCCGGCGGGGACGTCCGCCTCCGCGCTGTCCGCGATTTCAACCCACGAGCCAACCAACCCTTACTCCCTTGCCGGTCAGCGTAGGAAGTAATTACTTAGCGGCTCACGCTCCGAAGGGCCAATTCCCTACCCACCTGGGTAGTTCTGTTAATCCAGACGATCACAGCCACCCGTCCCGCGCCGCGCGGTGGGCGAGATCGGTCCGGTTTGTGGTGCCGGTCTTCTGGAGGATCTGACGGACGTGGAACTTGATCGTGTTCTGGCTGAGGTGGACCTGGGCGGCGATCTCGCGATTCCTCAGGCCTTCCCCGATGAGGCGGAGGATCTGGATCTCGAGCCGGCTCAGCGAGAGCGGCGGCGCCGGTGCCCGCCGCGGAAGCTCGGCGGCCTGGCTCTTGCGAAGTCGATCCTGCATGGCGGCGTTGTCGATGGCGATCGCGGCGACGCTCCCCAGCGCGTCCAGGAAAGAGACCCATTCCTGGTCCGGCGCCAGCGGGGTCCGGTGGTAGACCTCGAGCGCGCCGAGGAGCTTGCCACGCGTGATCAGCGGCACGGCGCCGTAGGCCTTGAAGCCTTCGCGAGCGAATAGCGAGCGGCGGCGGAACTGGGAAAAGGCGCTCAATGCGGTCACGGTCTCGATCCGTCGCCCGATGACAGCCCGTCCCGGCAGGCCCTCGTCCACGGGCAGACGGTAGTCGGGCACCGCCGTGGCCAGGAACCCGGTGCTTGCGGCGAGGGCGAGCATGTTGTCCGGCTCCTCGAGCAGCAAGACGTCAGCCGCGTCGACCTTCAGCTGCGCCGTGACCTGGTCGAGGATCACCTTGAGCGTGAGCCGAAGGTCGGGGCTCGCGCTCAAGGCCAGGCTCAGACTCTGCAGGGAGCCCAGCCGTTCGAGGCGCATCACCGCGTCCTCGTAAAGCTGGGCATTCTCGACCGCAAGCGCCGTCCGATCGGCGACGGCCTGCATCCAGAGGACGTCTTTCTCGGTCAGAGGATTCGAGCTGCGTCGCTCGCAAAGAGAAAGGGTGCCGACCGCCGCGCCACGCGCCCGCATGGGCACCATGAGCAAGCCCATCACCTCGTTCGAAATCGGCAGAGGATGGTCGGCGATGTAACTCGCCACATGCGGATCGGTCATCTTCAGGATCTCCTCGAGCGCGATCTGTGGCAGGAGGAGGGGCTTGCCCGTCTCGATGACTCGCTGCCTGATGCCGGTGGTCGGCGTCTCTCCTGGCCGCCCGAAAGCGGCCAGGCCACGCTCGAAGTAGTCGACCATCTTGGGGGTGCCGGTGTCGGCCATCACGACCAGCGAAGTGCTTGGATCCTTGTTCAGGAGGGTGGCGACCCACGTTCCAGGTCGCATGTTGCTGAGGGCGCGGGTGACGACCTCGAGGATGGAGCGGGTTTCGAGGCCGGCGTCGGCCAGCTCAGCAAGCACCTCGCTCACGATGTGATCGCCGGCACTCCGGCTCGTCAGCCGGCTGCGCGCGAACAGATGACTGACGTCCGCCATGCTCGCCACGACGCGTGTCACCTCTCCGGAAGGTTCGAGCTGCGGCACCGCGTCGATCTGGAGCCAGACGTCGCTGCCGTCAGGACGCGTTGCCTTCGCCAGCACGCCTCGGATGGTCTGAAGACTCTTCAGCGACGCGGTGACCGGATGCACGGATATCGGTCCCTCGGGAGCTTCGAGAACCAACCACTCGGCATCCTGGGCGTATGACCCCACGAGGCTGTCCCGGGTCATCCCAAGCAGCGTGATTGCGGCCTCGTTGGCCTCCGTGACGCGGCCGCGGCCGTCATAGACGACGAGCGCACCGGGAAGGTTGTGCCAGCTCAAGCCTGCAACCAAGGTCTTCGAATTATCAGCAGCGGGACCCGCCGTTTGTTAACTAAGTCCCAGAACGATTCCGATCGGTGAGTTCTAGACTGCCCAGATGATCACGGTGCGCGCCGCCGAGCAACGCGACGGCTGGGTTTGCGAGGTCGCCCTCGATCAGGCTGGGGAGCGTACCCACCACACGGTGACGGTGACGCCCGGGGACCTTAATCGCTGGGGCGAGGGCACCCACCGCGAGGACGTCGAGAACCTGGTCGGCCGGAGCTTCGATTTCCTTCTGGAGCGCGAGCCGGCGAGCTCCATACTGCGCCGCTTCGATCTCTCGGTCATCCCGCGCTACTTCCCGGAATACGACCAGGTCTTCGGGCGACGAGCCGGACCGAAAACAGGCTGACCGCGAACCGCGTTACTTCTCGGTGTCTCGAGCCGAGTTTATCCACGCCTTGAGGTCGTCGATCACCGGCTGCGCGAACAGCAATGCGAGCATTGGCACGCCAAGCAGGTTGATCACCTGCCACAGCTCGATCTGCACGCTGCCGGCGCCCGCTCCCTGTGTCGTTCCGCTCCACATGCCGTGCGCGGTGGCGGCGATGGCTGCGAGCGTCAAGCCGCAGCCCTGCCCAGCTTCGGCGCGAGGCGCTGCAGCTTCTTCTGAGGGTTTGTGATCGGCATGCTCCTCTCCTTGCTTGAGGTTTCTGTTTAGGCAACGCCCGCATGCGGAGCGGATACCGAGGCGCGCGTCTTCACATCTCTATGCCGTCGCGCGCCTTCGCTTATGAACGTGAACTCGGTTTGCGAGGCGGGGAAGGATTAACCTGCCCCTCGTGGCGGGCAAGTTTTCGGGTTGGAAGGGCGACTTCAAAGGCTTCTTTCTCGGCCTGCGCGCGAACAACAACAAGGCCTATTTCGAGGCGCACCGGCGCCAGTACGAGGATGAGGTCAAAGCCCCGCTGGTGGCCCTTCTTGAGGACCTCGAAGCCGATTTCGGCCCTCCGCGCCGGGTGTCGCGGCCAAATCGCGATATCCGCTTTTCCGCCGACAAGTCGCCTTACAAGCTGAACATCTACGCGGACCTGGAGCGTGGCGGCTACATCGCACTCGACGCCGAGGGCCTGGTCGCCGCCGGCGGCCGCTACATGCTCGAGGACGGGCAGCTCAGGAAGCTTCGCGAGGCGATCGCGTCCGATCGTTCAGGCAAGCAGCTCGTCGCGATCGTCTCCGATCTGCGTAAGAAGGGTTATCAGGTGGAAGGCCAGGAGCTCAAGCGTGTCCCGCCGCCGTACCCGCAGGACCACCCGCGCGCGGACCTGCTGCGCCACAAGCGGCTGATCTACTGGAAACGTTGGCCGGTCGAGCCCTGGATCGCGACGCCCAGTGTTCGCGCGCGCGTCTCCAAGGCCTGGCGGGACGGCGAGGCGCTGAACCAGTGGTGCGCAAAACACATGGACGCCTAAAGCAGTCCTCCCCGTTTATGGGGAGGTGTCCGGCGAAGCCGGACGGAGGGGCTGCATCTCGGCCAGTAGTCGCGCCGCCTCGCGCGCGTTCGTCGTGCCGTAGTTGGAGAAGCAGTTGTTGTAGATCACGTGTGTCTGCTTTGTCTGCCTGGCCACAGTGACGATGTTCGGCGTCCAGTCCGCAAGCTCGTCCTCGTCGTACAGGTAGCGGAACCGCTCTGACGGCGCGATGTCCTTCTTCTCCCAGTTCTCCTTGTTGCGCCCGTGGAATCGAAACACCGCGAGCTCTTCGTTGGTCTGGATCACAACCGGAGGCACCGAGCTCTTGAAACCCTGCGGCTCATCGACCGCGACGTAAGGGATCTTGTTGTCCTCCAAGAACTTGACCGTTCGCTCGGCGTTCTTCTCGTTGAACCAGCTCCCGTGCCGGAACTCCACCGCGATGGGCAGGTCGAGACGCTGCCGGGTCTCGAGGATGAGCTCACGTGCCTCGTTCGACGGAAACACCCATTTCGGGAACTGGACGAAGACCGCGCCCAGCTTTCCTGCCTCGATCAGCGGCTCGAGCGCTTCGCGGAACTGCATGTACACCGCGTCGAGCAGCTCGGCCGGCATGTGCTTGCGATAGATGCGCTTCTTTTCCGTCAGCTCGCTGCTCAGCTCCTCTCGAATCGCTTTGGGCAGCCGAGCCACCTCCGTTGGCTGACCTGTCATCAGTGCGTGCGCTTTGATGTCGAAGACGAAGGCCCCCGGTGTGCGCTCGACCCACGACTCCGCGGTCTTCTTGTAGGGCAGCGCGTAGTACGTCGAGTCGACCTCGACGACCGGGAACTGGCTCGCGTAGAAGCGCAGGCGCTCCTCTGCCGTGCTCGCGCCTTTCGGATAGAAGACTCCTGGCGCCGTCATCGTCGGGTCGGTCCAGCTCGCGGTGCCGAAACGCGCCTCGCCTTTGCCGACCTTGATCGGTGTTCGCCCGGCGTCGCCGCCCACTTCAGCCCGCCGGCGAGCGACCTCTACACCCGGATCATGCGCATCGGTCTTGGCCACCCGAGCTACGCCAACCACTCGGTGACGAACCTCGTGTTCAAGTGTCAACACAGGCGAGTCTAACGACGAGTCGAGCTCAACCTCTTTTCGAGACGCGCGGTGTACATGACGACCAGCAGGGCGAAGATAAATGTTGGTCCGACGACCATTCCACTCGGCACGCCCGCCAGCACGAGAATGGTCGCGACGACGGCCAGTCCGACCAGAAAACCCATCGCGACCATCGCCGGACGTGCCTGGCGCTTGCGCCAGGAACGGAACATCATCGCGGCCGCCAGCAGGCAGGCGACATCGAGCGCCGCGACGCGCAGATAGGCGTCGTTCATGGCGCAGGAGGGTTGAAGGGGAGCACGACGCTCCCCTTCCGATTTCCGTTCATCCGGCAGCCGGGACCGGCTCCGCGCCAAGACCCGTCTGCGCGCGCACGTCGATCTCGTGGAACTTCTGCTCCGCCAGCCGGCCGGCTCCGGCCAGCTCGCCGAGGTACGTGCCGATGATCGCCAGCGCGAACCCGATGGGGATGCTGACGATGCCGACGTTTTGCAGGGGAAATGCTGGGTGCGTGTTGACCGGCACGGTCCAGCCCGGCCCGATGGCGACGAGCCAGATCGTGACCAGGGATCCGCCGACCAGGGAGGCGACGGCGCCCCAGGTGTTGAACCGCTTCCAGAAAAGCGTGAACAGGATCGCCGGCAGATTGGCCGCCGACGCTATGACGAACGCGACACCCGCGACGAGAGCCGCGGCGTTGGCGGTGGCCCCGACGCGGGCGGCCAGCCAGATGGAGAGCAGCCCCACCAGGCCCGCCGTTATGCGCGCGACGGTGACCTGCTCACGGTCGCTTACATGTCCGTGGAGGATGTGTGTGCGGATGACGTTGACGTAGAAGTCGTGGCTGAACGCGCCAGACGCCGCCAGCGTGAGGCCGGCCACCACCGCGAGGATGGTCGCGAACGCGACAGCCGCGATAAACGCGAGCAGGAACTCTCCGCCGGTTGTGCCGAAGAATTGGGTGCCGAGGAATTCGGCCAGGCGCGGTGCCGCCAGGTTGCTGTTCGTTTTGCAGTTCGGAGCCACTGTGGCGCAGATCTTTGCCTTGCCCACAAGGGTTGCGGCCCCGAATCCGAGGAACGTGGTCATGATGTAGAAGGATCCGATCAGACCCATCGCCCAGACCACCGACTGACGCGCGGCCTTGGCGTTGGGCACGGTGAAGAAGCGCATCAGGATGTGAGGCAGGCCCGCTGTGCCGAGGATCAACGCCATGCCCAGCGAGACGTTGTCGAGAAGGGCAAGGTCGA
This sequence comes from Chloroflexota bacterium, assembly GCA_005881275.1. GTDB lineage: Bacteria > Chloroflexota > Dormibacteria > Dormibacterales > Dormibacteraceae > 40CM-4-65-16. The sequence goes on from VBEF01000017.1 coordinate 75,314, forward strand.
CGCCGAAGGCCTGCTTCTTCCCGTACTGGTAGAGGATGCCGGGGTCGGTGAAGTTCAGCCCGGTCGCCTTGTCCTTTACGCCGGCGACGGCGTCGAAGAAGCTGCCGAAGTTGAACCCGAAATGGAGCAGGACGAGAAAGCTCAGCAGGATCGCACCGCCCATGAGCAGAACGGCCTTCACGATCTGCACCCACGTCGTCGCGATCATGCCGCCGGCAATGACGTACACCATCATGAGGACGCCGACGACGGTGATCGACGGGTCGAGCTTGGTGCCGAAGATGGTCCAGTTGAACCACGGCTTGAGTGTCGAGTCGAGCGTTGGGATGAGTATCTTGATCAAGCTTCCGGCCCCGATCATCTGCGCCATCATGTAAGACGCGCTGACGGCGACTGTCGAGAAGGCAGCGGCCGAGCGCACGGGGATCGGAGACATCCGGTACGAGAGGACGTCGGCCAGCGTGTATTTGCCCGTGTTGCGCATTGGCTCGGCGATCAGGAAGAGCACGGTCAGGTAGGCGACGAGCCACCCGACCGAGTACATGAAACCGTCGTAGCCGTTGAACGCAATCAGGCCCGCGATGCCGAGGAACGAAGCCGCGCTCATGTAGTCGCCGGAGATGGCAAGTCCGTTCTGCCATCCGGTGATGCCGCGTCCCGCGGCCCAGAACTGAACCGTGGTTCGCGTCCGTCGGGCGGCCCAGCCGGTGATCACCAGGGTGATCCCGACCACGATCAGGAAAAGAGTGAGGGTCAGGTTCATGGCGCCGACCTCCTTCCGCGCGCGGCTCGCTCCCGAACCTTCGCGGCCAGCGGGTCAAACAGGCTGTTCGCCCTTCGGATGTAGAACCAGGCAAGCAACCAGGCGACCACGAACTGCGAGAGCGCAAAGAGGTAGGCGATGTTGACGTGTCCGATCACGTCGGTCCGCATGAATCCGGGAGCGAGACCATTGGCGAGCGGGAGAAGGAAGTAGTAGACAAGGAAGAACGCGGTGGCGGGAAGGACGAAGCGGATCCGCGCCCTGATGAGCCGGCGGAACTCGTCAGTTTGCTCGAGGCCTTCCCAGTAGGCGACGTCCTCGCTTGTCGCCCCAGCTTCTCGAACTTCTCCCGGACTGCTCTCCGAGGGCTGGGCAGGCAGCGGACGATCGATCTCCATGGACACCTCCCCCCTGGCGGGCGTGGGCCCGCCAACATGGCCGTCAGAGGGAGGTCAGATCAAAGCAACCAGGCCCCCGAATTACACCCCCGAGTTTCGGCTTGCCCCCCCTTGGCCACCCGAACGCTCTCAGATTAGACCTTCGTTCGTGCCTTGTCAGGCCCAGCGAGCACGCGCTGGACCAGCCGCGCCTGCGAGATCAGATGACAGGGCGAGATGAACTCGCGGGTGACCCTCCGCCGCGCCTCCGCGCCCAGGCGGCTCGCCCGGCTCGGATCCCCCAAGAGGCCGGCCACCGCGCGGCCGAATGCCGGCAGGTCTTTCGGGTCGTCGACGAGGACCCCGCTCCGGCCGTCTTCGATCTGGTCGCCGATGCCGCCGACGCGGCTGGCCACCACCGGCCGCCCCTTCCACATCGCCTCCGCGACCGTGAGGCCGAATCCCTCAGCCAGGCTCTTCTGGATCACGATATCGGCGCGTCGCTGCAGCGCGTTGACGATGGCGGCGTTTTCCTCGGTGTCCTCCATAGGGAGCTGCGCGATGGCGACTCGGGATCGCACGGCCGGCGGCAGGGTGCCGCGCCTGTGCTCCAGGTCGCTCAGCATCTCCGGCTGCTCGGGATCGTCATTGACCGAGGTCGGCGCCGGGCCGGCCAGCACAAGCCAGGCGTCGGTCGCGGGCGCGATGTGCCGGGCGAACGCTTCCAGGACGCCGGCGTGGTCTTTGAGCCTGTCCCAGCGCGAGACCTGCAGCACGATCCTGGCGTCACGAGGTGGCGGCGCATGGTCCATGAGGACCGACCGCACCACGCGGCCGACGGTTCCATCGTGTCTCGTGAAGGTCGCTTCGCCGTCGGCTCCCTGCAGCATGCCGCTCGCGTGAAGGATCGCCGTCACCGAGTCAGCCGTGAGGTCCACGTTCTTGGTCGAGAACGGGTCGATGCAGGGCGAGATGATCGCGACGCGCGATTCGTCCAGCCCGTCCCATATGTATGCGCGCCGGGAGAATACATAGGCCGACGCGGTCGCGAGATATGGGCGTAGGAACGACCACCCGTTGCGCACCACATCGTTGGCGTCGTCGACGCCGATATGGCTCCGCCAGATGACCCTGACGCCGCGAGAGTTGAGGGTTGGAATCAGCCCGGCGGTCTGAGGATCGTGAAGGATGGCGACATCACCCGGGCGCATCAGCTCAGCCAGCGCGCCCGCGTTGCGCAACGAGGCCTGCTCGTACGTCGCTTTCTCCAGATCCTCGATCTGCGCGCCGTCCGTTGTCACTCCGTGGAGCAGGTTGTGCAGCTTTTTCGTGGTCTCGAAAAACTCGCTCGAGCCCTCGATCACGAGCCACCGCTCGTCGATGCCTGCGCCGCGGTCGTATGGGATCAACGACGCAAGCAGCTCCGCGACGCCGCCCCCGCGAGCTGTCGAGTTCACGTTCCACAGCACTCGGCCCCGCAGTGAATCGGCAAGCCCCGCCGTCTCGTGCTCCAGGTCAGACCAGAGATCGCCGTCGAGCAGGGGCCGAAACCCGTCGATAGGCGCCGAGCCAACCTCGACCTGCTTGATGGCCGCCTTCACGTTCGCCATAACTGGAAGAACGCGCCGGCGGAGGGGATACGCCCGTGTGGCTTAAGCCACGTTCTCGACCAGCTCGTCACCAACGATCTGCTCCGAGATCGCCTCGAGAACCCGGGTCGCGGCCGCTTCCGCGGCGGCGGGAGAAAGCCCCGCGGGCGAGCGCCCTTCGAATACGAGCCGAACTGGTTCGGTGTCGACGCGACTCGAGATGGCGCGCAACACTCCGCCGATCTGGGTTCCTGGCTTGCCGTCGTCCTGCAACACCACAGCGACGATGACCGCCCGTGCGCCCGAAATGGGGACCCCAAATACGAGGCGCTTGCTGCGGTCGAGCTCTATGGCCTGCCCGCGGTGCCGCGTGAGCCAGAGGTAGACGCGTGCCAGATCGCTTGTTCCATCCGTCTCGACTCGTATAGTGCTCATCTCACCTCGCAACGCTATCGATGTCGCCAGCCGCTTCGATACGTATCCAGTAACCGAATCTGCCTAGCCTTTATTCGTGGCGCGCGACGCAATCGTCTGGGCGGTCGAGCTGCCTGACGGCGGGCCCACCGGAGGCTTCTTCCGCGACGGCCGGCCTGTGCCCTGGTAGCCCTTTTCGCCGGCGACGGGGGTTGATAAGCTCACTGATGGCTGTTTTATTCGGGCTTTGCGTAGGGGGAAATTGGTATGCGGGGAACTCTTCGTTTTGTGCGTCCGCGCTCGCTCCTGGCCGGGGCCTCGTTGATCGCGCTCGGATTTCCGGCGACCCCGGTCCACGCCGCAACGATCGGGGCGGTCGAGACGTACCTCGTGACGTACAACGCCGGCGCGTCGTCGAAGAATGCCGCGGCCCTGATCGCGGGTGCGGGCGGGCAGCTCCTCTACAACTACTCCCAGATCGGCGTGGTCATCGCAAGCTCCAACCGAAGCGACTTTGGCGCCAAGATCCGATCGGCGGCGGGCGTCGAGGGCGCGTCGGCCACGACCGGTTTCGCGACCCACGTCAACGATGGAACGCTTGACGCTTCGGGCGTAACAGGCACTCCAACGCAGAACACTCCAGTCAGCGGCGACAGCTTGTCCTGGCGGCAGTGGGACATGACGCAGATCCACGCGTTCGAGGCGCAGTCGATAGAGAGCGGCAGCCGGGCCGTGACCGTAGGTGACATCGACACTGGCCTCGACTACACGCACCCCGACCTCGCCGCGAACGTCGATTTCGCGAACAGCGTGTCCTGCATCAACCAGGGCGTACCGGACCAGAGTCCGGCGGCGTGGAACGATGAAAACGGGCACGGCACCCACACCGCGGGCACGATCGCCGCGGCCCGCAACGGCATCGGCATCGTCGGCGTGGCGCCGAACGTCAAGGTCGCCGGGATCAGGGCCGGCAACGCCGCCGGTTTCTTCTTCCCAGAGGCGGTCGTCTGCGCATTCATGTGGGCGGGCACGCATCCCGCGATCAAGGTCACGAACAACAGCTATTTCGCCGACCCGTGGCTGTTCAACTGCAAGAACGACCCTGGGCAGCGGGCGATCTGGAAGGCAGAATCACGCGCGATCAAGTTCGCGATGCAGCAGGGCGTTACGGTGGTTGCGGCGGCAGGCAACGAAGCCGACGACCTCGCGCATCCGACCCAGGACGTCACAAGCCCGGATGACACGACGCCCGTAATTCGCCCTGTGGGCAACGAATGCGTCGTCATCCCGGTGGAGATTCCGGGGGTGATCGGCGTCACCGCGGACGGCAACTTAGGAATGAAGTCCTTCTACTCCAGCTACGGAGTCGGGGCCGTGCAGGTGACGGCGCCCGGCGGCGACAGCATCCTGCAGAAGAATCCTCCGTCGAACCCACTTGGCCGCGTGCTCTCGACGTGGCCCAGCGTCCTCGTGGGTACATGCGCCCCAGCGCGCCGAGTCTTCGAGGGATCGACGCTCTACTGCTACCAGCAGGGCACATCGATGGCCTCGCCCCACGTGGCTGGGGTCGCCGCGCTGATCGCGAGCCGTGGCATCACCGAGCCTGGGAGGGTTCAGGCGCGGATCAACAACACCGCCGACCCGAAGGCATGCCCGTCGGCTGCTGAGGTCGTCGCGCTGTACGCGTTCTTCCCGTCTCTCTCCAATGGCGCGCCGCAGCAGTGCCAGGGCGGCGCCGGCTATAACTCGTGGTACGGCCACGGACAGGTGAACGCCCTGTCCGCCGTCAGCTAGAACCAGAGCGCAGGGCGGCCGAGCCGATCGGCCGCCCCATTGCCCCGCTCCCGGCGGGCTGCCACGATGGTGCACTCAAGTCCAGATGGCGGATCGCTCCACACTCGCACACGAAGCCAACCTCCTCGAGAGGTCGCGCGAGCTTGCCGCCCTGAGGTCGGGATTCGAGTCCGTCACCTCCGAGGGTCGTGGACGGCTCGTCTTCGTGTCGGGAGAGGCGGGGGTCGGCCAGACCGTGCTGATCCGGCGCTTTGCTGCCGCACTCCCCGCGTCCGCGGAGGTGCTCCTGGGAGCGTGCGACGCGCTTGCGACGCCTCGGCCGCTGGCTCCGTTCCTGGACGTGGCCGAGGTCACCGGTGGCGAGCTGAAGACCCTGGCAACTGAAGGCGCAAAACCGTACGAGTTTGCCGCGGCGCTGATGCGCGACCTGCGAGAACGCGCGCCCCTTGTGGTCGTGGTCGAGGACCTGCACTGGGCCGACGCGGCAACGCTCGACGTGCTGCGCATCCTCGCCCGCCGCATCGAGTCGGTCCGCGTGCTCGTCGTCGGGACGTTCCGCGACGATGAGCTGGACCGCAAGCACCCCCTGCGAACAATGCTCGGTGACCTGCCGGCGGCGGGGGCGATCAGCAGGATCCGGTTGGCGCCTCTTTCGGAGCACTCGGTTGCGCATCTGGCCGAGCCATTTGGTGTGGACGCGGCCCAGCTGTATCGCCAGACGTCGGGCAATCCGTTCTTCGTGACCGAGGTTCTGGCGGGCGGAACACAGGCCGTGCCGGCGACGGTGCAGGACGCGGTGCTCGCGCGCATCGCAAGGTTGAGCTCTGCCGGACGGAGTCTTGTCGAGGCAGCCTCGATCATTCCCGCGACCGCGGAGTTCTGGCTGCTCGAGCGCTTGTGTCCGGGCGGCATGGGCAGCGTGGAGGAGTGCCTCGCCGCGGGCGTGCTCACCGCGCATGCCGAAGGAGTCGCTTTCCGCCACGAGCTCGCCCGGCTTGCGGTGGACGCGTCGCTTCCCGCGAACCAGAAGGTGACGCTGCATGCGACGGCGATGTCAGCGCTTGCCGCCGCACCCGAGCACGATCCGGCTCGCCTGGCCCACCACGCCGAGGCGGCCGGCGACGCGCGCGCGGTGCTCGTCTATTCGGCGGAGGCCGCCGCGCGGGCCTCATCGTTGGGCGCGCATCGCGAGGCCGCTGCTCACCTGTTGCGCGCGATCCGGAAGGGGAAGCACATGCCGGACGAGATGCTCGCGAGCATGCAGCAGCGGCGAGCGCACGCGTGCTACCTGTGCGGCCAGTTCGACGAAGCGCTCGAGGCGCAGCACGCCGCCCTCGACCTCTATCGAAAGCTCGACGACCGGCGGCGCATGGGCGAGTCGATGTGGTCGCTTTCGCGACTTTTCCGATACGTCGGTCGCGGTCCCGAGGCGCTCGAGTCGGCACAGGAGGCGATCCGCATCCTGGAGCAGCTGCCCGCGGGGCCTGAGCTTGCGCTCGCGTATTGCAACCTCTCGCACCTTTACGTCAATTCGGAAGATGCAGATGAGGCGAAGCTGTGGGCCCACCGCGCACTGGCGATTGCGGAGAAGCTCGGTCATGTCGAGGCCAGGGTCTACGCGGATATCAACCTGGCGGTCGTCGAATATCTGGCCAACCAATCCCCCGCTCTCGTCGGTGAGTTCGAACGAATCTTCCGCCTGGCTAAAGAGCATGGCCTCGACGAGCACGCGGGTCGTGCGCTGCTCCACCTCACCTGGTGGTCGCCTCGCTTCAAGTCGTACGACGTGGCCGATCGCTACTACGACTCTGGTCTCGACTTCTCCATCGAGCGAGGCCTCGACCTGTGGCGTCATTACATGCTTGCCTATCGAGCTCGCTGTGAGATGGACCGCGGCCGGTGGGACGAAGCCACCCGCCTGGCGGAGCTTGTGATCCGCGACCCGCTGTCGCCGGTGCCGCGCATCGTCGCGCTGGTCGTCCTGGGGCTCGTGCGCGCTCGCCGCGGGGACCCCGAGTGCTGGCCCCCGCTCGATGAGGCGGCCGCGCTGGCGGAGCCGATGATCGAGCTCCAGCGCCGCGAACCGGTGGCGATGGCGAGGGCCGAGGCCCTCTGGCTGGAGGGTCGAGAGGCCGCGATCGAAGCGGCGACGTCAGCCACGTACGAGATCGCGGTCCGACGCAACTCCAGCTGGGTGATCGGCGAGATGGCCTGCTGGCGCGCGCGTTCGGGAGCTCAGAAACTGCTGACCGGTCAGGTTCCACAGCCTTACGCGCTGGAGCTGCAAGGCAAGGCCCGCCAGGCCGCCGAACAATGGTTGCGCCTGGGCTGCACGTACGAAGCTGCGATGTCCCTGGCATCGTCAGTCGATGAAGACGATCTTCGTGAGTCGCTGAGGCAGTTCCAGCTGCTGGGGGCCCGCCCCGCGGCGGCCATCATCTCGCGGCGCCTGCGCCGGCAGGGGGTACGGAGCCTGCCTCGCGGGCCTCGCGCGACGACGCTGCGCAACCGCTCCAACCTCACCGAGCGCGAGAGCCAGATCCTCGCCATGGTCGCCGAAGGCCTGACCAATGGCGAGATCGCGGAGCGCCTCTTCCTCTCCACGAAAACCGTCGACCACCATGTCTCGGCCATCCTGGCCAAGCTCGGCGTCAAGACTCGCGGCCAGGCCGCGGCCCAAGTTAGGTAGCTCTCCGCTCCAATCTGGGTAGTCCCACCGATTTCCGGCCCTGGGTGACGCTCCTACCTTGCGTCTGGTGGCATGACCACACAACACGAGGAGGCTGAACAGATGCCGCGATACGTAGTCGAGCGCACATTCCCCGACGGACTGCACATCCCGGTCAACGCCGACGGCGCCCAGGTGTGCCTGGCGGTGGTCGGAAAGAATTCAGACGAGGGAGTGACCTGGGTCCACTCCTACGTCACCGACGACAAGCACAAGACCTTTTGCGTGTACGACGCTCCCAGCCCTGAGGCGATTCGCAAGACGGCGAATCGCAACTCGCTGCCGGTGGACAAGATCACGCAGGTCACCGTGCTCGATCCGTACTTCTACCGCTGAGGAGGGGTGGACGGCAGTGTCTGAACCGCCCGCCTGAAGGCCGCCACCCAGGCTAGCTCCTGGAAGCGGGGTTGATCAGTTTCTGCAACCGATCGAGGAACGCGGTCTGCCCCTGGAGGATCATCCGGCGCGCGGTCTCGAGGTCGAACCAGGCGGCCTTGTCGACCTCGGGGAAACTTTGTTTCCGGCCTGAGCGCGGCGGCCACTCCATCTCGAAAGCTGCGCTGTCGAGTCGTGTGACGTCGAAGTCGCCTGGCGCGGCCCAGGCATGCACCGCTTTGCCCCCGGCCTGCCGCACCGAGCCGAGCTGCATGAAATCCCCGTCAGGCGCCGCCTGACCGAGCTCCTCCTCGAACTCGCGGCGTGCCACGTCGATCGCGGCTTCGCCCGACTCGATCTCGCCTTTCGGTATCGACCAGGCGCCCTCGTCGCGTTTTTTCCAGAACGGTCCGCCGGGGTGCACCAACAGAACTTCGGTCCGGCCCTCGCGATTGCGAAACAGCAGAAGACCCGCGCTCTCCACTGTTCGATACCTTGCCATCCCGGGCGCGCCGCTCGCCGTGCTCGTAGCCTGGGGGGCAAACACGGAGGAGGATTGAGTTGGCAAACGAGACCAAGAACGCATGGGACCGGTTCGAGGAAGACATCCAGGGTCTGGCCGGCGAGCTCAAGCGACACTACAGACAGGCGAGCGACGAAAAGAACACAGCCGATCTGAACCGCTCGCTCGAGCAGTTGCGCCAGGCGGCCGACGCGGTCTTCAAATCGCTCGAGTCGGCGACGCGCGATCCGGAGGTGCGGTCGAAAACCAAGGAGACCGCACGCTCATTTGGCTCGGCGGTTGCGGAGACGTTCCGTGACCTCAGTGGCGAGATAGAGAAAGCAGTCAAGAAGCCGGCCGAGAAAAAGTAGCTGGGCTCAGGTCCTCGTCGCCGCGCCGGCGCTCTGCCTGATCGTCAGCACGCGCGCGATGTCGGCCGGCGACAGGATGCCGACCAGCTTGCCGTTGTCGAATACGAGCACGCGCTGCTCCAAGCCGGAGCCGATCCGCTGAATGAGGGCTGAAAGGTCCTCGCGCGGATTCGTCACCGGCACCTCGGCGATCGGTCGCGCCACGTCAATGAGGTGCTTTCGACCGCGCTCGCCGGCAGGCAGGCGCACCAGGTCGGAAAGCCTGACGACGCCGGTGAGCTTGCCAGACGGTTCATGCACCGGGTATGTGGTGAAAGGGTGGTTCGGCGCCACCGATTCGAGAAACTGCTCCACGCTGACCCAGTCCGGCAGCGTGACCACGGGCGAGGTCATCGCGGCCGAGACCGGGACCGATCGGAGGAGCGAGCGAACCGCGGACCCTGCCTCTTCGGAAGCGCCGGCCGACAGGAGAAACCAGCCGAGGATCGCCATCCATGCGCCGTTCAAACCGCCACCGAGAAACACCCCGAGCACGCCACCGGCGATCATCAGGTAGGCGAAGAGGCGTCCGACCCGCACCGCGTTGTGGACGCCGCGCTGCCGGCTGCCGGACCGCCACCACAAAAGCGAGCTGAGGATGCGTCCGCCGTCGAGCGGAAACGCGGGCACGAGGTTGAACAGCCCGAGCACCAGGTTGACGAAGGTGAGCCAGCCGAACAGGCCCGACAGCAGCGCGTTGCTTGACGTGACCGCGGCCACGGCAAACGCGATCGCGGCGATCACGAAGCTCGTGAGCGGCCCGACTCCGGCGATCAGGGCCTCGGCACGTGCACTTGCCGGTTCACCTTCGAGCCTCGAAACCCCACCGAACAGCCACAGCGTGATGCCCGCGACCTTGACACCGTTGCGGCGCGCGACGATGGCGTGCGAGAGCTCGTGCGCCAGCAGAGATGCATAGAAGAGGACGGCGCCGATCACCGCGATGATCCAGTAGATGCCGGCCCCGTAGCCGGACGCCACATCGGGGAGGACGCTCGTCGCCAGCGTCCAAGCCACCAACGCGAAGATGAAGATCAGGCTCCAGTTGAATCCGACCTCGATCCCGAACAGTCGACCAAGCCGGATGCTTGGAGTCACAACAACGCGAGTCTAAAGCGCATCAGCGATCTGCCCGATGATGCCCATCGGCCGCGCGCATCACGATAAGGGCGGTGGACAACGTAACCCTGGCGCGGGCGACGATGGGCACGTCCCTCGCCTTCCACATCGTGTTCGCGGTCCTGGGTGTCGGCCTGCCGCTGCTGATGCTCGTCGCGGAAGGGCTCTGGCTGAGGACACAGGACGAGGTGTGGCTGAACCTCGCCCGCCGTTGGTCCAAGGCCTTCGGAATCCTGTTCGCCGTTGGCGCCGTATCGGGTACGTCGCTCTCGTTCGAGCTTGGTCTCCTCTGGCCGCGATTCATGGCGTTCTCAGGCGCGATATTCGGATTGCCGTTCTCGGCGGAGGGCTTCGCGTTCTTCATCGAGGCGATTTTTCTCGGCCTCTACCTGTACGGCTGGGACCGGTTGACGCCGGTCGTCCACTGGCTGACGTCGATCCCCATCGCGGTGAGTGGCGCGCTGAGCGCCGTCTTTGTCGTGATGGCGAATGCGTGGATGAACTCGCCCAGCGGGTTCCGTCTCGGCAGTGACGGCGGTTTGCTCGATGTCGACCCGCTCGCAGCCGCGCTCAACCCTTCCACCCCAACCGAGGATCCGCACATGCTGGTTTCGGCGTACGTCGTGACAGGTTCTCTCGTCGCGTCTGTCTACGCGATTGGACTCCTGAGGCGGCGCGACGACCCACTGCACCGGCGTGGGCTTGTTTTGGGGATGTCGATGGCGGCCGTGGCGATCGTGCTCGCAGGCATCACGGGCGATACCAGCGCGCGCTTCATCTACCAGGCGCAGCCGGCGAAGTTCGCATCTATGGAGGGCATCTACCACACCGTGCGCGGCGCCCCAGTCCATCTCGGCGGAATTCCAGTCGACTCCGAGCAGCGGGTCGTGGGCGCGATCGAGATACCGAACCTGCTGAGCCTGCTCGCGGCGTTCGATCCCAACGCCGTGGTGCGCGGGCTGGATACCTTTCCTCCGAACGACCGGCCGAACACTGTCCTCGTCCATCTGTCGTTCGACACCATGGTTGGTTTCGGCACGCTGATCGGGCTCACCGCGGCGCTGTTCTGGCTTCTTGTCATCTTCCGGCGCCGCCTTCCGATGTGGCGTCCGTTGCTCTTCTTGATCGTTGTGACCGGGCCGGCTTCAGTCATGGCGATGGAGGCGGGATGGTTCGTCACCGAGTTCGGACGCCAGCCATGGATCGTCTACGAGGTTCTGCGTACGTCTGAGGCGGCGACCAACGCGCCCGCCCTCGGTCCGACATTCCTTATCTTCTTTGCCATCTACATCGGCCTGGCGGTCACGACCGCGCGCCTCCTCCTGCTCCAGGCGAAGAGGAATCGCGCGGCAGCATGAGCGAGGCGGAGATTGTCGCGGCCATCCTGTGGTTGGCGCTCACGGCGTACGCGGTTTTGGCGGGCGCCGACTTCGGAGGCGGCGTATGGGACTTGCTCGCGAGCGGTCCTCATGAGGCCGAGCAGCGGCGCGCCGTCGCGGAGGCGATGGGACCTGTGTGGGAGGCCAACCACGTGTGGCTGATCTTCATGATCGTCGGCCTGTTCACCGGATTTCCGGCGGCATTCGGGATTCTGAGCATGGCGCTCTACCTGCCATTCACCATCGCCCTGGTCGGAATCGTGTTTCGCGGCGCGGCTTTCGCGTTTCGGGCGCATGGCAGAGAAGAGGTTGGCGCCGCGTCAGCGTGGGGCGTGGCATTTGGAGGCGCCAGCGTCATCGCGCCCTTTTTCATGGCGACCGGCGCGGCCGCGGTGGCTTCCGGCTCCATCCGGGTGTCCGGTGGACATCTCGTCTCGGGTTTCGAAGCCGGCTGGGCCACGCCTTACGGTCTGCTGGTCGGGCTGTTCGCCGTCGCGATGTGCGCGTACATCGCTGCGACCTACCTGACCGTTGAAACCGAAGGGACGCCGCTCGAGGGCGACTTCCGGCGTAGGGCCGCGGTCGCCGGTCTCGTCGCCGGCGCTGCTGCCATCACGAGCCTGGTCCTCGCCCCGTTCGCGGCGCCGTCGCTCGCCCACGCGCTGTTCGGGCGCGGCCTGCCTCTGCTCGTCATCGCGCTGATCAACGGACCGATCGCCCTCGTTGCGGTATGGCGGTCGCGGCCGCGCGTTGCTCGCATCGCGGTCGCCGCCCAGGTGATCTTCGTGCTGTGGGCCTGGGCCGTGGGACAGTGGCCGTACCTCGTCCCGCCCGATCTCACGATCGCCGATGCGGCCGCGCCCAACGCCACGCTCACGGCGCTCCTCGTCGTGACGGGGATCGGGTCACTGCTGCTCCTACCATCGCTCTGGTTTCTGTTCCGCGTGTTCAAGTCGCGGAACCCAGCCGCGATCTACTAGGGTCAGTCGCATGGCGCCGGACAGATCGAGCCTTCGCACCGATCGTCCGGCTGTGCTGTTTGACCTGGACGGCACGTTGCTGGACAGCGTCTATCAGCACGTGCTCGCGTGGAAGGAGGTGCTCGAGGCCTCGGGCATTCCGCTCTCCTTCTGGCGTATCCACCGCCGCATCGGTATGAGCGGCGGCCTGTTCGTGCGCGCGCTCGTCCGCGAAACCGGCCGCGATATCAGTCCGGACGAGGC
>VBEF01000017.1:88029-92683 GCA_005881275.1 Chloroflexota bacterium
CGGCAACGATGTGGTCGCCAGGGCCTCGCTCACCCTGCTGGAGGTTCCGCATGCGGTACCCGTGATCACTCGCGACCGGGTGAAATACGCCAAACCCAACCCGGACCTTTTTCTCGCGGCCGCCGACGCGCTCGGCAGGCCCATCACGGACAGCTTCGTCGTCGGCGACAGCGTTTGGGACATGTTGGCGGCACGGCGAGCTCAGGCGCTCGGAATCGGAGTCTTGTCAGGTGGCTATGGTCGCGAGGAGCTGGAGACCGCGGGCGCGTACCGCAGCTATGACGATCCGCGGGACCTGCTCGAGCACATCGATGAGCTGGGCATCCGAACCGGCTAGCGGACACCTTTTCAGTGCTCGTGAAACTTGCCCTGGAGTCGCCTGCCTGATACGTTGATTCGCGGCTGCGCGGATCGAATCCGCGACTCTACCGGGGGTGTTGGAAATGCATAGCTGTCGTCGTGCGCTGCTTGCTGTTGCCGGCATTGCTTCTATTGCCGCTGCCGCGATCGGACTCTCGCCCGGCGTCCTCGGCGCGTCCCCGCCGGGCTACTCCATCGCCACTCTCGACAAGTACGGCGGAGAGCCTTCGATCGTCTCGGACACGGCGGGCCGCCTGTACGACACCACGCCGAGCATCGGGACCTTGACCTACAGGTCGACAAACCACGGAACGAGCTGGACGCAGGTCGCGACCGCCGACCCCGGCAGCGGGGACGACTGCCTGGCCACGGACCAGTCCGGCGCTGTGTATCTGTGCAACCTCAACGGCACCAAGGAAGTCGTCCCACTTCAGGCTGACGTCTGGAAGTCGGTCGATCACGGCCAGACCTGGACGCAAGGTCAGCCAATCGCCCGACAGGCATCTGTCTGCGCCGCGAGCTGCAGTCCGTTTGGCGTCGACCGCGACTGGGTCGCCGCTTCGATCCCGGCGCCCTTGTCCGACACCGGCCACGCCGAGGTGGTGCTGATGTACCACGACTTCTACGGACCGAGCGAGATCTGGGTCAACATCTCGCACGACGGCGGCGCCACCTTCTCGCCCGCCCAGCCGGTGCTTGCGACGGCTGTCCAGGGAGACCCGACCACGGCGGTCGTGGTCGGCGCCGAGACCTTCTGCAATACCGTTCCAGCCGGTGTCGCGATCGCTCCGCCCGGCACACCGCACGCGGGACGAATCTTCGTCGCCTGGATCGCCGCGGATCCGGTGCAGAACCCGACCGGCTGCAACGTCACGATGCTGCAGTCGTTCCACAACCTGTTCCTCTCATACTCGGATGACAACGGAGTCACGTGGGCCGCGCAGCAGGCATTCGACGCGGGGATAGGCCACGACGCATCGACACCCTTTGTCGCCTTCACGATCGACAACCAGGGCAACCCCTACTTCGGCTTCACCATCAACCTCAAGTCCGATCCGACATGCTCGACCAAGTCGGGCGCCGCGCTGCAGTCCGCAAGCTCCTGCGAGTACGACACGTACCTCGTCTGGTCGAACGATGGCGGCCGTACGTGGGATGGCGGCGGAGGCCCTCTTCCCGGCAGCGCCGCGACCGCTTATCGCGTGAGTCCGCCGAGCGAGACTGGCACGCACCTGTTCCCCACGATCTCTGCCGGCGATCCGGGCAAGGTGGTAGTCGGTTACCTCCGCACTCCACTCATCGAGCCGACTGATGCCCTGGGCAAGTTCCTGCCAGGGGGCTGCTCGGGCAGCACTACCGTGCCTTATACAGTCGGGCCTTGTCCCTGGAACCTCTACGCCGCGCAGTCCGTAAACCTGATCGCTGGACCCTCCGGTGCGACGTGGGCGGTCACCCAGATCACCACCACCGCGATGCATGTGGGAGACATCTGCAACCTCGGCATCTTCTGCACGCCCGGACTTTCGAACCGCCACCTGCTCGACTTCAACATGTCGGCGCTCGATCCGCAGGGCTGCAACCACATCGCCTACGCCGACGACAACACCGTGAACAAGCTGCGCGTCGCCAACCAGTCGGGAAGCTGCATCCTGACCAAGAAGTAGGCCGACCAAATAATGGGGGAGCCGGTTTACGGCTCCCCCGCCGGGGAACAATCGCAATATGAATCAGTTGAAGACCGCCTTCCTGCTGGTCGCCATGACGGTGCTGCTCGTCATCGTCGGTCGCGTGGTGGGCCAGATGATCGGCATCGGAAGCGGCGGCATCTACCTCGGGCTCGTTCTGGCCGTGGTGATGAACGGCTCGGCCTACTGGTTCAGCGATCGCATCGCGCTCGCGTCTGCGCAGGCGCGCGAGGTTTCACCCGCCGATGCTCCGATGCTGTATCGCCTCGCGGACCGGCTGGCGATCCAGTACGGTGTGCCCAGGCCGCGCGTTTACGTAAGCCCCGATCCTTCGCCGAATGCCTTCGCCACCGGGCGCAACCCGTCCCACGCCGCGATCTGCGTCAACGAGGGCCTGCTCCGGATCCTGGACGAGGAGGAGCTGTACGGCGTCCTGGCCCACGAGTTCGGCCACGTGCGCAATCGCGACATCTTGATCAGCTCGGTCGTGGCCGTCCTCGCGGGGACGATCACCCTCATCGCGAACATTGCGCAGTGGGGCTTGATGTTCGGCGGCTACGGCGGGCGGGACGACCGCGAGCAGGGAGCGGGCGGCGTCATCGTGGGGCTGCTGATGATCATCCTCGCTCCGATCGCCGCTCTTCTCATCCAGCTTGCAGTGTCGCGCTCGCGCGAGTACGAGGCAGACCGCACGGGGGCTGAAGTCTCTGGCGACCCGATGGCTCTGGCGTCAGCGCTGCGCAAGCTCGAGCGCGCCTCGCAGGTCATTCCGTCGCAGACCGCGCAGCCCGCGTTCGCCCACCTCTACATCGTCAACCCGCTCAGCGGCCAGACCCTTGCGGGCCTGTTCAGCACGCATCCGCCGATCGAAGAGCGGATCCGCCGGCTCGAGGAGATGGCCGGCGGCATGCGCCGCGCTTCCTGAACTCGTGACATCCCAGCTCCGCGAGTACACCGTCAAGCCGGGTGAGATGGCGGAGTGGATCGAAGAGTGGCGGTCGAAGATTGTCCCGCTCCGCCTCAAACATGGATTCCAGGTCGGGGGAGCGTGGACGGTCGACGGGACCGATCAGTTCGTTTGGATCGTCAGCTACCACGGACCGAAGTCATGGCAGGAGGCTGATTCGGACTACTACCAGTCACCTGAGCGCAAGGCCCTCGATCCGGACCCGGCGAGACACCTCGCTCAGAGCCAGACAAGGTTGATGACCCCGGCCTGAGGCCCCTAGCCGCCGGCCAGGTTCAGCTGAAACTCGATCGTGACCTCCGGCTGCACGGTCGTGAAGCCGACGTTCGGAGGGCTGATCCCGTAGTCGGTCATGTTGGTCGGGATCGAGCCCGCGATCTGCGCTGTGCTGCCGCTCACGCGAAGCTGCAGCGTCGCCGTGACATCTTTGGTCACGCCGTGCACGGTCAGCTTCCCGGGCACCGAGACGGTCACCGTCTGACCGGTTTCGGCCCCCGCGGGCAAGGTGACGCCTTGCGCCTCGAACACGGCGGTCGGGAACGAGCTCACGCTCAGCGAGCGCTGGACGATGCGGTCGCGGTTCGTCACGTTGTAGCCCGCGACCTGGTCCACGCTCGCGAGGTTGGCCAGCTGCACGGTGACATTGGCGGACGTCATCTGGTACGACGTGCCGGATTGGCCGATCGTGACCTGTCCCGTCACGTCGCCGGTGCGAGCCACCGCCTCATGGGATGAGGTCTGGCCGACGAACTGCTCTTTGACCCGATAACCGACCACCGAGCCGCTCGCGATCTGCCAAGTGCCCGCGCTGGCCGAGGCGGCGTTCGACGGCGATGCTGAGGGGGACGCAAGGGCAAGGGAGGGGGGGCTGGTGCGCAGCCCGGAGAAAAAGTAGACGTAGGCCCCCGCTGAGCCGAGCACTGCCAGGGCGGCTACGGCGGTGATCGGGATCCAGAGCCTTCGAGACACGACGCTGATCGTCTGTCAGCGGGCTGGTTGCCGGCTTTGAGGATGCTGGGAGATCGCTGAGAGCACCTCGCTCGCAACTCTATCCGGGGTTCCGTACACGTCCGCTGCAGTGAAGCGGAGCAAGCGGAAGCCGGCCCCGACAAGGCCGTTCTGCCGGCGGTTGTCGTCAACCAGCCTGTCACGGTGATTTCCACCGTCGTATTCGATAGCCAGCCGCTGACGGCGATACAGCAGGTCTGGCCGGCCAACGAAACGGCCCTCGACGTCACGGATGGAAACTTGAGCCTCGGGCCGGGGAAGTCCGGCGAGCACCAGGAGCATCCGCAGCCGAGTCTCCGTTGCGGACTCGGCCTTCGGCTCGGCCAGGTCAACAACACGCCGAAGCCGAGCGACGCCCTTGGCTCTCGGATGCCCGGCGACATAAGTGCGCAGCTCGGCGATGGTGACAAGCGCAGCGTGAAGGAACAGGTCGGCGGCTACAACGCCTTCGATCAATGAATCTCTCCCACCAAGGTCGACCACCGTACGGAGCGCTGATGTTGCGGGTAGCCCACGCCGGAGCGCGATTTCATCGCCTGAGAGCGCGGCGCGCCGAACCGATGCGCCGGCGCGGCGGCTGCTGCCTATGGGTTCTGGGATGGTGACCTCGATCGGATCGCAGGGCGCTACATCC
>VBEF01000017.1:92728-108131 GCA_005881275.1 Chloroflexota bacterium
CCCAGAGGAATGGCTTCCGCCAATTTGAACGGCCCGGTCCTGAGCGCGGCAGGCACCACAGGTCTTAATGGCACCCAATCAGGCTCAATCTCCGTGCCACCCAGGACAACCTTGGTCGTTAACGACGACCAACTGGGCGCGAATGGCTCTATTTACGCTCGGGAAGCGACTATTTGTGCCCGAAGGGCGCAATCCCGAGAAAATCTAGGGCTCTTCTTCCTCGCTGATCGCCGGATCCTGGGTGAGCTCGTCTTCATCCATGTCCGCGTAGAGATCACGTACCTCCGCGCCGCCCGTCTCGGAGTCCCCGATGTCCTCGGTTGAATCCTCCTCGACCAGCTCGCCCGCGCGCCTCGATTCAGTGAGCAGCTGCTCGAACGCGCGCTGCGCTACGTCGACGGTCGGATATTCGTAGAACTCGGTCTCTTCCGGTATCTCCGCGCCTTCAGTCGGGTCCGTCCCATGGCGCAGGACGTAGCTGCGGCCGTTGTCGGGGTCGTGCAGCAAGCTGAGAAATCGCTCGCCGGTCAGCTGCACGCGCCGTTCGGCCTGGCCGTCATTTTCCAGGTCGAGCAGCCTGCTGATGATCTGCTCCTCGCTTCTCTCCTGCATCGCTTCTAGACTAGCCCGATCAAGGTGAACGAGGTCGGCCGGTCGCGTCCCGCCGGAACCCTACTCACATCCGTCGACATAACGCCGGACGAGCTTCAGCTCGCGGTGCGCAATCACTCGATGCCGCTCGAGGCGTTGCGTTATGACATCACGCCTGTCGGCCTCCACTACCTCCTGATCCACTTCGACATCCCGATGGTCGACGCGTCAACTTATGAGCTGTCCGTCGGCGGCCACGTGCGCAATCGGCTCCAGCTTTCGCTCGATGCGCTCATGGCGCGGCCCTCGGCAACGCTCGCCGTGACACTCGAATGTGCCGGCAACGGCCGGGCACGTTTGCAGCCGCGCCCCATGAGCCAGCCCTGGCTGAGCGAAGCGGTCGGCACCGCGGAATGGACGGGGACGCCGCTGGCGCCGATCCTGAAGGACGCCGATGTGCGGGACGGCGCGCGAGACGTCGTCTTCACCGGGCTCGACCGCGGCGTGCAGGGCGGCGTCGATCAGCACTATGAGCGCAGCCTGTCAATTGCCGACGCGATGCGCGACGAGGTGCTGCTTGCGTACGCGATCAACGGCCGCCCGCTCCCGCCCCAGCATGGATTTCCGTTGCGGCTGATCGTGCCGGGCTGGTACGGGATGACACACGTCAAATGGCTCCGCTCGATCACCGTGATCGACAGGCCCTTTGCCGGCTACCAGCAGGCAAGGGCCTACCACCGCCGCACATCGGATGGCGACTCGGGGGTACCGGTCGCCAGGATCCTTCCGCGCGCGCTCATGGTTCCGCCCGGCGTGCCGGATTTCATGTCGCGGACCCGCTTCCTCGAGCCCGCGACGCATCTGATCGAGGGAAGGGCGTGGTCGGGACGAGCGCCGATCGTCAGCGTCGACTTCAGCTCAGATGGCGGTGTTTCCTGGGCGACAGCCAAACTCCAGGACCCGGTGTCGACATTCGGATGGCGGGGATGGACATTACCCTGGGACGCGACGCGAGCGGGGGAGTATGAGCTGTGCGCTCGGGCCATCGACGCGGCCGGCAACGCGCAGCCCCTGGACCAGAGCTGGAACCTCGAGGGCGTCGAGAACAACGCGGTGCAGCGCGTGCGAGTGGTGGTCGGCGCCGCGATCGATCAGCAGACACCGGCCGACTTGCTCTAACGCTCCCAACGGTTGCCTTAGCCTGATTGCGTGGTCCGGGAAACCGCGTCGCGTGAGGCGATCGATCGGCTGCTCCAGGCCTGGCATGGAGAGGTGCAGGCGCGCGAGATGTACATGGCTCTCGCCGAGCGCCTTGGCGATTCGCGTCGAGCCGAGATCATCCGCGCCATCGCGGACGCTGAGGCGTCGCATCGCGAACGGATAGAGAAGCGGCTCCGCGACCTTGGGCAGCCGGTGCCGGATCCGTCGTCCGTGAAGCTCTCGTTTCTTCAGCGCCTGCAGGCTCGCCTCGCTCCTGTGGAGACGGTGATCTCCAGGATGGAGGCCGCCGAGGAGGTCGAGATCACCGACCGCTACAAGCGCCCGACCGGCGATCCGGATACAGACGCGGTCCTGGAGGCGATCCGCGTCGAGGAGCAGGGACACTCGCGTTCGCTGGAGTCGATGGAGGTCGCGCATCGGGCGGCGGAGCCCGCGCCTTCGAACGTGCAGAGCCGCCTCAACCGGATCCTCGGTCGCGAATCCTGGCACCGGACGGGCTCGGGTTGGATATCGGGCGCGATCTACGGCGCCAACGACGGTCTCGCCGCCGTGTTCGGCATCGTCGCGGGGGTCTCGGGTGCGACTGGAGGTTCGAGCTTTGTGCTGACCGCCGGCCTTTTCGGTGCAATCGCTTCGGCCCTGTCGATGGCCACGGGCGCCTACCTTGCAGAACGCTCGGAGGGTGAGGTCACGGAAGCAAACGTCGAGCGTGAGCGGCAGGAGATCGTCGAGCACCCAGAAGAGGAGAAGGAGGAGGTCTCTCTCTTCTACCAGCTCAAGGGGATCGACAAAGAGATGGCGGACCGCCTCGCCGAGCAGCTGGCGGGGACTCCCGAAGCGCTGCTCAAGGTGCACGCGCCAGAGGAGCTGGGCGTCCTCGAGGCGCCCGGCAACCCTGTGCAGTCCGCGATCGCGGCCGGCGTGAGCACCTTCATCGGCGCCATGATCCCCGTGATGCCGTTCTTCTGGCTGCGAGGAACGTCGGGCGTGATAACCGCGGCGGTCGTCTCGCTCATCGCCCACTTCCTAGTCGGCGCATCGAAAGCGCTGTTCACGCTGCGCACCTGGTGGTCGGCCGGGCTCGAGATGACGCTGGCGGGCATCATCGTCGGGGGTATCACTTACGGAATCGGGCTGGTTTTGAAAGTCGGCGGCTGATTCTCCGCTCGAGCACCTCAAGGTGGCGAGCAAATGGATGTGGGCGCAGGGCGATTACGCCGCCGTCGCGCAAATGCTCGAGCCTCATGCGGTCAAACTGGCCGGCCTCTGCGACATCGGGCCCGGCATGCGTGTTCTGGACGTGGCCGCGGGCAACGGAAACTTCGCGCTGGCGGCGGCGGGCCAGGGAGCGAAGGTCACCGCCTGCGATCTGACGCCGCGCATGATCGAGATGGGACGAGCTCGGAGCGAAGCAGCCGGACTAGACATCGAATGGATCGAGGGCGACGCCGAGGCGCTGCCGCTTCCGGATGGGAGCTTCGACCTGGTTGCCTCGGTTTTTGGTGCGATGTTCGCGCCCCAGCCTCAGCTGGTCGCAAGGGAGCTCTTTCGCGTGTGCCGCGGGCGCGGTCTCGTGGCGATGGCCAACTACGCTCCAGAAGGGTTTCTCGGGAGCATGTCGGCTCTCTTCACCCGCTACTCCAATCCGCTGCCGTATGAGCTTCCCTCTCCCTTCGAGTGGGGAGAGTCCGCAGTCGTCAAACGGCGGTTCGCAGGCCTGGCCGGCGAGGTCGAGGTTCAGCCCGACACGTTGACCATGAGATTCGACTCTGTCGACGCGGGCATGGAGTTCTGGGAACGCACCAACGCGCCGACAATTGCGCTACGCATGACGCTCCCGGCCGAGCGCTATCTCGACTTTCAGCGCGATGCACGGAGGCTGATGGAAGAGATGAACGCCTCGAGGGATGGGCGCCTCGAGCTTGACTCGTCTTATTTGATGGTGCTTGCGCGGCCCGTCACTTAGCTCGTGCCCCTTCGAAGCTCCATACCGTCTGCGAGATGGACGCGATGAGCTGCCAGGCCGAATCTTCGCCGAGACCGTCGGTCATCACCGTCAGCGTGTAAGGCCCGTTCGGCCCGGAGACGACCAGCGCAGCGTCGTTGTCGACCTCGTCCAACGTACCGGTCTTGTGCACCACGGCGCTTTGCCCGCCGACGCCGGCGGGAATGCCTGACTCCGTCTTGGTCGATGTCAGGAAGGGATAGAGCCAAGACTGCGCCGCCTGTCCGCCGAGGCTGCCGCTCGCCTCGGCCGCCCACAGGACCGCGAGGTCGTCAGACGAGGTGGTGTTATCGGTGAAGAAGATGGATTTCTTCGCTCCGAGCGACGCGGCCCACGCGTTGACAGCGTTCGCGCCGCCGACATCGCGCACCAGCATGTGGCCCGCCGTGTTGTCCGAAAGGAGGCCGGCCCGGCGCGCGAGCTCATTGCGTGTGAAGCAGGCACCGCTCTCGTAGTCGTCGTACCACCCCGCCTCGTAGTCGGTGTCCTCGAAGCAAACGAGGCCGTTCGCGTTTGTCCTTCCGGCCGCGATGTTCTGTGCCTCCATCATCAGAGCGACGAGCTTGTAGGTGCTCGCCGCGGTAAACACACCGCTTCCGTTGAACGACCACACGAGTGGTGCCGGGCCTCCCAGCTCGATCAGCGTCACTCCTACCGAGGCGCCGCTGGCCGCGACCAGCATCTCGACGGCAGCAGTCAGGGTGACCGGGCTCCGCGCCGCCATATCGTTGAGCACCTGGACCAGCTCGCTCAGAGCGACAGTCGATGCGGGTGTCACCGTCGGGGCGAGAAGGCTCAGGCTGATGTTGCGGCTTTCGCTCGTGGTCGTCGCGTGGGCTTCGCTACCAACCGGCGCCAGGGCAATGAGCGCGATGGCCGTGGCCGCGAGCGCAACAGATAGACGAACCACACGAGGAAAGCTGCGCGGCACGCCTCGGAGGTTGCTGCGCGGACGCCAAGAAATTGCTGTGCGGCGGGTAAGGTTTTTGCAAAGTGGAGCTGACGGGCCGGCGCCTCTTGCGTCGGCATCTACAGGACAGGCAGCTTCTCCACGGCGACCGGACGACCGAGAAGGGCGGAGATCACACGAGTCGACCGCTGTGGGTCGCCACTCGTCCAGAAGCGCTCGCCGCCCGCTGAACCGCCGGCACGCAAATGGCGGTCATCGAGCACGCGCGCGAGCTGCCGCGCGACGGCGGCGCCCGTCTCGATCAAGGAGACGTTCGGTCCGGCCAGCTCAGAGAGGACCGGTTTCAGAAAGACGTAATGGGTGGAGCCAAGCACGATCGTGTCCGCTCCCGCTTCGAGCATGGGCCGCACGTAGCCTTCGACCATCCGCTTCAGCTCCGCCCCGTCGAGGTCGGCCTCCTCTATGTGCTCGACCAACCCCGGGACTGGCTGGATGATCACCCGCACGTCCGTGCCGAAGCGATCGAGCAGCGATGCGAGCCGATCGGACTCGCTCACCGCGGCAGGGACGATCGCGCCGACGACCCCGGTCTTCGTGGCGGCGACGGCGGGCTTGATCCCAGGTTCGATCCCGATGACCGGGATCGTCATGGCGCTCCGCAGCGCTTCAGCGGATCCCGCCGTCCCGGTGTTGGAGCCGATGACGATGGCCTTCACGCCCTCGCCGGCCAGGAACCGGCCGATCTTCAGGCCCCGCTCCCGAACGAAGTCGGGCGGCTTGTCTCCCCACGGGGCGTTGGCTGAATCGGCGACGTAGTAGATCGACTCGCCGGGCAGCGCGGTGCGGATCTCGCGCATCACGGAGAGGCCTCCAACTCCAGAATCGAAGATTCCGACCGGCGCCTCGTCCACCGGCAAAGGCTATCCGGTGCCCCGTGTGACACATTTTTTGACTTTTTTTGTGACGTATGGCCCTCGCCGCGCGTTTCCTGTCTATGACGCGACCCTGGCTGTGGGGCGTCGGGCTCGGCCTCTGCGTTGGCGGAGGGGTAGTGCTCTTGAGTTCGATCCGGTACGGATTGAGCGCGCCGCTGATGATCCTGGGCATGGTTCTCGCCGTCGTGTTCGGCGGGCTGGCCCTGATCGCGGCCGTCGCCCGACGACGCACGCCCGTAGACTGATTTCGGCTTGAGCGAACGCGTCGGCATCACGCCGAAGAGCTGGACCGCCGGATTGCACCACGGTGTGCTCCACCTGGGCAAGCGGTGGTACGTCGTCAGCGCCGAGCTCGATGAGAACGGACAGGCCGAAGGCGTGAGGCTCGACGGACCGTACCCGGACCACGCGTCGGCGGAAGCGCAGACGCGGCGGATGCAAGACACCCAGCGTTAGCTTGCGGGTCGCCGCGCTTTCGGACATCCACGGCAATCTGCCTGCGCTCGAGGCGGTGCTCCGCGAGGTCGAGGACGAGAAACCCGACCTGATCGTGTCGTGCGGTGACGTCGCCTCGGGGCCCATGCCGGCCGAGACCATAGCGCTGCTGATGACCCTGCCGCGCGCCCGCTTTGTACGCGGCAACGCGGACCGCGGGCTCATCGATGAGTTCGATGGAAAGCCTCCCTCGCCGATGCCAGGGCCCTTTGCCGGCTGGTGCGCGAAACTGCTCGACCGGCATCAGCGCGACTTTCTCGCGGCCTTCGAGGACGCTGTGGCCATCGACGATATCGATGGCCTCGGCCGCGTTGTCTTCTGCCACGCGACGCCGCGCAACGATGTCGACGTCATGACGAAGGAGACACCTCTCGAGCGAATGCGCGCGCATTTGTCGACGGTCGAGGCTGACGTGGTCGTGTGCGGGCACACGCACATGCAGTTCGACCGCCACGTCGACCGCATCCGCGTCGTCAACGCGGGGAGCGTCGGCATGCCATACGGAGAACCCGGCGCGTACTGGACGATGCTCGGCCCAGGCGTGCGGGCGCGGCGCACGGAGTACGACCTGGAAGAAGCGGCACGTCGAGTCCGCGCCGCCGGCAGCCCAGTCGGCGAGCAGTTCGCGACGGAAAACTTGCTGAGGGTGCCTTCGGTCGAGGAGGGGATGGAGTTCCTGCGCAAGGCCGAGGCCAGGCAGCTGGCTTAGCGCTAGCGCCGGCGGCGGGCGCGAAGCTCCTCGATCGTCTTCTCTGGTTCGGGTTCACTCGGCGCCGATTTCGCGGCCCGGGCGGATCTGACCCCGGCCACCCGTTCCTTGAGTCGGGTCACGGTTGCTTCAGCCGCGATCGCCCGCGCCGGCTTGCGCTTGAACGCCGCCCGCCATGCCGGGACGTCCTCGACCCGCAGGATCAGCCGCCGAAGTGCGACGTCAAATGGGAAGAGGATGATCGCGAGGACCAGCAGCAGCTCGTCCAGCGCCAGGGCCGCACGCGCCTCCGGCACGAGAACGCGAAAGGCCTGCGTCACGTCGGTGATCACGGTGCCGCCACCCGCCCGGGCCACCGCGCGGAGGCTGTTGAGGTCGGTGCCGAGCTCGCGGTACTCGGGCGAATAAGGCACGACGACACCGAAGGTGCTTGTGTGCTTGACGGCGCCGCCCGCGGACTGGGTGACATGGAGGAGATAGCTGCCAACCTGGTCCGCCGCCAGGTCGCCTTCGAATCTGCCCGGCCCCGTCGCGGCGAGCGTGAGCTCGCGGGCCGAGAGGTCCGGCGTGATGGCGCTGATCGCGACGACGGCGCCCGAATAGGTCGGAGCGGTGACCAGCACGTGCGTGTGGTCGCCCCGGACCTGCGTCTCCATCTGCAGGGCGGGGTCGCCCGCCTGCGGCAGCGTGTAGCGGACGATGTCACCGAAGAAACGGTTCGCGCTCGGCCACCGAAGCAAACCCGCGGTCCAGCGGCCCTGCGCGTCGCTCGTCCACGCCACCACGCGCCCCAGCCCGAACTCCCACGTCGCGAGCAGCGGATCGCCGGTCGGGCTCTGGAGGATCACGTCCGCGGCTGCGCGCGGGGTCGTGGCGACATATCCGCTCAATGTCGGAAACGCGTTGACGGGCACTCCAGGCAGAGCCTCGAGCAGCGAGGCGAGGTGGGGGACGACGTTGCCCTCGACGATCCACGGCTTGAGTGCCTCGCTTGTCTCCTTGAGAAATATCTGCGGCACGTCGCGCGGGCTGTTGCTCACGTAGGCGCGGCCGTGGCCCCACTGTGCGATCCGCCTCATCAGCAGGGGATCCGTGCCGAACGATCCCGCCGCCACCGTTGAGACGGTGATGCCCTTCTTGTAAAGGGCTTCGACGATCGGCTGATAGTTGTCGCTGGTCGCGTCGCCGTCGCCGAGCAGGATGATGTGCTTCAGGGAGGCCTTGCTCTTGTCCAGCTGCGCCGCGGCCGCGTTGAGGTCGGCTCCATAGCCTGGCGGGTCACCCAGGTTCATCCCGGCGATATCGGCTTTCATCTTCGACTTGTCTGTGAGCTGCGTGAGGGGAACCACGATGTGGCCGCCCACGCCGTTGGTGACTCCAACGAAATCGCGTGGGGTCAGCTGGTCGATGAGCGCGTTGGCCGCGCCACGGAGCACCTGGTCGCCCTCGGTCGACTCGGTCGTCTCCAGGACGAGCATCACCGCCACTGGCGGTTTCTGCATGTTCTGCGGAAGCTCGATCTGGACGGGAAGGGTCGCCTCGAGAGACGTGCCGGCGTAGCCGCCGGGTCCATAGCTTTCCGTGCCACCGATCACGACGAGACCCAGGCCAAGATCGCGCGTCGCCGCCTGCAGCAGCGCCATGCCGTCTACGCCGAGGCTTGCCGCGGGGACGTTCAGCAAGACGACCGACTGATACGCGGCGAGGTCTGCTGCAGTTCTCGGCATCTGGCCGGCCAGGATCGTGGTCGACGGGATCCCCGTCGAGGCCAGGGCGGACTCGAGGTTCGCCGCTTCACCGGCAGACTGCTCCACGATCAGCACGCGCGGCGGGCCGACGACCTGGATCAACGCCTCGCCGACGTTGTTCTCCGCGTACGTGTCGAGGACTGGGTCGATGGTGATTCGCACGCTGTGGAACCCGGTCCCTGCAGGTTTGAATGTCTGTGACAGCGACGTCTCGCCGGCCGCCAGGTCCACCTGCGCCGTGCTCAGCAGCGAGCGGTCGATGTACCAACGCACGGTCGCCGTCGTCGCGACGCTGCTCACGACAACAGCCTGCGCGTGGGCCTGTTCGCCCTGGTTGATCGTGCCTGGAGCATCGAGCCGGTCGACTCGAGCCTCGGAGCCGACCGGCACCAACAGGGCGACCGCGTCGACACGCACACCTTCTGCGTGCAGCAGCCTTGCCTCGGCGATCGCGTCGCCCAGGTTCGCTCGGCCGTCGCTGACGATCACGATGTGACGCCGCGTGTCGGAAGGCAGAATCGAGCCTGCGAGCTGCAGAGCGGAGGCGAGATCCGTGTAGTTCGCGTTCGGCCGGCTCTCGAACTCCGGGAACTGTGGGTCGGTGCCAACGTTGACCTCCAGCTGGGGATCGCGGCCGAAGCTCACAACACCAGCCCGGTCTTTCCCGTGCCGCTGGGCCAGGATCTGGCGCACCATCGCGGTCTCCCGGTCCACAGCGCTTTGGGTGCTCGCCGACAGATCGGCGAGGACCATCACGGATTGCTCGGGAGGCGACGTTTGAAGCTCGAAGCCGGCGAGCGCTCCGGTCAGGAGGAGGACGATCACCACCCGCAGTCCCAGGGAGAGGCGCGCGCGCGCCGGCGCCAGCGGCGGGGCCAGGCGTGACCACGTGAAGAACACAGCCACCAGCGCGAAGGCGCCCGCTCCGAGGAGGAGCGGACGCGTCAGCTCAAAGCCCACGGTGAAAGGCCAGCCACTCGGCCAGCACCAAAACGAGGGCGAGCAGCGCGATCCAAGGCCACACCTGGATCAAGCCGCGGTGGTTCGTCTGGGCCGTGGAGAAAACCTTCGATGGCGGAAGGGCGAGGCGGTCGACGGGAACCAGCTGCGAAGTGGTGTCGGAGAAGAGATTGACCGCAAACCAGGAGCGATCGGTATTGCCGGACACCGTTTGCTCGACCATGTAGACGCCGAGCAGATCGGTATCCGCAAACGTGGCGATCGAACCTGTCGCAAGCTGGCGGCGGCTGCCGTCGGGACGCACAACCGTGACCGTCTTCGCGCCGTTCTCCGGGACGATGGTCACAGTCTCGTCTGGATGGAAGCTCCGACTCGGCACGGAGGGAGGCAGCATCCATTCGCTCAGGTTCTGCATCAACACCGGGAATCCGATGCGGAGAGGAAGGTCCGAGTCGTGGATGTCGAAGCCGACAAGGACCTGCCTGAAGGGAGCGTCGCGGACCAAGACCAGCGGCGTCTGCAAGCTGGTGATCAGCGCGCGGCCGAAAGTCGATGCACGCATGTCCTGGCTCTTTGCGATGTGCACGTCCTGTAGCGACACGTTGTTCAGCAGAGGATCGCCGGCGTCGGAGGCGCGTACGCGTCCGATGCCCACCTGGGCGCCGCCGGCGAGCGGGCTTCCGGCCGGAGGGTCGACCATGACGAACGGCGCATCAGGCATCGCGGACGGTGAATAGCGGTCGAAGACGGTCATCGCGTATGACGTCGAGCTCCGATACGCGGCGGGCGCTATGACATCGAGCTGAAAGTCAGTCCTCAGCCGCAGCGCTTGCTCGAGGAAGACATTGCCGGGCGTGACCAGCAAAACGTGGAAGGCACGCGGCGCGCGCGCGACCGCGGTCACGCTGTCATCCAGCCTGAAGTTGTCTTTGGCTTCGATCCGGGCGGTCACCGTGTTCGCGGCGTCCGGCACAGGAAGGGCGAGGTCCTCGGCCTGGCCGGCCGCGAGGCTGACCGAACGGACATCGATCAAACCGGCGTCGGAACGCCACTCGAGAGTGAACGAGCGTGGTTGCTGGCCGAAGTTGTGGACGCGGAGGTACGCGGCGCGCGACTGCGCGCCGGCGCGCACGACAAGGGACGTGAGGCCCACGTTCTCCCCGGAAACACCGACGCGGCGGTACTCGATCGGGAAGGGCAGGCCGTTCGCGAAGGATGTGCGAAGGGGTTCGAGGATTCCGTCGCTGAACAGGTACGCGCGCGACTCCTCGCCCGCCCGCACGATGCCGGAGGCGAGCGACAGGGCGGCCGAAAGGTCGGCGGGGCCATTCGCCGGCGCGATCGCGTTCAGCGCTCGGTGCAGCGCGTCGTGGTCGCCGGATCCGGAGCCAACGATCCGCGCCGTCGACTGCACGGCGATGAGCGTCATCCGATCCTGAGGTCCGAGCTGATCGATCATTGCGCCGACCTGGCGCTTGGCCTCGTCAAGACGCGAAGGCTCCACGTCTTTTGCCTGCATCGACGCCGACGCGTCGATCAGCACGATGGTGTGGGGCGCCAGGCTTGCGCTGGCTGAAAGCGCAGGCTGCACCGCCGCCGCGACCAGCACAGCCGCGACCAGCAGCTGAAGCAGGAGCAGCCAGCTGAACCGCAGCCTCTGCCACGGCACGTTGGCCTGGCGGTCGCGGATCTGGTCCGGCCACAAATCCAGGGCCGGCACGATTCGGGTCGGCCTGCGGATTCGCAGGAAGTACAGAGCGACGATCGCAGGGAGGGTGATCGCAAGTGCGGCCGCCAGCGGCGCGAGGAAGGTCACCCGAGCAACCCCACCTGGCGCAGCGTGCTCTGAACCATGTCTTCGATGGGCTGATCCGAGGTCAGACGCGCGAAGCGAAGTCCGTGGCGCCCGGCGGCTCGCTCGATCTCATCGGTCCTCCGCGCCAGCGCCGTCCTGTAGGCCGCCTGTGTCGCCGGCGTCGCGGTGAACTCCCGCTCGACGCCGGTCTCGGCGTCCTTCAAGCGCGCGTCGCCCGTCCATTCGAGGGAGATCTCCTGAGGCGCGAGAAGCTGAAGGACCGCGCCTTCCTGACGCGCATGATGCAGCGCCCTGATCGCGGGCTCCACAGGCGAGGTGCCAAGCCCGTCGGTGATCACCACCGTCATCCCGGGCCGCTGCCGCGTGATCGGAGAGACCAGGCGCGAGTAGTCGGTCGGGCCGCCGGCGGGAAAAGACTGGATTCGCGCGAACAGCTCCTGCGCCGCATGACGGCCGCGATACGGGGCACCGCCTGAGGTCGGGCCCTCGGCGAACACGGTCAGGCGCACGCGGTCCAGCGAGGCGAGAGCCACATAGGCGATCGCGCCGGCGAGGCGCCTCGCGACCGCGGCTTTGTTCGGCCGGCCCCAGTCCATCGAGCCGCTGAGGTCGACGAACAGGCTCAGCGGCAGCTCCTCCTCGGCGACAAAGAGGCGTAGCACGAAACGATCCAGACGCGCGTATGCGTTCCAGTCGATCAGCCGGTAGTCGTCGCCCGGGGTGTAGTTGCGGAAGTCGGCGAACTCCGGCGAGCGTCCGCGGCTGACCGACCGCCGCTCGCCTCCCATCTGGCCTTTGACCGCCCGCCGCACGAGCACCGCGAGGGCTTCGAGTCGGCGCAGCAGCGGCGGCTCGAGCAGAGCAGCCACGTCTAACCCGCAGCTTTGGCTTTGTCTGTCTTCTCGACTATCTCGTCGATCAGCCGGTCGGTGCTCACCTCGTCGGCTTCGGCCTCGAACCGCAGGAAAATCCGGTGGCGCAGCGCCGGGCGCGCGACCGCGACAAGGTCGTCGAACGCCACGTTGTATCGGCCTTCGAGGAGGGCGCGCACTTTGCCTGCGAGGACGAGCGTCTGCAGGCCGCGAGGGCTCGCCCCAAACCGCACGTACCGCCGCACGCTCTCCAGCTCGGTGCGATTGGGATGCGTTGCGGAGATGAGCCTGCCCGCGTAAGCCAGCACATGCTCCGCGATCGGCACCTCGCGCGCCACCTCCTGCGCGGCCAGGATCGCGTCCGCATCAGCGACCGCGTTCAGCTTCGGCGTCGTGTTGCCGGTCGTGCGCCGAGCGATCTCCAGCAGCTCCTCCTCGCTGGGAAACGGCACGATCGACTTGAAGAAGAAACGATCGAGCTGCGCCTCAGGCAGCGGGTACGTGCCTTCGAGCTCGATCGGGTTCTGTGTCGCAAGGACGAAGAAGGGGATGGGCAGGGCGCGGGTCTCGGTGCCGACCGTCACCGTGCGTTCCTGCATGGCCTCGAGCAGAGCGCTCTGTGTCTTGGGTGTCGCGCGATTGACCTCGTCCGCCAGGACCAGGTTCGCGAACAACGGGCCCGCCTGGTACTGAAAATCGCGCCGGCCCTTCTCCTCGCGAATGACGTTCGTCCCGACGATGTCGGCCGGCATGAGGTCGGGCGTGAACTGGATGCGGGCGAAGCTCAGCTTGAGCGCCTGGCCCAAGGACCGCACCAGCACCGTCTTGCCCAGGCCGGGTACGCCCTCGAGCAGCGTGTGGCCGCCCCCGATGAGCGCGATCACGGTGTCGCGGACGAGATCCTTCTGACCGACGATCAGCCGCGCGAGCTCGGCCTCGAGGCTTCGGGCGAGCTCGGTCACGCGGCCAGGATCGAGACGCGGCTCTTCAGCGATCACTTGCCGGCAGTCTCGCCCAGGCTCGAGAAGTACGCCCTGATCAGGTCGCGCTCGCTACCGGGGATGAGGCTCTGGTTCGCGGCATCGAGCGCCGTCTGCTCGTACGTCTGGATCACCTGGGTGTACGGCGTCAGGGGCACGTCCTGGCCGGGGCCCAGAGGGGCCGGATCGTTTTCGGACTGACCTGGCAGCGGCGCCGCCGGGACGTAGAGGCGCTCGGTGCTCTGCGCCGCCGAGCCCTGGCCCGCGCCGGAGCCGCTGGAACCATGGCCGCCGGACCCGCCGCTCCCGCTCCCAGCGCCGCTCCCGCTCCCAGTGCCGCTCCCGCTGCCGCTGCCGTTGCCGTTGCCGGTGCCAGTGCCTGTGCCTGTGCCGCCGTCACCCCCGCTCGCGCCCGCCCGCGGCGACCCTGAAGCCGCGCCTGGGTTGGTTTGCCGAGCGTCGCGATCGGCCTGGCTCGCCAGCTGCTGTCGCGCGGCCTCGAGCCCGTTGAGCGCGGCGGCGATCTCCTGGTCGTTGTTGAGCTGCTGCTGGAGCGAATCCAGCTGGCCGGCAACATCGTTCAATGCGAGCGTCGCCGCGCTGAGGTCGCCGCCCGCAAGCGCGGTCGAGGCCTGGCGCAGCGACGCGGCCTCTTGTGGGTCCTTGGCCTGCTGGGCCGCGGCCGCGAGCGCGCTTGCCAGCTGAGCCCGATCCTGGGGCGAAAGGCTCTGCAGCTGCGACGCGAGATCGCGCAGCGACCGCGCTCCCTGCGACGGGCTCGCGTTGAGCGCCTGGCTCGTGGCACGACCAGAGTTGGTGGCGGCCAGTGCGTTCGCCAGGTTTTGCGCGCTGCTCGCGCGTGCGGGCGTTTGCGGGTCGGAGAGCTGGAGCAGCTTCTGCTCCGCAGGCGTGATTGTCTGCAGCGCCGCCCGCGGATCGGGCGCGGCGGCGATTTTGGCACGGGCGTCTTGCAAGATCTTTTGCACCTGCGGGTCGACCTGTGGAGGTGTTGTCGCCGTCGCGAGCTGCTTCTGCGCCGCCGCGACTGTGGCCGCGGCCTGGGTCTGGGCTTTGCTGTCGGCGCGGCGTTGCGCGATCAGCTGGTCCATCGGGTTGGGCAGCAGCACCAGGCCGATCGCCGCGACAGCCACGGCCACCGTCAGCAGGATCTCGCCGCGCCGCAGCCCGACGGGATACGCGGCCGTGAGCCTCGCCCGCGCAGCGTTCTCGAGCGCATCGCGCCGGAGCGCACCATCCATCGGGCCGGACTCGAGGCGCCGTTCCCATGCCGTCGAAAGGCGCTCCTTCAAGCCGAGTTGCAGATCCGCGGTGCGCATCAAGCCCGGTGAGCTTGGGCGGGCGGCAATCCAGGCCACGGCCACCGCTGCAAACGCGACCGGCACGCCCAGCGCAGCCACGCGCAGCGCTTGCTCCATGGGGACGAACCTGGCGACGAGCACGACGGCGAGGATCCAGGCGGACGCCCCCAGCATCGCGTGGAGCAGGTAGCGCACCGCGCTCGCGCGCACCGCCGACCATCGCAGCTCGCGAGCGATCGCTTCGAGCGAGCTCATTGCCGTCTCACGATGGTGCGGGTGCGGGTGCGGGTGTGGGTGCGGGGGCGCGGCGGCGCCGGAGGTGGAAACGGCGGACCGGCGGCAGGATGAGCGCGCTGAAGGCGAGCGCCACGGCGCAGATCATGAGCTGCATAACGATGCTTGCCTGCCAGTACTGCCAACCGTTGAACAGGCCGGTGTGGAGGGTGGTTCCTGGGCTCTGACTCCCAGAGGACGGGTAGACCGGACCTGTGGACGAGCACATGACGCCGCCGTTGACGGTCGGCGCGCAGTAGCTGCCGCCTGAGCTCAATTTCGAGAGCTGGGTCTGCGTGTAACGGGTGCCGTAGCCGGAGACCGGCTGGTTGGTCGCGATCGTGATGAGCGGAATGACCGGGCTGACCAGCGTTATCGCCGGAGGCGCTGTGACCACGTTTGCGTTGGGGTCGATGTCGACGGGGAACAAGTAGCCGTAGACGTACGTGCCAAGCAGCAAGACGAAGGCGGCGCCGTACGCGGCGACGGTTGCCGGCAGCGTCCGCCTGAAGAGTGAGGAGAACGCGATGCCCACGAAGCCGAGGCTCAACGCCGTCGCGCCGGTGACC